>JANNNE010000137.1:0-5047 GCA_031398385.1 Ideonella sp.
GCCGCGTGGCGCCGACGCCTGTTCCTGCCGCTGATCGCGGTGACCGGCAGCAATGGCAAGACCACGGTGACGCAGATGCTGGCCAGCATCCTGCGCGCCTGGTGTGGCGATGGCTCGCTCGCCACCTCAGGCAATTTCAACAACGACATCGGTGTGCCGCTGACCTTGCTGCGCCTGCGCGAACAGCACCGCGTCGCGGTGCTCGAGCTGGGGATGAACCACCCGGGCGAGATCGCCCAGCTCGCCGCGATGGCGGCGCCGACGGTGGCGCTGGTCAATAACGCGCAACGTGAACACCAGGAATTCATGGCCAGCGTAGAGGCGGTGGCACGTGAAAACGGCAGCGTCATCGAAGCGCTGCCGGCCAATGGCGTGGCAGTTTTTCCGGCGCAGGATGCCTATGCCCACATCTGGCGTGGCCTGGCCGCACATCGACGCTGCCTGACTTTTGCACTCGATGGCGAGGCCGATGTCAGTGCCGGCGCGTCATGGCAGGGTGATCATTGGCGGCTTGCCGTGCAGACGCCAACAGGTTCGGCGACGATCCGGCTGGCGCTGGCCGGCCGCCACAATGTGCACAACGCGCTGGCCGCGATGAGCTGTGCCTTGGCTGCCGGCTGCCCGCTCGAGGCGATCGGCAGCGGCCTCGAGAGCTTCGTTGCCGTCAGCGGGCGCTCGCAGATGCACACCGTGTCGATCAAGGACCAATCGGTTGCCCTGATCGACGACAGCTACAACGCCAACCCGGACTCGGTGCGGGCCGCGATCGACGTGTTGGCCAGCATGCCGGCGCCGCGCTGGCTGGTGCTCGGTGACATGGGCGAGGTCGGCGATCAGGGGCCTGCGTTTCACGCCGAGGTCGGAGCCCATGCCGCCGCGTTGCAGCTCGACGCGATGTGGACCGCCGGCGCCGCCAGTGCCGACGCCGCCGCCGCCTTTGCCGGTGCTCGCCACTTCTCGTCGGTCGACGACCTGCTGGCCGCGCTGGCGCAGGCGCCGGCGGCCGCTTCGATCGTCGTCAAGGGATCACGCTTCATGAAGATGGAGCGGGTGGTCGCAGCGCTGCGGATGCTCGGCGAGCCGTCGTCTGCCGTTGATTCGACCGGAGACCGGCATGCTGCTTAGTCTGGCCGAGTGGTTGCAGACCGTGTCGCCGGAGTTCGGCTTCTTCCGTGTCTTCCAGTACCTGACCTTCCGCGCCGTGATGGCCGCGTTGACGGCGATGCTGATCGGGCTGGCGTTCGGCCCCTGGGTGATCCGCAGGCTGCAGCACCTGAAGATCGGCCAGCCGGTGCGCGACTACGCGATGCAGACGCATCTGGTCAAGAGCGGCACACCGACCATGGGCGGCGTGCTGATCCTGATCGGCATCGGCGTATCGACGCTGTTGTGGTTCGACTGGAGCAACCGCTTCGTCTGGATCGTGATGGTGGTGACGGTAGGGTTCGGCGCCATCGGCTGGATCGACGACTGGCGCAAGGTGGTCAAGAAAAACTCCGACGGCATGAGCTCGAAGGAAAAATATTTCTGGCAGTCGGTGATCGGCCTGGTGGCGGCGCTGTACCTCGCGTTCAGTGTCAGCGAGACCTCGAACATGCGGGTGCTCGAATTGTTTTTTCGCTGGGTGCAGAGCGGTTTCTCGAACGAGTTGCCGCCAAAGGCTGACCTGATCGTGCCGTTCTTCAAGACCATCAGTTACCCGCTGGGTGTGTTCGGCTTCATCACGCTGACCTATTTTGTGATCGTCGGCGCCAGCAACGCGGTCAATCTGACCGACGGGCTGGACGGCCTGGCAATCATGCCGGTGGTGATGGTGGGCTCGGCGCTCGGCGTCTTTGCCTATGTCACCGGCAACGCGGTGTTCAGCCGCTACCTGCTGATTCCGTATATCCCGGGCGCTGGCGAACTGCTGGTGTTCTGCGCCGCGATGGCGGGTGCCGGGCTGGCCTTCCTGTGGTTCAACGCACATCCGGCCCAGGTCTTCATGGGTGATGTCGGTGCGCTCTCGCTGGGTGGCGCGCTCGGCACCATCGCGGTCATCACGCGCCAGGAAATCGTGCTCGGCATCATGGGTGGTGTGTTCGTCGCCGAGGCCTTGTCGGTGATGGTGCAGGTGGCCTGGTTCAAGTTCACCAAGAAGCGCTATGGCACCGGACGGCGCATTCTCAAGATGGCACCGCTGCACCATCATTTCGAGAAATCGGGCTGGGGCGAGACGCAGGTCGTCGTGCGTTTCTGGATCATCACGATGCTGCTGTGCCTGATCGGCTTGGCCAGCCTGAAGCTTCGGTGAACCGGCGATGAAACCGCTCGCTCAATCTTCCGTGCTGGTGCTGGGCCTCGGCTCGTCCGGGCTGGCGATGGTGCGCTGGTGCGTACGCGCCGGTGCATCGGTCAGCGTCTGGGACAGCCGGCTCGGCGCTGCGGACGAGTTGCCGAACGCGCGGCTGCTGGCCGAGCAGCTGCCTCAGGTCAGGCTGCTCGACGGCGCACTCGATCCGGCGTTGCTCGACGGGGTCGATCGCGTGCTGAAGAGTCCCGGGCTGTCACCCGGCGATTCACGCATTGAAGGCCTGCTTGCCGCCGCACACGCCGCCGATGTGGCGGTGCAGGGCGAACTCGAGTTGTTTGTCGCCGCATTGGCCGATCTGAAGACGCAGCGCGATTACGCGCCGAAACTGATCGCGATCACCGGCACCAACGGCAAGACCACCACCACTGCGATGGCGGCGATGCTGATCGCGGCCACCGGCAAACGCGTCGCGGTGGCCGGCAACATCGGGCCGACGATGCTGCAGACGTTGGCGGAGCAGCTGGATGCGATCGAAGCCAATGCGGCCGATCCGGCTCCGAGCGCCGAGGGAGAGCCGATTGGAGAGCCGGGAGGTGCGCCGGGTCACGAGCCGGCTGCCGCGCGGCCCGCGCTGCCCGAAATCTGGATCATCGAACTCAGCAGTTTCCAGCTGCACGCGGTTGCCGATTTCGAACCCGATGCCGCCGCGGTGCTCAACATCAGCGAGGATCACCTCGACTGGCACGGCCGCATGGCGGCCTATATCGGCGCCAAGGCCGGCATCTACGGTCCGGCAACCGGCAAGACGGTGATGATCGTCAATCGAGACGACGCGCTCGTCGAGGCGATGGTTCCGGCGCCACTGGTGGCCAAGGGTCGGGCACCGCGGCCGCTGCAGCGCCGCGTGATCCGTTTCGGGCTGGACGCGCCGCGCCAGCCGGGCGATTTTGGACTGGTCAGCGAGAACGGCATCGTCTGGCTGGTGCGTGCGCAGGACGCCGACGAAACGCTGCAGCGCGGCCGACGCGGCGCAGCGGCGGTCGAAGAAGAACTGTTTATCCAGCGCATGATGCCCGCCGACGCGCTGCGCGTACGCGGCCGGCACAACGCGGCCAACGCGCTGGCTGCGCTGGCGCTGGCCGAGGCGGTCGGCTGCGCGCTGGCGCCGATGCTGCATGCACTGCGCGACTACGGGGGCGAGCCGCATCGGCTGCAGTTCGTCGCCAGCATCGGCGGGGTCGATGCCTTCGACGACAGCAAGGGAACCAATGTCGGCGCCACCGTCGCGGCAATCGACGGGCTGGGCAGCGACCGCACGCCGTCGCGGCTGGTGCTGATTCTCGGCGGTGACGGCAAGGGCCAGGACTTCACCCCATTGCTGGCGCCGCTGCGCCGCCACGCCCGCGCCGTCGCGACCCTCGGCCGCGATGCCGCTGCCATCGAGACCGCGCTGTTGCCGCTGACCCATGCCGCGAATGACTCGGATGCGGGTGTCGGTGGTGCGCTGCTGCCCTTGCAGCGTCATCCGACGCTCGATGCGGCGACGCGCTGGAGTTTCGAGCAGGCGCAGCCGGGTGACGCGGTGCTGCTGAGTCCGGCCTGTGCCAGCCTCGACATGTTCCGCAACTATGGCCATCGCGGCGAAAGCTTCGTGCAATCGGTGCAGGCGCTGGCCGCCGACCTCGGCGAGGTGCTGACATGAAAGCCTGGCTGACACGTTTCGGCTGGGCCAAGGCAGCCACGCCGGGCGAAGCGGTGGCGGTGCCGATCCGCGACTGGGTACAGGTCGGCCGCGGGCAGCCGCCCAAGCTGCTCGGCTTCGATCAGGCCTTGTTGTGGGTGGCGCTGGCGCTGCTCGGCCTGGGCCTGGTGATGGTCTTCAGTGCCTCGATCGCGTTGCCGGACAACCCGCGCTTCGCGCGCTACCAGCACAGCCATTTCCTGACCCGTCACCTGTTGTCGTTGCTGATCGCCGCGCTGGCCGGCGTGGTCGTGGTCCAGGTTCCGATCGCCTTCTGGGAAAAGTCGGCGCCGTGGCTGTTCGTTGCGGTACTGGTGCTGCTGGCGCTGGTGCTGGTGCCGTTCATCGGCAAGGGCGTCAACGGGGCGCGGCGCTGGATTGCGCTGGGTGTCATCAACTTCCAGCCTTCCGAACTGGCGAAGCTGGCGATGGCGATGTATGCCGCCGGCTACATGGTCCGCAAGATGGACGTGAAGGAGCACTTTCTGCGCGCGGTGCTGCCGATGGCCTTCGCGGTGGCGCTGGTGGGGCTGATGCTGGTGGCTGAACCCGACATGGTCGCCTTCATGGTGATCGCGACCATCGCGATGGGCATCCTGTTCCTGGGCGGCGTCAACGGCCGCATGTTCCTGCTGATCAGCGCGGTGCTGGTGAGTGCCTTCGCGCTGATGATCACCACCAGCGAATGGCGCCGCGAACGGATCTTCGCCTACCTGGATCCCTGGGACGAACGCTACACGCTGGGCAAGGCCTACCAGTTGTCGCACTCGCTGATCGCCTTCGGCCGCGGCGAGTTGTTCGGCCAAGGGCTCGGTGGCAGCGTCGAGAAGCTGCATTACCTGCCCGAGGCGCACACCGATTTCCTGCTCGCGGTGATCGGCGAGGAACTCGGTTTCGTCGGGGTCGCCTGCGTGATCGTCGCCTTCTTCTGGCTGACCCGCCGCATCTTCCACATCGGGCGCCAGGCAATCGCGCTCGACCGCGTCTACGCCGGCCTGTTCGCCCAGGGCATC
>JANNNE010000197.1:0-16110 GCA_031398385.1 Ideonella sp.
TTGGTCGTCTGCCTGAGATACTGGCCCGTGAGAACAAGCTTGCGGCCCGACCTTTCGCACGGGCACGTTTCGCAAAGGCCCCGCCTTGGCACTGACCGCATCGGCAGCCACCGGCACCCCGTCGCCCAACCTGGTGGGTGAACTGCGCGTCGAGCTGGCGCACCACGCTCCCTTCGCGCAGATGGCGCCCGAGCACGTGGCGCAATTCGTCCTCGCCGCGACGCAGGTCTATCACGCGCCGGGCGAACTCGTGTGGGGCCCGCAGAGCGGCGCTGCGCGCACGCTGTGGTTGTTGCGACAGGGCACGGTCACCGGGGCCAGCGGCGCGGCCGGTGGCAGCGCGGAACCCTTCGAGTTCGTTGCCGGCGACATGTTTCCCGTCGGGGCGGTGCTGGCCGGGCGTGCCGTCACCAGCACCTACACCGCGCATGCCGACTGCTTCAGCCTGGCCCTGCCTGCCGAAGAAGTGCAGCGGCTGGCGGCGGCGAGCCCGCCCTTTGCCGGCTTCCTGCAGCGCCGCACGGCGCATTACCTCGAGCTTTCGCGCCGCGCGGTGCAGGCGGACTGGGCCTCGCAGACCCTGGCGGCGCAGGCGCTGGAAGCGCGCCTGGCCACGTTGCCGCGCAAGCAGCCGCTGGCCTGCGGCCCGGCCACGCCGCTGGCCGAGGCGCTGGCGCAGATACACGAGCGGCGCGTCGGTTCGGTGATGGTGGTCGATGACGCCATGGCACCGCTGGGCATCCTGACGCGGCACGACATCCTGGGCCGCGTGACCTTGCCGCAACTGCCGCTGCATACGCCGCTGGCACAGGTGATGACGGCGCCCGTGCACAGCCTGGATGCCGAGCGCACATTGCTGGACGCCGCGCTGCTGATGACGCGCCACGGCGTGCGCCATGTGCCCGTGACCGAGGGCGGGCGGTTGGTGAACGTCGTCAGCGAGCGCGACCTCTTCGCGCTGCAGCGCCTGTCGCTGAAGCAGCTGAGCACGCAGATCCGCGCCGCGGCCGACGAAGCCACGCTGCGCGTGCTGGCGGCGCAGATCCGCCAGTTCGCGCTCCAGCTGCTGGGCCAGGGCGTGCGGGCACGCCAGCTTACCGAGCTGGTGAGCCATCTCAACGACGTGCTCACCGAGCGCCTGGTGCAGTTGGTGGCTGCGCGTCGCGGCATCGACCTCGCCCGCGCCTGCTGGCTGGCCTTCGGCTCCGAGGGCCGGGGCGAACAGACCGTGGCCACCGACCAGGACAACGGCCTCATCTTCGACAGCATCGACCCCGACGCCGACCGGGCACGCTGGCTGGCTTTCGGGCAAGAGGTGAACGAGGCGCTCGACGCTGCCGGCTACCCGCTGTGCAAGGGCGGCATCATGGCCGGCAACGCCGCCTGCTGCCTGTCGGTGGCCGAATGGCAGCAGCGCTTTGCGCACTGGATGCGCCACGGCGAACCAGAAGACCTGCTGAAGGCGAGCATCTTCTTCGACCTGCGCCCGCTGTGCGGCCGCACAGCGCTGGCCGAGGAGCTGGCCGCGATGCCGGCACGCGAGGCCGCGCAGGTGCCGCGCTTCATGCGCCTGATGGTGGAGAACGCACTGCGCCGTGGCGCGGCCTTGAACTGGCGCGGCGCGCTGGCCACGCAGGACGAAGGCGGCCACGAATGGTTCGACCTGAAGTTGCAGGGCACCGCGATCTTCGTCGATGCCGCACGCCTGTTTGCGCTGGCGCAGGGCCTGCCCTTGCTGGGGACTCGCGCGCGGCTCGAGGCCGCGGCGCCTGGCCTGCGCGTGGCGCCGCCGGAGGCCGAGGCCTGGGTTGGCGCCTTCGAGTTCCTGCAGATGCTGCGCCTGCGCGTGCAGCTGGGGCCTGGTGCGCCGGGTGCTGAAGGCGCTGACGGCGCTGACGGCGCTCGGGGCGATGCCGCCAACCGCGTCGATGTGAAGACGCTGAACGACATCGACCGCCGCGTGCTGAAGGAGGCGGTGCGCGTGACGCGGCGTCTGCAGCAGCGGCTGGAGATGGACTTCCTGCACTGAATGTTCGAGTCCCTGCGCCGCTGGACGAGCCGACGCCCCGGTGCCGCCGACGGCAGGCGCTGGGTGGTGATGGATGCCGAGAGCAGCGGCCTGGACCCCGAGCGCGACCGCCTGCTCTGCATCGCTGCCGTGGCCGTGCACCTGCGCGGCACGCAGTTGCACATCGTGCCGGCCGACAGCTTCGAGATGCTGCTGCAGCAGCCGGCGCCGGAGACGGCGCCTGACAAGGCCAACATCCTCGTGCACGGCATCGGCGTCGGTGCGCAGCAGGCGGGCGTGGCGCCCGCGGCGGCCCTGCAGGCCTTCAGGGCCTATGCCGACGGTGCGCCGCTCGTCGGCTACCACGTCAACTTCGACCGCCACCTTCTCGAGCGCGCCGAGCGCGAGCAGGGGTTGCAGGTACAGCGCCGCCAGTGGCTCGATCTGGCCGAACTGGCACCAGTGCTGCGCCGTGACGTGCCAGGCAAGGCGCTGGACCACTGGCTGCAGGCCTACGGCATCCGTTGCCTGGCGCGCCACCAGGCCGCGGCCGATGCGCTGGCCACGGCCGAGTTGCTGTCGTGCCTGTGGCCGCTGGCGCTGAAGGAAACCGGGGGCCGCGCCGACATCGACGCGCTGCAGCGCGTGGCGGCCGCGCGGCGCTGGCTGGGGGCCTGAGCCGGCGTCGTCCGGGTTGGCGCGCAGCGCGGGCCCGGCGCGCGTCGTGCTGCCCAGCACGTTCTGTGGCGCAGCGATAGCATGACCCGGCAACCCGGGTGATCCATGGCCGTTCCGCAGTCCATGCAGCGTCAAGGTTTTCGCAAGTGGTACGAGCGCCAGTGCTCACTGGCCATTCACACTTGGTGCTGGTGGTGCTGTTTGCCGTGGCGGTGGCGGGTGCGATGGAGGCCTTTTTCTCGCAGCCCGACGGCAGCCCGCTGGTGATGGTGGCCAGCGTCGGTGTGGCATCTGCCCTTGGCGTGTGGGCCTTGCGCTGCCATCTCTTCCTGCTGATGCGCACAACGCGTGCGCTGCTCGCGCGAGCGCTGACGGCATTGACCTTCTGGCCGTGCAATTTCCACTCCCAGCCGCAGTCGGTGCGAAGTCGCTTCAGGCCAGCAACTCCACCGGCGGCGTCAACGCGAGAGCCTTTGCCCGCTTCGCCAGACGTTGGTCGAACGTCGCGAATCCGGAAACACGCGAACTGCGCGCCAGGTGGAGCGCATCAGCGAAATCGAGACCTTTGCCGAACGCATCGATCGCCGCCAGAACCGCGTCGCGATCTTCGAGCGTGATGTGCTCGATGCCCGCTAGCGCGCGCAGCACGCGCGAGATGTCCCTGCTTGGCAGCTCATAGAACCCTCGCATGACCCACTCCAGTTCGAGCAACACGGTCACCGAGACGAACGATCGTTCGGCGAGTGCTGCAACGGCAGCGGGCCGCTGCTTGGCGGCCTGTGCATCGTCGGCATCATCGACGAAGAACCGCGCCAGAACGTTGGTATCCAGGGCCCTCATGGCTGGTTGCGCCGCAAACGCTTCAGCAGCGAAGCGGGGTCGAAATCCTCCAGGCGACGGGGAACACCGCGCGCTGGCGCCTTGACCAGACCCGCCATGCTGCTCATGTCGACCGTCGCGACCGAACGTACTACGCGCAGCTTCAAGCCGTCCGATTCTTCTACTACCTCGATTCGGGCGCCTGCACCCATCCCGAGCCGGCGCCGCAAGTCGGCGGGCAACACGATCTGCCCCTTCGAGGAGACTACAAGAATCGACATGGTGGATCTTGCCCTGAGCAATCGGGTTTCATCATGTATTGGCTTACATAGTAAGTCAAATCAGGGACCTGTGCCCAACCCGAGCCGCGGCAGTGCACCTGGGGACGCCCGCTGTCAATGATCAAATGCGTCCCGCTCCGCGCTCACACCGGGCTCTGCCTCCCCACCCCAACCCCATCCACACTCACCGCGCAAATCCGCTGGATCAACCGCCTCCTGAACGATCCGGGCGCTTCGGACGGGGTTCCGCTACGGGGTCGGGCGGGTCTGAGCAGGGGATGGGCGTCGGGTGTTGCGCGGTCCGTGAAACCCCGCGCATAGATGCGCGCAGCGCCGCTGTCGGGGCCGAGGTTGCTGCCGAGGCGCTCGCAGGCGATGCTGGCGCCGGTCGGTGACAGGCAGGCGACATGTGCCAAGCCGCTGAGTGACTCGGCCAGGGCGCGCGGGTCGACGCCGAAATAGCGTGATCGTTCGCCGTGCGCCAGAGCGATGACCGGCAGCGCACGCGCTTCGGACAACACGTGACCGCAGAACGCCTCGACCTGTTGTCGGTCGTCTACCGGGCGCGGCTCGCCGATGACGGCGACGCCGTCGTCGTCGATGTCGAGGTTTTCGGCCCACAAGCCGAGCAGCCGCGGCGGTGCGACGACCAGCGGACCTTCGACATGACCAGTCCAGGAGATCTGGACGGTCAGGACGTCGGCGTCGGCGGTGTCAGCGACCAGCACATCCGTCAGCCAGGTGCGGCCGCCACGGTCGCTGGTGTGGGCGATCGCCAGCCGCCAGCTGCGGCCATCTGCCGATGTGGCAGCAACGAGTTCCTGTCCCGCCGCTGCACGCTCGAACGGATCCCGGGCGGCATCGATGGCCAACGGTGCGAGCCGCGGCCATTTCGACCTGACCCAACGCCACACCAGCTCTCGTGCGCGCCGCCGATTGGCAGCGGAATGCGCGGTGCAGCGCAATGAGGAATGAACGACCGTATGCACTGGTGTTGTGCTCGCCTGTCCGTTGGTTCTGATCATGCCCGGACTGCCCGCAAGTTCGGGGCCAGGGAGAATGGAAAGCCCACTGGTACGAGGTGGCATCCGGATCGTCAACGGTCTGACCGAAGAATTCGCGCAGTTCATCGTAGCCACCGATTCGCCGCTCGCCGATGAAGGTCTGCTCAACGGCGTGCTTCTCCTTGAAGTCATCGGTCTCGTCGCGCGTTGTCAGGTGATGATCCTCGACCGCATAGCGCTCGCGCTCGAGCAGACCCATCGATTTCAGGCCATACGGGCAGACGTGTTCGGGCATCACCATGCGGTAAAGGCTGGCGATCTTGTGTTCGCTCATGGTCGGGCTCCTCCAGGTTTGAGGCTCGCGCAGCGTGGCCTGATTGGCTTCGATCACCTCGCATCCCGATGGCGCGCGCCTTTAGAGTGGAATGAAACCCACTGAACCGCCATCTGCCAGACACTGGCGTCGGACAACAGCCATTTCGTAGACCGCCCGGCGCGGCGCAGAATTCAGTCTTCAATCCACTGAATTCGTGACATGAGCGCATTCGTCGAGATCGACTGGCGTGGCAGGCACATCCGCATCGAATACCGACTGCTCGGCGAGCAGCGGCGCGATCGTCCCCTGATCGTCTTTCTGCACGAGGGCCTGGGCTCGGTCTCGATGTGGCGCGATTTTCCGCAGCAGCTGTGTGATTCGATCGGCTGGCGCGGGCTGGTCTATTCACGCCCCGGCTATGGCCGCTCGACGCCGCGTGCGCCCGATGAAGCCTGGGGCCTGGACTTCATGCACCGTCAAGCCGAGGAGGTGTTGCCTGCGGTGCTGACGGCGCTGGGCATCGACACGCTGGCCGAGCCGCCGTGGATGTTTGGCCACAGCGATGGGGGTTCGATTGCGCTGCTGCATGTGGCGCACTTTCCGCAGCGTGTAGCGGGTGCCATCGTGCTGGCGCCGCACATCATGGTCGAAGATGTGTCGGTAGCCAGCATCGGCCGGGCGCGCGCCGCCTACCTGGAAACCGATCTGCGCCAACGCCTGGCGCGCCACCACGATGATCCCGATTCGGCCTTCTGGGGCTGGAACCACATCTGGCTGCACCCGCCGTTCCGGCAGTGGTCGATCGAGAACGAGCTGGCCAACATCACCTGCCCGCTGCTGGCAGTGCAAGGCCTGGCCGACGAATACGGTTCGCTTGAACAGATTCGCGGCATCGCGCGCCGCGTGCCGCATGCGCGCCTGCTGGAACTGCGCGACTGCGGACATTCGCCGCATCGCGACCAGCCGGCAGACTTGATTGCCGCGGCGTTGAGCTTCTTCCGCGAGGCCGCGCCCGCAACGCCGTGATCTGTTGTTATCGGTAGGCCCACACATCGCGGGAAACCGCACCCGCTGCACCCCGCGCGCGTGGCTGCTCCTGAGCGGTAGTAGCGCGCGGTTCCAGCGCGCTTCGGGAAGATCCGCTCAGGTCTTCCGCAGTTCGGTCTTGCGCTCGATGATCTTCGACACCAGCCCGTATTCCACCGCTTCTTCGGCCGTCAACCAGCGGTCGCGCTCGATGTCAGACAACACCGTCTCGAGCGATTTGCCGGTCTCGCGGGCGATGGTGCGGGCAATCCGTTCGCGCGCCTTGATGATCTCGCGCGCCTGAATGGCGATGTCGCTGGCTCGTCCGCCGGCACCGCCGCTGGGCTGGTGGATCAGGAAGCGCGTATTCGGCAGGCAATAGCGGCGCTCGCGCGGCACGGCCAGGTACAAATGGGTCGCGGCGCTGCCGACCCAGCCGGTGCCGATCATGTTCACCGGCGCAGCAATGAAACGAAGGATGTCGTGGATGGCGTCACCGGACTCGAGGTGTCCACCCGGCGAGCTCACCAGCACGTCGATCGGATCGGCGCTTTCCGCATCGAGTGCGATCAGCCGGCGCGTCACGTCGGCGGCCGTTACGTCGGTGACGGTGCCGAAAATGAGCAGGGTGCGTGCCTTGAAGGCCTTTTCCTCGAGATAGGAGGTGCGCGGCTCGGTGGCAGCGGACGGCGGGGTCGTGTCTGGGTCTTCCATGCTGGGATCCTTGTGTTGGTATGGCCTCGGGCTTCGAGGCGCGGCTTGCACGCCTGCGCAGACGCGGTGTGCAGGCAGATCGCTTGCGTGCACCGATGGCCGACGCACCTGAGCATACGGCAAGGCCGGCAGTCCGTCGCGGCGGGTGCATGCCGGTTCTCGACGAGGTCTTCCCAGGCTTGATCCGGCGCTCGCTGTGGCGGCCTCGAAAGCCGGCATCCTCCTGCAGTGGATTCGCTTGCGATGGGTTTTAATCCTGGTTGTGTCCGGCTTGCGCATCGTCAGCGGATGCCGACCGGCGGGTGGCCGGACTCGCCGCTTGTCTCACCGCCTGACGCGAAACATCGACTGCCATGGCCCAGCCCGAACCTGTCCAGCTTCCTTCCTATGTGATCGAACGCGTGATGAAGAAGCGCGGACGCCTGCGCATCTTCGACCGTTTCGAGCCGCGCGAGAGCGCGCTGGTGGTGGTCGACATGCAGGACTTCTATGTTCGCGATGTGCCGTCGGCGGTGGCGATCATTGCGAACATCAACCGCCTGGCGCGCGCGTTCCGCGAACGTGGTTGCCGCGTGGCCTGGGTCAACATGGTGGCGGGCGAGGGCGGACGCAGCCTGTGGCCGCTGTATCACGACTATTTCTTCACCCCCGAAAATGCCGCGCGGCATCGTGACAATCTGACCAAGGGCAACCCTGGCCAGTTGCTGCACGCCGACCTGGAAGCGCTGCCCGAAGACATCCACGCCGAGAAACAGCGCTTCAGCGGCTTCATCGAGAAATATTCGACGCTGCCTGGCCTGCTCGAGGCGGCGGGGATCCGCAACGTCGCGATCGTCGGCATGTTGACGAACTTCTGCTGCGAGACATCGGCCCGCGACGCGATGATGCTCGACTATCACGTCGCGATGGTGTCCGACGCCAACGCGGCGCGTTTCGAGGATGACCACAAGGTCGGTTTCCAGACGGTGTTCCAGAGTTTCGGCGATGTGGTCACGGTCGACGAGATGCTTGACGAGATGTTGTGGGCGGTCGATGCGAATTCAGGTGCGGGTGGCGGCGCATGACGGCGTCGATGCGACCGCCTGCGAAGTCTCAGGTCGCCATCATCGGCGCCGGCCCCGCCGGCCTGTTTCTGGCCCATCTGCTGCAGCGCCAGGGCATCGACAGCGTGGTGCTCGAGTCGCGCAGCCGCGACTACGTGGAGGCGCGTGTGCGCGCCGGCGTGCTGGAGGCCGGCACGGTCGACACGATGAAGCGCCTCGGTCTGGGCGAACGAATGCTGCGCGAAGGCATGGTCGACAACGGGCTGGACATGCGCTTTCGCGGCCGCACCATCCACCTCGATCTGACCGCATTGACCGGACGTTGTGTGCAGATCTACGGCCAGCAGGAAGTGGTGAAGGATCTGATCGCGGCGCGGGTGGCGAACGGAGATCCGCTGCTGTTCGATGCCGAGGTGACCGCCCTCGAAGGCATGCAGACCGATGCGCCACGGGTGCACTATCGCCACGATGGCCAGGACAAGACACTGGACTGTCTATTCATCGCCGGCTGCGACGGTTTTCACGGCGTCTCGCGCGATGCGGTACCGGCGGGTGTGATCAAGACCTGGACCCGCAACTACGACTTCGCCTGGATGGGCATCCTGGTCAAGGCGCCGCCGCTGCCGGACATGACCTATACCAACCACGATCGCGGCTTTGCCTTGTGCAGCCGCCGTTCGACCAGCATCTCGCGGCTCTACCTGCAGGTGCCGCCCGCGACCGACCCGGCCAGCTGGAGCGAAACCCGGATCTGGGACGAACTGCATCGGCGCATGTTCGACGACGATCGAACTGAGATCAAGGAGGGCGAAATCTTCCAGCGCGACATGGCGCAGCTGCGCGCGCTGGTGTCGAGTCCGATGCAGTTCGGCAACTTGTTCCTGGCCGGCGATGCGGTGCACATCGTCCCGCCGACCGGTGCCAAGGGTCTGAACATGGCCGTCGCCGATGCGCGAATGCTGGCACGCGGGCTGGCGAACTGGTTCCGCCAGGGCTCGCGTGTCGAGCTCGACCGCTACAGCGACGAATGCGGGCTGCGGGTCTGGAAGACGATCCGCTATTCGACATACATGACCGGCTTGCTGCACCGCTTTGCCGAACACGACGAATTCGATCGCGGTCTGCAGCTGACCGAACTGGAATACATCGCGCAATCGGAGGCTGCCCAGCGCTCGATTGCGGAGCAGTATGTGATGTTGTCGGATGTCGGGGATTGAGGCGGCGTCACAATTGGGACGATGCGAGTTCGGACCAGCGCCCGCCTCCTGTCGGCCTCGCCTCAGCTTGTCGATTCGCGACCGAGCCTTCGTGCCCTCACTCCGGTTCGATGCCGGCCCTGTGAATCACCTCGCCCCAGCGTTTGATCTCGCTACCGAGCAGCGCCTGCAGTTCGGCCGGGCTGGTCGATGCCGACGACCATCTCGAACAACTTGGCCGCCAGATGCTGGGTGCTGTGATTGTCGAATGTCAGAAGCAAGGCGCAGACGCGGCGGCATTGCGCGATTCGTGGCCTTGCTTCAATCCGCTTTCACTTTGCCAGCCTTGACCAGCTCGGTCCGGATACGCGACTTTTCCGATGAATGAGATGAGTCCCACTCCGCACCAGCCGCCATCCAGTCACCGCGTCTCCGGTTGAGTCTTACACCGGCCGAAAGATCGCGCAGAGCTTGTTGCCGTCGGGATCGCGGACGTAGGCCAGGTGGAGCGAGCCGGTGGGGCCTGACCGCAAACCGGGTGCGTCCTCGATGGACTGCCCGCCGTTGGCCACGGCAACATCGTGAAATTCCTTCACTTGCTCGGGCGAATTGCACTTGAAACCGATCGTTGCGCCGTTGGCAGGAGTGGCTTGCTCGCCGTTGATCGGCTCGGTGATGCCGAAGGTGCTGCCGGCATGTCGGTAGAAGAGCCGCGTGTGCCCGGAACCCGCCTGGTTGCGTGCCGGTTGACCAGCGCCGAGAACGCCGAGGACGGCGTCGTAGAAGCGCTTCGACCGTTCGATGTCGTTGGATCCGATCATCACGTGATTGAGCATGGGATGTCTCCTTTTGAATGGATGGGCGTCGGCGGGCGGCGCGTGAAGGTGGTCACTGAAAACCAGCGCGAGCATAACCTCGGGCACATCGTTCACGATCGGTGCGGTTGCCGCTGTCTGGTGCCTTCGCTCGGGCAAGGCCCGGCGATGCCCGAAGGGCCGCTTCTCGGTCCCGCAGCCCGCAGCCACTACGGCAGTGCGATCCCGACTGCGCGCGCAGCGGCCCGCACCGGTTCGGGCCAGTTGATCATTCCCGGGTCGGCGCCGCTGGCCATGCCGATCAGGTACGCGACTTCATTGCCGACGTTGCGGAACCCCCGGGAGACGCCCGGGGGAATGCTGATCGTGTCCCACTGCGCCAGGGTGGCCTTGCGTTGCCCGTCCGGTCCCCAGAAAATTTCCCAGGTCCCGGTCAGCACGACGAACACCTCCTGGGTCAGGTGGTTGTGCAACGGCGCTGCCTTGCCGGCCTCGCAGCACACGATGCTCATGTGGAAACCGTCGGCGGCCAGTGGCGCGCCCGGTTGCTGTCCGATGACCCGCAGCGTCGTTCGCTCGCAGCCCGGGATGCCTGAATCGACATAGTCGGCAGTCGGCTTCAGATCCTTGAATCGTGCGACCCGGGCCTCCATCTCCGCGACGGTCGGGTTCGCATCGGTGATCGGCGCGGTGTCGGTCATGACATGGTGCTGGGTCGAACGATCGGATCGCCAGTTTCGCAGCATCTCGGGCCTGCGTGGGCGGTCGGGCGGCTTACCTTGCTGCGCTTCGGGCTTGTGTACGCGCTCAGCCCATGGGGTATTCGAGCGTTGCCAGCAGGCGGCCTCGCCCTTCCACCACATGCCGCTCGGCGGCTCGCTCGGCAGCGAAGCCGAACAGCAGTCCGCGGAACTCGTAGACATCGTACATCTCGCGCACCGACATCTGGCGCACGAAGACCCCGCGGTTGGGTACCGGTGTCACCAGCCCCACCATCCGGTCAGCACGCGAACCGCCTCGCGGATCGTGCCGCGGCTGGTTGTTGAGCAAGATCTGCAGGTTGGCCCTCGGCACAGCGGCTTCGCAGGGGTGATTCTCTTCAGTCGAGGTCCGCGGCCGGCGGCCGCCCCCGTTCGAGCCGATCGACCACCTGCTGGGCCAGAAACCTCAGCAGTTCGAGCTGTTTGCCGTCCAGCGTTCTCGGAGCCGTGTCGAGGACGCAGACCGTTCCCAGCGCGATCCCTTCGCGGGTCACCAGCGGAGCGCCCGCATAGAACCTGATGCTGGGGTCGCCGGTGACCAGCGGATTGGCGACGAAGCGCGGATCGACCGAGGCGTCTTCGACAATGAAATTTTCACCGGGCGACTGGATCGCGTGTGCGCAGAAGGCATGCTCGCGCGGAGTTTCGGACACCTGCAGGCCGATCCGCGCCTTGAACCACTGCCGACCTCCGTCGACCAAGGTGATCAGCGCGATCGGTACATCGCAGGTTTCTGCCGCCAGGCGGACGATGTCGTCATAGGCGGCGTCCTGCTTGTGGCTGACCGCCAACCGGTCCAGTTCGGCTTGACGAAAGCGTTCCTGAGCCGCGGCATCGAGGGGCTTGCCGAGCTTGAGTTGTGCGGCCGACGGTCGCGGCGCCTCGACCTTCGGGAAGCGGACCTCGAAGGTCGTGCCTTGCGTGTCGGACGAATCGACTTCAACCTCGCCACCATGCGCCTGCGCAATTTCCCTGACGATGAACAGCCCGAGGCCTACGCTGCTGGGTTGACCGGCATCGGGCGCGCCGCGCGCCATTGGATCGAACAGCCGAGGCAACAGGTCTTGAGCGATTGCCGGACCCTGGTTCTGAACCGAGATTCTGCACTCGTGTTCGTCGATCAACGAGGTTACGACAACCGGGTGATCGCTCGACCCATACGCGATCGCATTCATCACCAGGTTGCCGATAAGCTGGGTCAGCCGGTCGCAGCTGCCCTTGCACGATCCGGTTCCCAGCCGGTGATGTTCGATCGGGTGGCCCGGGTACGCGATCCGCAGGTCGTCGATGGCTTCGGAGATCACCGCATGAAGATCGATGTGGTCGAACCTCACTTTCAGGCCGGTGCCGATGCGACCGCGGCTGAAATCGAGCAGATCGGCGATCAGCCGGTTCGCCCGTTTCGCCGACGAATCCAGGCGTGCCAGCACACTGGTCTGTTTCTCGGACAGCTCGCTGGTCGACAGAATGTGGACGCTCATGCGGATGACGGACAGCGGGTTGCGCAAGTCATGGCTGACGATGGCCATCATCTGTTCGGCAAAAAGCGCCCGGTCTTCGGCGAGTGCACGCTGCCGGTCGCGCTCAACCTGCGCATCGCGCAGTGCGGCCTGCGCCGCCTGCTCCTTGGCCAGCAGTTCCTCGGCGCGCCGCCGGGCCGTCAGGAGCTCCTGCTCATATTTGTGGCGGTCTTCGGCGATGAAGACGGCCACCTCGTGCACCGTGTGGTCAGCGTGAATGCGCCTGACCGCATTCCAGACGGCAGGCAGCTTGTCGCCGTCTCGGTGCACGACCTCCAGCTTGACCTCGGAGACCGAGCCCTGGATCTGCATCAGCGGACCCCAGTGGGTGTGGTGGAAGATGCGGCCGCCCATGGTCAGCAGATCCTGCAACCGGACCCGACCAACCAGCTCGCCCGGGTCGCGCCCGACCCAGCTGCAGAAAGTCCGGTTGACCCGCTGGATCAAGCCATCGGGCGCCGTGATCAGCAGGCCGCACGGGGCATCGTCGTACAGCGCATCAGAACTGATCGGGGTGCTCGGAACGATACCAACGCCGCTCATGCTCAGACGGACAGCGCGCTCAGAAATTCGTCCACCGCTTTGCGACTTGCGCTCGGCGCACTGAGGTGCGGGCAGTGGCCGGTGTTCTCGATCAGCTTCAGTGTGGCACGTGGCATCGTGCGCGCCATGAATTCACCGACCGCCTGCGGCGCAATCAGGTCGTCGGTGCATTGCAGGATCAGCGTCGGCGTCTGCAGGCGCGCCAGGTCGGCCCGGTTGTCGGACAGGAAGGTCACGCGGGCGAACTGCTTGGCAATGTCCGGATCGGTCCTGCAGAAGCTGTTGGTCAGCTCGACGCTCAGCTCCGGCTGGCCCGGTGCGCCCATGATGGCCGGCGCCATGTTGCTGGACCAGCCGAGATAATTGGAATCCAGCGTCTCGAGCAACGAATCGATGTCGGCACGCTCGAAGCCGCCGACATAGTCGCCCTGGTTCACGTAGCACGGCGACGGACCGATCATCACCTGGGCGAAGGTCGTGCCGGGTGCCTTCAACTCGGTCAGCATGCCGATCATCGCGCTGACCGAATGGCCGATGAAAACCACCGGCCCCTGGGCGGACTGGGCGACGATCTCGAGCACGTCGTCCGCGTAGCCCTGCAACGAGTCGTATTTGGCCTTGTCGTAGGCGCCAAGATCGGACGATCCGCTGCCGACCAGGTCGAACGTGACCACGCGGTAGCGATCCTCGAAGTTCGGCGCCATCAAACGCCACATGTGCTGATCGCAACCGAAGCCGTGCGCGAATATCAGCGTCGCCGGCCCGTCACCACTGATCCTGACATTGTTGCGACGAATCACGTCCACGCTGGTCTCCCATTTCGCGGTCAACGGACGCGCCTCATGCCGGATTCTAGGGCGATGCACGACACACCGCCGCCGGTTGCAGACCTCGACCTCGGCCGGTCGCGAACCCCAGCCCGGTAGGAGCGGCTTCAGCCGCGATGTTGCCTGCGCGTGACCCATCGGGCCTGAAGGCCCTCCCACAGGACGCATGGCACTTCTACGGGTTACGCACCCGCATCGGCAGCGTGACCGCGTTGTCACCAGCTGGCTATCATCGTGAGATGGATGGTGCTGCGATCAAATTCGACGTCATCACCGTCGGCGAAGCGATGGTGTTGTTCGCTGCGCAGCAGCCCGGATCGCTGGACGCGGTCGAGACGTTTGCCCGCACGTCGGCCGGCGCCGAACTCAATGTCGCGATCGGCCTCGCCAGACTGGGACTGCGCGTCGGCTATCTGTCCGCGATCGGCGACGATTGCTTCGGCCGATTTCTGGGCGCCACGCTGGACCGCGAGCGGATCGACCGACGACACGTCAGCGTATCGACCGAGCATCCGACCGGCTTCATGCTGAAGTCGCGCAGCGACGATGGCAGCGACCCGGCGACCCAGTATTTCCGTCGCGGTTCGGCCGCCAGCCGGATCGGACCGGCCGACAACCCCAAAGCCTGGTGCGCGGCGTCGCGCCACCTGCACCTGACCGGCATCTTCGTCGCGGTCTCTTCGAGCACGCGTGAGCTGGTTCTCGAGATGGCGGCCGACGCGCGGGCGGCCGGGCGCACGATCTCGTTCGATCCCAACCTGCGCCCTGCGTTGTGGCCGTCGAAAGGCGAGATGATCGACTGCCTGAACCACCTCGCCTCGCTCAGCGACTGGGTATTGCCAGGGCTGGAAGAGGGGCGACTGCTGACCGGCTGCGAGTCGCCGCAGCAGATCGCCGCCTTCTACCGTGACCGCGGCGCGCGGGCGGTCGTCGTCAAGCTCGGCGCCGACGGGGCCTTCTACAGCGGCAAAGGAGGCAGCGGCTTCGTGCCCGGCGTGCCGGTGGAGCGGATCGTCGACACGGTCGGTGCCGGAGACGGCTTTGCGGTCGGCGTGATTTCAGGATTGCTGGAAGGCCTGACCCTCGCGGAAGCGGCCGCCCGCGGCAACACGATCGGCGCGCGTGTGGTCGGGTTTCCCGGCGATTGCGACGGGCTGCCGACCCGGCAGGAATTGAACGCGATCAGCTGAGGCCCGCCCGGGCGCAGTCGCAAAGCGTTCGAGATGCTTCAGGGGTGACTTGCTCGCACTGCTGCCGGTGCGCGTAGAGGGTCTGTACCTGGCGATGCAAGCGCCGACGCCTGGTGTTGACAGTCGGCCAGCCCGGCATGTGTGGCTTCACAAGGGATCCTCGACGTCCTGCGAGACCGCCTCGACGTTCGACGGCAGCAACTGGATGCTGGCGCGCAGCCCCGGCACCGCGCTCATCAGCGCCTGTTCGACACTGGCGCGAAGCGTCGCCGCGCGACCGAGCGACCAGGACGGCGGCATGTGCATGTGCAGGTCGACGAAGCGGCGCTGGCCTGCCCGGCGCGTCGTGATGTGGTCGAAGCGGATCGTTGCGTGGCCGAACTCGGCCAGCGTCGCCTCGATGCGTTGCACCACCTCGGGCTCGAGCGCATGGTCCATCAGGCCATCGGCAGAACGGCGCAGCAGCCCGACCGCCTCGCGCAGGATGTTCAGCGCCACCGCGGCGGCGATCAGCGGGTCCAGCCACAGCAATCCACTGAAGTGCACCGCCGCCACGCCAGCGACCACACCGACCGAGGTCCAGACATCAGTGAACAGGTGGCGTGCGTCGGCCTCCAGCGCCATCGATCGCACCTCGCGGGCCTTTTTCAGCATCGCCCACGCCAGTCCGCCGTTCAGCACGGTCGCCAGCAGTGACAGGATCACGCCGAGGCGGATCTGCTGAATCGGCTGCGGATTGAACCAGCGGTCGACGGCGGTCCAGAGAATTGCCAGCGCAGCAACCAGGATCAGCACCGCTTCGAAACCGCTGGAGAAATACTCGGCCTTGTGATGCCCGTAGGGGTGCTCGTCGTCGGGCGGCTGCGCGGCCAGCGTGACCATCATCAGCGCGAATGTGGCGCCGGCCAGATTCACCAGCGATTCCAGCGCGTCCGACAGCAGGCCGACGGAGCCGGTAAGCCACCAGGCGCCGGTCTTCAGCACGATGGTCGCCACCGCGACGGCAATCGACAACTTCAGATACGACGCGACTTGCATCGGCTGATTGTCGTTGCGCGCGTGACTCGGCGCGATCGATAACCAGCGGATGGGAGAATCCGGCAGGCTCTGCCACCCGTAGTGCGCCCGCCACCAGCGCCCAGCTCACTCCACCAGATCGAAGCGCAGCCCGCTGTTGCCCTCGCCGCGGCCGGTGCTCTTGCTGCGTCCGATCCACAACAGGGCCCGGCCCGATGCGTCGCGGGCGTAGTTGAACGCCCGCTTGATCTCGATGCCGTCGCGTGGCACTTCCTCTTCTTCGAGACGCAGGAAATCGGTGGTCAACAACGCGGCCGGGTTGTGGGGTTGAAGGCGGAGGATTTCGCCGCGC
>JANNNE010000205.1:0-7470 GCA_031398385.1 Ideonella sp.
CTCGACCCGGCCGTGAATGGTGCCGGTGCGCTGCGCCTGCGCCAGCACATCGTCGAACGCTATCCGGCCGCGCTGATCGACGAGTTCCAGGACACCTCGCCGGTGCAGCTGCGCATCTTCGACCGGCTGTACCGCATCGCCGACAACGACCCGTCAACCGTGCTGCTGCTGATTGGCGACCCCAAGCAATCGATCTACCGCTTCCGCGGCGCCGATATCCACAGCTACCTCGATGCCCGCCGCAAGACCGAAGGCCGGCACCACCTGCTGACGACCAACCATCGCTCGACCGCACCGCTGGTCGCCGCGGTCAACCGCCTGTTCAGCCGCGCGGAGACGCGCGAATATCCTGCGGCCGCGTCGTCAACCCAGGGCGCGTTCATGTACGGCCCGTCCCCGTTCTCTGATGTTGTAGGAGCGGTTGTAGGAGCGGCTTCAGCCGCGATTTCTTCGCAAACCGCCGCAGCCCGAAGCGCGGCTGAAGCCGCTCCTACGAATGGCGTTGCCACCCCCGTCCCCTTCATCCCGGTGCAAGCCCGCGGCCGCGCCGATCACCTGCGCACCGCCACCGGCATGGTCTCGGCACTGCAGCTGCTGCTTGAATCCGAAGCTTCAGACGCCGCCGGCATCCGTGATCGCTTTGCACAGCGCTGTGCCGAACAGATCGCCACGCTGCTGAACGACGACCAGGCCGGCTTCGACGATCCGGCCAAGCACACCTTCACCCGCCTGCGCCCCGCCGACATCGCGGTGCTGGTGCGCACCGGCCGCGAGGCGCAGGCGGTGCGCCGCGAACTGCAACGCCGCCGCGTCGCATCGGTCTACCTATCCGACCAGGATTCGGTCTTTGCAAGTGCCGAGGCGGCCGATCTGCTGCACTGGCTGCGTGCGGTCGCCCAGCCGCTGGACACGCGGCTGGTGCGCGCCGCGCTGGCCACCCGAATGCTCGGCCTGCCGATCGCCGAATTGCGCCACCTGGCCAGCGACGACGGGGCCTTCGACGAACGCAGCGAGCAGATCGCCCGCCTGCACACCGTCTGGCAGACGCAAGGTGTGTTGACGATGCTGCGCCGCAGCCTGCACCAGTTCGAGCTGCCGGCACGCTGGCTCGCGGAGCCGGAGCCAGCGACTGCGGCCGATTTGGCGACCGACGAACCATCCGAACCCGCCATTCAAGACGGCGAGCGCCGGCTGACCAACTTCCTGCACCTGGCCGAACTGCTGCAGGCGGCTAGCGCCAACCTCGACGGCGAGCAGGCGCTGATCCGCTGGCTCACTGCGCAGGTCGACGACGCGGCCTTCGCCCGTGACGACGAGCAGATCGTCCGCCTGGAAAGCGACGCCGACCTGGTGCAGGTGATCACCGTGCACAAGTCCAAGGGCCTGGAGTATCCGCTCGTCTTTCTGCCGTTCGCCAGCGGCTTTCGCCCGGTCGAGAAGGGCAAGAACCTGTTGTTCGTCGATCTGGTCGACGAGGCCAGCGGTGAGCGGCAAATCCACCTCGAGCCGACCTCGGCGCAGATCGACGCCGCCGACCTCGACCGCCAGCGAGAAGACCTGCGGTTGCTGTACGTGGCGATGACGCGCGCCCGCCATGCATTGTGGGTTGGTCTTGCGGTGCAGGCCGTCGGAAAGAGCGGCAAGACCGTGTGGCACCTCAGTGCCGCCGGCCGTCTGCTCGGCAATGGCCGGGAGATCGACGCCACTGCTGCCTGCGCCGAACTGCCGGGGGAACTGGAGGCGCTGGTCGCCGACTGCCGCGCGATCGACCTGCAGGTCGTCCACGCCGACGACGCCATCGCCTGCAGCCGACTGTCCCGCAGCGAGCAGCTGCCGACGTTGCGCGACCGGCCCGATTACTCGGCCGATTTCGAGCGCTCATGGCGCATCGCCAGCTTCTCGGCGATGGTGCGCGACCTGCCGGCGGTCGTCTCCAAGATGGCCGCCGATGCACACCTGCATGACGATGAGACAGCGGTTGTCGACACGATCCCCGATGGCGTTGCGGCTCAGGCATCACCACCGCCCGACGACGCCTCGCCCAACGCGCCGTCGACGGCCGACCTGTTTGCCGACGAACCCTGGCATCGCTTTCCGCGCGGCTCGGTGCCGGGCAACTTCCTGCACGGCCAGCTCGAGTGGCTGGCGTCCGAAGGCTTCGACCTGAGTTCGCCCGAGCGACAGCAGCAGTTGCTGCGCCGCTGCGACCGCCAAGGCTGGGGCCATCGCGGCCAAGCGGTGCTCGACTGGCTCGGCGTGCTGGTGCGCACGCCGTTGCCGGGCTTGGACACCTCGCTGTCCGCGATCGACGCGTTGCTGCCCGAAATGGAGTTCTGGTTCGGCAGCGACGGCGTCGAGGCCGAGGCGGTCGACGCCTTGTGCCGAAGCCACCTGCTCAACGGCCGCGACCGGCCCGCGTTGCCGCGGCGCGAGCTGAACGGCATGCTGATGGGGTTTGCCGATCTGGTGTTCGAACACGGCGGCCGCTACTGGGTGCTCGACTACAAATCCAACTGGCTCGGCGACGGCGACGCCGCCTACTCACCCGATGCGCTGGCAGCGGCGATGGCCACCCACCGCTACGACGTGCAGGCCGCGATCTACCTGCTGGCGTTGCACCGCCTGCTGCGCAGCCGCCTGGGCAGTGCTTACGACCCGGCGCGCCAGCTCGGCGGTGCGGTGTACCTGTTTTTGCGGGGGATCAACGGCCCGACCCGCGGCTGCCACCTGATCGGCCCGACGGTTGAACTGCTGGACGGTCTCGATGGCTTGTTGGGCGTACCGGCGGAGGACGCAGCATGAGCATGTCGTCACCGGCCACCGATCGCCAGACCGTCGCGGTGCTGGCCGAACTGGCGCGCTGGAGCGAGCAGGGCTGGCTGCGCCGCCTCGACAGTGCGTTTGCCCGCTTCGTCGTCGAATGTTGTCCCACGGCGCCGGCACCGGTGGTGCTGGCCGCCGCGTTGCTGGCGCACGTTGAAGGCCGTGGCCACAGCTGCCTGCTGATCGACCCGCTGCCGGACGACGCCAGCGGTCTGCTCGGCTTGGCGCCGCCGGCTGCCGACGCCTTGAAGCGCGTATTGCGCGAGCTGCCACGCTCGCCCGCCGACTGGCTGGGCGTGTTGCGCGTCAGCCCGCTGGTGCACCGCGACGCCGATCAGCACAACGATGCGGCCGCGATGACGCGTCCACTGGTGCTGAGCGGAAACCGCCTCTACCTGCGCCGCTACTGGCACTACGAACAAGCCGTCGCGGCGCAGGTGGCGCAACGCGCAAGTCACCTGCTGGACGTCGACCGCAGCGCGGCCCGCGCTTGGCTCGACCGCTTGTTCCCCACATCGGGCCCGGCACCGGGCGACAGCGACCCTGATCAGCGATTCGACTGGCAGAAAGCCGCCTGCGGCCTGGCGTTGGCCGGCACGCTGTCGGTCATCACCGGCGGCCCCGGCACCGGCAAGACCTACACCGCGGCGCGCCTGCTGGCGTTGCTGTTCGCCGTCGACCCGGCGCCCGAGCGGCTGCGCATCGCGCTGGCTGCGCCAACCGGCAAGGCGGCGGCACGCCTGCGCCAGTCCATCACCAATGCATTGGCGCCGCTGCAAGCTGCGATCGGCAACGATCTGCCCATCGTGGCCGAACTGGCTGAGCGCATCGGCCCGGCACGCACACTGCATTCTCTGCTCGGCGCGCGGCCCGACACGCGGCGCTTCCGACACGACGCCGCGCACCCGCTGGAGATCGACGTGCTGATCGTCGACGAGGCCTCGATGATCCACCTCGAGATGATGGCCGCGCTGTTCGACGCGCTGCCGTCCGGCGCGCGCCTGATCCTGCTCGGCGACAAGGATCAGCTCGCGTCGGTCGAGGCCGGCGCGGTGCTCGGCGACCTTTGCCGCGACGCCGAACTCGGCCGCTACCGCCCGGCCACCGTGGCGCTGCTGACCGAACTGACCGGTGCCGACCTGCCCGATCGCTTGGTCGATACACAAGGCCCGGCGCTGGCCCAGCACACCGTGATGCTGCGCAGCAGTTGGCGCTTCAGCGGCCCGATCGGTCAGTTGGCGCTGGCGGTCAACCGCGGCGACGCGCCCGCCGCCGAGGCACTGCTGCAGTCTCCTTCCGATGCCTCGCTGCGCTGGATCGATGCGGCCAGCACCGCGCCGCTGGTGCACCTGGCCGTGTCGTCCGCGAGCAGCCGGTCGGGTGCGGGCAACACTGTTGGCAACGGCTACCGCGACTACTTGGCCGCGCTGAATCAGCGCCCGCCCGCTGAGGTCGATCAAGCGGATTTCGACTCCTGGGTACGCGCGGTGCTGCAGGCCTTCGACCGCTTCCGCGTGTTGTGCGCAGTGCGCGAAGGCGAATGGGGCGCCGTCGCGCTGAACCGCGCGATCGAGCAAGCGCTGTTCGCCCAAGCGCCGGCTGCATTCAACAACAGCAGAAGCAGCGGAGGGTGGTACGAAGGCCGCCCGATCATGGTGACCCGCAACGATGCCGCCTTAGGCGTCTTCAACGGCGACATCGGCATCGCGCTGCGACCGCCGGCGGTGGGATCGGCGGCGGCATCGGCATCTTCATCGACGCACACCATGTCGTCGACCGGACCGGCCTGCGCGCCAGCGACCGACAGCGGGATCAATCGTCAACCCGGCCTGCGCGTGTGGTTCTCAGATGGCGGCAACAACAGCGTCAGCGGTAGCAGCCGCCCGCGCAGTGTCGCGATCACCCGCCTCGCCCACGTCGAAACTGCCTTCGCGATGACCGTTCACAAGGCCCAAGGCTCCGAGTTCGACCACTGCGCCCTCGTCCTGCCCCAGGCCCCGAGCCGCGTTCTGACGCGCGAGCTGGTCTACACCGGAATCACGCGGGCGCGCAGCGTGTTCACGTTGGTGACCGGACGGCGCGCGGCATTGGGGGAGGCGTTGGGAACGAAGACGGTGCGGGCGAGTGGATTGGGAGAGGGCGCGGGCGCGCAGGGTGGCGAGGTGTGAGTGTGGCGTTCGGGCTTCTGGTCTCCCGCGCTTGCCGATGGGCGGCAGCCCGGGCTGATATCAACGCCCGTGCTGCGGATGGTGCATCACCGGGTCAACCGCCCCTGCCGGACCGCGCCGGGCTCGTCCAAGTTGGCCGCGGTGTCAGCGAGCCATCGCTCGCGAGCGATGCACCGACTTCAAGCCGCGCAGCGTCGGCACCAGAATGGCGAGCAGCGCGGCGCTCACCAGCACGGCGGATATGGGCCGCATGAAGAAGATGCCGACGCCGGCGTCCGAGATGATCAGCGACTGGCGCAACGCGCGTTCGGCCAACGGGCCCAGCACCAGGGCCAGGGTCAGCGCGGCCGGCGAATAGCCGAGCTTCTTCATCGCGTAGCCGAGGATACCGAAGACCAGCATCTGACCGACGTCGAACAGGCTGTTCTTCAGCGAGTAGGCGCCGGTGATGCAGAAGACGATGATGATGGGCATCAATATCGTGTACGGCACACGCAGCACGCGAACGAAAAGCGGGATGAAGGCCGTGCTCAGCACCAGCAACATCACGTTGGCGATGTACTGCGACGCGATCAGGCCCCAGACGAATTCGGGGTTCTTCTCGAACAGCAGCGGCCCCGGCCGCAGTCCCCACATCATCAAACCGCCAAGCATGATGGCCGTGGTGGCCGAGCCGGGGATGCCCAACGTCAGCATCGGCACCATGGCGCCGGTGGCGGCGGCATTGTTGGCCGACTCGGGGCCGGCCACGCCCTCGATCGCGCCTTTGCCGAACTCCTCGGGTCGCTTGGAGACCTTCTTCTCCAGCGCGTACGACAGGAAGGTGGCGATGGTCGGTCCCGCACCGGGCAGCAGACCCACCAGAAAGCCCAGCACCGTGCCGCGCGCGATGGCCAAGCGGCTGCGCATCCAGTCGACGGCGCTGGGCAGAACCTCGCGCAGTCCGTAGCGCCCTTTGACGATGGCGTTGTTCTTGGCATTTTCGGCGCCCGCCAGCACCTCGCCCAGGCCGAACAAGCCGATCGCGACGGGCAGGAAGTCGATGCCGTCCATCAACTCCGGGACGCCCAGCGCGTAGCGCGCATCGCCCGAGATGATGTCGAAGCCGACCATCGCGATCATCAGTCCGGCCACCATGCTGATGTAGCCCTTGACGGCGTTCTCGCCGGTCAGCAGCGTGACGGTGGTCAGCCCGAGCAGCATTAGCGCAAAGGTCTCCGGCGGGCCGAAGGCCAACGACCACTTGGCCAGTGCCGGCGACACCAGCATCAGCAGCAGTACCCCCACCGTGCCGGCGATGAAGGAGCCGATCGCAGCGATGCCCAGCGCGGGTCCGGCCCGGCCCTGCAATGCCATCTGGTGGCCGTCCAGGCAGGTGACCACCGACGCCGCCTCGCCAGGTGTGTTGATCAGCACCGCCGTGATGGTGCCGCCGTACATCGACCCC
Source organism: Ideonella sp. (assembly GCA_031398385.1). GTDB lineage: Bacteria > Pseudomonadota > Gammaproteobacteria > Burkholderiales > Burkholderiaceae_C > Ideonella_A. The sequence goes on from JANNNE010000205.1 coordinate 6,439, forward strand.
GCGTAGAGAGCGGCCAGCATGATGATGCCCGAGGTCGGGTTCATGCCGAAGGTCAGTGGCAGCAACAACGCCACGCCCGAAGCGGGGCCGACTCCAGGCAGCGCACCGATCACCATGCCGACCACCACGCCAGCCACCGCCATCACGAGGTTGAAGGGGGTCAGCGCGACCGAGAAGCCCAACGCGAGGTTGGAGATGAAGTCCATGATGCGAGTGCCTCAGAAACCCAGCACGCCAATCGGGAAAGGCACTTTGAGCCAGAACGTGAAGACGAGGTAGTTGAAGCCCGTGGTGACCAGCGCGACAGCCAGGGTCAGCGGCCAGCGGTGGCGCTCGACGCCGCGCATCAACGCGGTAATGAACAAGGCCGTTCCGAGGGCCATGCCCAGCAGCGGCAGCAGCGCCACGAAGGCGATGGTCACGCCCACCACCAGCAGCAGGCGGCGCAGGCCCTCGCCATGCGGCAGCCAGGGTTCGCCGGGATCCGTGGAACGCAGCGCGCTGACCAGCAACAGCACCGCCAGCACGGCCATGACCAAGCCCAGCCAGAACGGCAGGAAACCCGGACCCGGGCCGTTGTCGCCCCAGAAGTTGTGGTTCTTGATCGCGGCTGCGCTGAAGGCCAGCGACAAGCCGAGCAAGGCCGCGCCCGCAAGGCGGTCTGCGCTGCGCATCTGATGAGGCCCGGTCGCGACTTATTTCTTCAGGCCACCCAGGGCAGTCAGCGCGGTTTCGTAATCCGAGGTGATGTCGTCAAGGTACTTGTTGGCCTCTTCGCCCGTCCAGGCCGTGGCGGTCAACTGGTTGCGCTTGATGTATTCCTCTTGCCACTTCTTGGACGAGGTCACTTTCTTCAGGGTGTCCTGCCACCAGGCCACGGCCTCCGGTGTCATGCCGGCCGGCCCGACCACACCGCGCATCTGCTCCCAATAGAACTTGATGCCCTTCTCCTCGAAGGTGGGTACGTTGGGATCGTCGACCATGCGCTTGCGGGCCGCCACAGCCAGGTTCCTGGCCTTGCCGGCCTCGACC
>JANNNE010000229.1:0-7370 GCA_031398385.1 Ideonella sp.
GGCTGTCCTTGCTGCCGAACGGTTGCGACGATGACAACAACGTGGCGCCATACGGCGTCGGCCAACCGCGCAGCGCGTGCACCACCGCACGCATCGACATCAGGGTGGTGCCCATCGCCTGTGCGCCGTCGGCGCAGACGATCAGGCCGACTGCGCGCCGCTCGAAATACGGCGCCTCGTCATCGCGAGTGTCTTCGATGAAGTCGATCGCGTTCTTGACCAGACCCGAAATGCCGCCGTGGTAGGACGGCGTCGCGATCACCACGCCGTGGGCGCGGCGCACCGCAGCCACCAGCGCCACGGCCTGGTCACTGCGCTCGGGACGGCTCGGATCATAGGACTCGGTCGGCATCGCACCGGCGCCGAACAGCTCGGTATCGCAGCCCAGCGCGCGGGCCTGCGCCAGCGCGACCGCCAGCGCCCGTTCGGTCGTCGATCCCGGCCGGGTGGTTCCGCCAATGCCGACGATGAAGGGGCGGGCTGTGCTCATGGAGGGGTTCGAGGGGTGGTGGTGGAGAGACATGCCCGGATCAGAGCCGGATCAACCGGCTGACCCGATGTCGTCGTGCGGCTGACTTGCCGGAATGCGGTACGAGTGTAAAAGACCGCTCGGTCGCGAGGCCGGAGCAGCGTGTTTGCCCGCCCGACGGACATGGGCTGGCGCCGGTTCATTCGAGCGACGGGGTGGTCCGCAATACCTCCTCGACCGTCGTCAGACCTTCGGCCACCTTCATCAGGCCAGCCAGGCGCAGCGGGCGCATGCCGGTCGATACCGCGTGTTTGCGCAGCTTGACGAAATCCGGTTGCGGGTGGATTGCCGCCCGCGCGGCGTCGTCGACCAGCAGCAGTTCGTAGAGGCCGGCCCGGCCGCGGTAACCAGTCATCCGGCAGTCGAGACAGCCAACCGGCTTGTGCGGGCGCGCGCCGCCGTTCAGTTTCCAGGGCGCCATCAGCTGCTGCAGGCTGTCGCGGCTGGTCGCGGGGTCGGGCTGCTTGCAATTCGGACACAAGGTTCGCACCAGGCGCTGCGCCAGCACCCCGATCACCGTTGCCGAGATCATGTACGGCGGCACGCCGAGGTCGAGCAGGCGGGTGATCGCCTGCGCCGAGTCGTTGGTGTGCAGCGTGCTGAAGACCAGGTGGCCGGTCAGCGCAGCCTGGATTGCCATCTCGGCGGTCGGCAGGTCGCGGATCTCGCCGACCATGATGATGTCCGGGTCCTGCCGCATCAGTGCGCGCAGGCCTTCGGCAAAGCCGAGGTCGATCGACGACTGGACCTGGGTCTGGTTCAGCGCCGGCTGGATCATCTCGATCGGATCTTCGACCGTGCAGACGTTGACTTCGTCGGTAGCCAGCCGGCGCAGCGTCGCGTACAAGGTGGTGGTCTTGCCCGAGCCGGTCGGCCCGGTCACCAGGATGATGCCGTGTGGCTGCGCCACCAGCTGTTCCCAGCGAACGCCGTCGTGGCTGCCGAATCCCAGGGCGTCGAGCGGCTTGATGGTGGTATCGGGATCGAAGATGCGCATCACCATCTTCTCGCCGAAGGCGGTCGGCAAGGTCGACAGGCGCATCTCGACTTCCTCGCCGGCCGGGTTGCGGGTCTTGATGCGGCCGTCGAGCGGGCGTCGCTTCTCGATCACGTCCATCCGGCCGAGCAGCTTGATGCGCGCAATCATCGCGTTCATCACGCCCGGCGGCAGCTGGTAGACGGTGTGCATCACGCCGTCGATGCGAAAGCGGATCGCGCTCAGGTCGCGGCGCGGTTCGAGGTGGATGTCGCTGGCGCGCTGATCGAAAGCGTATTGCCACAACCAGTCGACCACCTGCACTACGCCCTGGTCGTCGGCATCGAGCTGCTTGGTGCTGCGGCCGAGTTCGACCAGCTGCTCGAAACTGGCCACCACCGAGGTGTTCTCGCCGCTCTTGATGGCGGCGCGCACCGAACGCGACAGCGTATAGAACTCGGTCGTATATTTCTGCAGCTCGGTCGGGCTGGAGACCACCAGCCGCACCGCCTTGTGGGTATGCGCCTCGATTTCAGGAATCCATTCGCGGTCGAACGGTTCGCAGGTGGCGATCGTGATGTCGCGCATCCCGACCTGGATCGGCAGCGCGCGCCGGCGCTCGGCATAACTGATCGACATCACTTCGGCGACCCGGCCGACATCGACCTTCAATGGATCGATGCGCAGATACGGCAGGCCGCTGCGTCCGGCCAGCCATTCAGTCAAGGCTTCGACGTCGAGCGCCCGGCCATTGCCGGCGCGTTGCAGGCCGGCGTTGCCGAGACGCACCAGCGGGTGCTGCGCACTGTCGCCGGCGGCAAAACGCTTGGCGGTGCGCATGGCATCTTCGGCGCTCAGGACGCCGTCCTGGCGCAGCCATTTCAGCAGCACACGCCAGTCGAGCTGGCCGCGGTGCTCGGTCGCGTCGGCGCTGCCGCCTGCCGCCAGCGGGGTCGCGGGGTCGGTCGGGGCCGGGGCTTTCACGCCGGGCTTGGTCTCGGGGTTCGGCATCGTTTTCATGTTCCAGTCCGTCCACGGCCAGCGGGGGTGGCCGCTTCTGCAGCGATGACGCCTCGGCCGTCGTCGCCGGGCGCGGCCGGCAGCGCACGCAACATGCGCAGCCATTTGCGCGCCGGCAGACGCGTCTTCGCCTCGATATTGTCGGCGCGTTGCGCCAGCACCTGAGCCGACGGCCATTCGCCGCTGCGCAAGGCGATCACGATGGTGTTGCCCTCGCGGGTCGGACGCAGGCTCCTGACGACTCCGCCGGGAAACGCCGCGGCGATCCTGGCGGCGCTTTGGTCGAAGCTCGAATCGCGCCCGAACAGGTTGACGGTCATCACGCCATCGGCGGCCAGCAGGGTGGCGCAATCCCGGTAGAAATCGGCACCGTCAAGCGCCGGGCTGGCGGCGTCGTGGTCATAGAGGTCGACGCACAGGATGTCGGCGCGGGCGCGATGGGCCGGATCGGCGGCCCATGCCCCGGCGTCGGCCTCGACCACCGACAGACGCTCGCTGTCCGGTGGCAAGGCGAACCACAGCCGGCAGGCGTCGATCACCGAACGGTTGATCTCGACCGCTGTGGTCGGCATGCCCAGCGTGACGTGGCAAAAGCGGGTGATGGTGGCCGAGCCGAGCCCGAACTGGAGTGCGCGCACATCCTGCCAGGCGTCTGCCGCATCAGCTTCGGCCTCCGGTCGCAACAGCAGCCAGACCAGCATGCGCTGCACATACTCGAGTTCGATGGCCTGCGGCTTGCGGATCCGCATCGCGCCCTGCACCCACGGTGTGCCCAGGTGCAGATAACGCACGCCGTCGAACTCGGACAGCGTTGCGGGCTCGAGCACTGGTCCCTTGCTGCGGGTGGTCGGCTTGCTTCGCTTGACGGCAGGCGCCTTCATGTGACGCCGGTTTCCGTCAAGGCCACGCGCCAGGCCTCGAGCTTGCGTTCGAACGACCAGCTCGCATTGGCCGGACTGGTCGATGGCAAACGCAGCACGGCCACCCCAAGTGCCTCGGTGATGCGGCGGTGGCGCGCCGATTCGCCGCCGTTGTGGGCCACTGCACGCAGATCTGGTGCCAACCGGCGAAGGCTGGCCAGGTCGTTCAGTTCGGCCTGTTCGATCGCGCTGTCCAGGCTGCCGTCGCGCAGGCAGCTCGCATAGACGTCCCACAGCCCCAGGCCATGCGACAACAAAGCCTCGAGCCGCCGGGGGTAGGGAAGGGCGCGCAGGTCTTGATCCCACAGCGTCGACAGGATGGCCCAGAACTGGTTGCGCGGATGGGCGTAGTACTGCCCGGCTTGCAGCGACGCAACGCCGGGGAAGCTGCCGAGCACGACCAGCCGGGTCGAGCGGTCGATCACCGGCCCGAGGCCGCGAAGCGGCGCTGCGGTGATGGGGTCGGCCGAGCCCTTGGGCTTGGCGCGGGTTTCACCCGCATGGCGCAGCACGGACCGCCTGTCACCGGCTGCCCAGCGCGCGCAGGCGCGGCAGCGCAGCCATGGCATTGACGCTGGTCTGCTCGGCCAGCGCTTCGACGCGGATACCCCGCAATGCCGCCAGTTCGGCCGCGATGCGTGGCAACTGCGCGGGCTCATTGCGGGCCTGGTGCGGATCGCCGTCGGCTTCGCGCATCGCTGCGGTGCGGTACAGCCAGTGCGGTGGAATATCGGGCGAATCGGTCTCCAACACGATCGATTCTGCGGGCAGCGAGCGGGCCAGCCGCCGGATCTGCAGCGCGCGGTCGAAGGTCATCGCACCGCCGAAGCCGAGCTTGAAACCCAGCTCGACAAATGCCGATGCCTGCTGCGCGCTGCCGTTGAAGGCATGGGCGATGCCGCGCTGGCCGGCATGACGGCGCAGGTGTTTGAGCAGCGTATCGGCCGAACGGCGCACATGCAGCACCACTGGCAGTTCGTGGCGCCGCGCCAGCGCCAGTTGCTCGGCATAGAAATGCTCCTGCCGTTCGCGGGACAGCCCTTCGATGAAATGGTCGATGCCGATCTCGCCGACGGCCACCAGCCGCGGGTCGTCGCGGTGGCGGCTCAGCTCGGTGTCGAGGCGGGCCAGGTCCGCGTCGTCGGCGCGATCGACACACAGCGGGTGGATGCCCAGCGCATAGACCAGATCGTACCGGTGCGCCAGTTCACGCACGGTTGCCAGGTTGCGCACATCCACCGCCGGCAGCACGATCTGCTGCACACCGGCCGCCGCCGCGCGCGCCACCACCTCTGGCCGGTCGGCGTCGAATTCGCTGGCATCCAGGTGGCAATGGGTGTCGATCCACATCCCTGCATCATGCCTCGGCGGCGCACGATGCCCGTGCCGGATGACGGGAATCCGCGACCGTGATACTGTGAGCTTGTTACCGCCTGTGTGCGCTTTGCGCAACCGCAGGTCAGCCCAGCAGACCGGGAGTTGTACCGATGGACCAGCTCCAGCACCACAGGAGGTTCCGGCGATGAAGAAGGCCCCGCTGTACAGCCGCTCGCCGCGCCGCCAGCACGCGTCGCCAGCCCCGGTTACAGACGCCGCTTCAGCAACCGGCGGCGCCGGGTCGGATGCGCTAGTCGTGTCGACCGCGCCGCAGTTGCGCAAGGGCTGGCGCGGCCGGATCGCCCGCAACGAACGCTGGTTGTGGGGCCTGGCGATGTTGACGATGCTGGGGTTGGTATTCCTGATCGCCCGCGGGCCGACCACCCAACCGGCCTTCACCGCCAAGCAGATCGACGCGCTGGTGCGCCAGTCGCTGGAAGAAAAACCGCTGACATCGAACAGCACCAAGGCCTCCGACGCGGTCCGCGGATCGGTGGTGCGGGTGCTCGGCCTGATGACCGAAGGCGACGAAGGCGACGACAGCGGCCCACCGTCGGCAGGTGCCGACAACAAGAAATCGATGGCCGCCACTGGCAAGGCGGCCGGCGAAGGACCGGTCGAACGCGGCATCGGCACCGGCGTCGTGATCATCGACAACGGCACCATCCTGACCAACCTGCACGTGGTGCAGGGTGCGCGCCGCATCAAGGTGACCTTCGCCGACGGCCATGTGTCGGACGCCCAGGTGATCAACGTGCAGCCGCATAACGACCTCGCGGTGCTGCGCGCCAAGAGCATCCCCGACGACCTGCAGGCCGCCACCATGCGGTCCACCGCCGACCTGCTGCCGGGCGACGAGGTGACCGCGGTCGGCTTTCCGTTCGGCATCGGGCCATCGACGTCGTCTGGCGTGGTGTCGGGCCTGAAACGCGAATTCAACTCGCCGGACGGTCAGCAGACCATCACCAACCTGATCCAGTTCGACGCTGCGGCCAATCCCGGCAATTCCGGTGGTCCGCTGGTTACCAACGACGGGGCGGTGGTCGGCATCGTTACCGCGATCCTGAACCCGTCGCGCCAGCGCACCTTCATCGGCATCGGTTTTGCGGTGCCGATCGAGAATGCCGCGGCGGGCGCCGGCATGCCGCCTTTCTGACCCTCATCACCTCCCGATCCACCCACCTTTCCAGCAGGTCTTGCCGATGACAGCAGCCACTTCCACCGACGCCACCGGCACCCCGACCGCCAACTCGCTGATGGAGCAGGTGCTCTACGAGGTCAAGCGGGTCGTCGTCGGCCAGGATTATTTTCTCGAGCGGGTGATGATCGCGATGCTGGCGCAGGGCCACCTGCTGGTCGAGGGCGTGCCCGGGCTGGCCAAGACCCTGACCGTCAAGACGCTGGCGTCGACGCTGCGTGGTTCGTTCAAGCGCATCCAGTTCACGCCCGATCTCGTGCCGGCCGACCTGATCGGCACCCGCATCTATCACCCGAAGACCGGCGATTTCGCGACCTCGCTGGGCCCGGTATTCGCCAACCTGCTGCTGGCTGACGAAATCAACCGCGCGCCGGCGAAGGTGCAGAGTGCGCTGCTCGAGGTGATGCAGGAGCGCCAGGTGACGATCGCCGGTGAAACCCACCTGGTGCCCTCGCCGTTTCTGGTGATGGCCACGCAGAACCCGATCGAGACCGAGGGCACCTACCCGCTGCCAGAGGCGCAGGTCGACCGCTTCATGATGAAGGTGCTGGTCGACTATCCGAGCGAGGAAGAAGAATTCGTCATCGCACAGCGCGTGACCGGCGCCCCCACCACGGTGGCCGCGGTGGCCAGCATGAGCCAGCTGGCCGAACTGCAGCAGGAATGCCGCAAGGTCTATGTCGATCCGTCGATGATCCAGTATGCGGTGAAGGTCGTCAGCGCAACCCGACGCCCTGACAAATACGAACTGGCCGACCTGGCGCCGTTCCTGACCTACGGCGCCAGCCCGCGCGCCACCATCGGCCTGATCGAGGGCGCCCGCGCACTGGCCTTCATGCGCGGCCGCAGCTATGCACTGCCCGAAGACATGACGGTCCTGATCCCCGACGTGCTGCGCCACCGGCTGGTGCTGAGCTACGAAGCGCTCGCGGAAGGGCACGACGCCGATGCCTTGATCCAGCGCATCATCAAGAAGATTCCGGTGCCGGACAAACCGCTCGCGCACGCTGCCTGAGTTGCGCGCACACGCCATCGATCCATGACCGGCACCGACCAGCACGAAACCTCCGACACCCTGCTGCGCCGGCTGGAGTGGACGGTGCTGCGCCGCCTCGACGGGCAGTTGCAGGGCAACCACCGCACGCTGTGGCGCGGTGGCGGCCTCGATCTGGCCGATCTGCGCGAATACCAGCACCATGACGATGTGCGCCACATCGACTGGAATGTGACCGCCCGCCTGCAGGTGCCGCATGTGCGCCAGTTCACCGAAGACCGCGAACTGAGCGCCTGGTTTCTGGTCGACCTGAGCGGCAGTGTCGATTTCGGCTCCAACCTGCAGACCAAGAAACG
>JANNNE010000287.1:0-6714 GCA_031398385.1 Ideonella sp.
ATAAAAGATGCGGGCGAAGTCCAGCCCCTTGGCTTTCCAGTGCGAGATGCCCTTGCGGGTGTCGAGCAGATCGACCTTGCCGATCATCTCGTCGAAGCTGCGCACGCCCAGTTGCGCCATGATCTGGCGCGCTTCCTCGGCCACGAAGAAGAAGAAATTGACGACATGTTCCGGCCGCCCCTGAAACTTGGCGCGCAGGACCGGATCCTGCGTTGCCACCCCGACCGGGCAGGTGTTGAGGTGGCACTTGCGCATCATGATGCAGCCCTCGGCCACCAGCGGCGCAGTAGCGAAGCCGAATTCATCCGCGCCCAGCAGCGCACCGATCACTACATCGCGGCCGGTCTTCATCTGCCCGTCGGCCTGCACCCGGATGCGCGAGCGCAAGCCGTTCAACACCAGCGTCTGCTGGGTTTCGGCCAGGCCCAGTTCCCAGGGCGTGCCGGCATGCTTGATCGACGACCACGGCGAAGCGCCGGTGCCGCCATCGTGACCGGCAATCACGACGTGATCGGCCTTCGCCTTGGCGACGCCGGCGGCGATGGTTCCAACCCCGACTTCGCTGACCAACTTGACGCTGATGCCGGCGCGCTGGTTGGCATTCTTCAGATCGTGGATCAGCTGGGCCAGGTCCTCGATCGAATAGATGTCGTGGTGCGGCGGCGGTGAAATCAGACCGACACCCGGCACCGAGTAGCGCAGAAATCCGATGTATTCGGAAACCTTGCCGCCGGGCAGCTGACCGCCCTCGCCAGGCTTCGCGCCTTGCGCCATCTTGATCTGGATCTGATCGGCGCTGACCAGGTATTCGGTGGTTACACCGAAGCGGCCGGACGCCACCTGCTTGATCTTGCTGCGCAGCGAATCACCGGCCTGCAGTTCATAGTCGACAACGATCACCTTGTTGCCGATGACATCGCTGACCTTGGTGCCGGCCGTGATCGGAATCCCCTTCAGCTCATTGCGATAACGCGCCGGGTCTTCGCCGCCCTCGCCGGTATTGCTCTTGCCGCCGATGCGGTTCATCGCGACGGCCAGCGTGCTGTGCGCCTCGGTGCTGATCGAGCCGAGCGACATCGCGCCGGTGGCGAAGCGCTTGACGATCTCGGCGGCCGGCTCGACCTCGTCGAGCGGGATCGCCTTGGACGGATCGAGCCTGAACTCGAACAGCCCGCGCAGGGTCATGTGGCGACGCGACTGGTCGTTGATGATCTGCGCATATTCCTTGTAGGTATCGAAGCGGTTGGCGCGCGCGCTGTGCTGCAGCTTGGCGATCGCGTCGGGCGTCCACATGTGTTCCTCGCCGCGCACCCGCCAGGCATATTCACCGCCCGCATCGAGCATGCCAGACAACACCGGATCGTCGCCAAAGGCGGCGCGGTGCATGCGGATCGCCTCTTCGGCGACCTTGAAGATGTTCAGACCACCGATCTGCGAGGCGGTACCACGGAAATATTTGTCAATCAGCGGTTTCTCGAGGCCGATCGCCTCGAACAGCTGGGCGCCGCAATACGACATGTATGTCGACACGCCCATCTTCGACATGATCTTCGACAGACCCTTGCCGATCGCCTTCACATAGTTGTAGATGGCCTTCTCGGCCGACAACGCGCCGGACAGGTCCTGGTGCAGGCTGGCCAGCGTTTCCATCGCCAGATAGGGGTGCACAGCCTCGGCGCCATAACCGGCCAGTACCGCGAAATGATGGACCTCGCGCGCCGAGCCGGTCTCGACGACCAGGCCAGTGGTGGTGCGCAGCCCGACCCGGATCAGGTGCTGATGCACCGACGACAAGGCCAGCAACGCGGGGATCGCCACATGTTCGCGGTCGAGCTTGCGGTCACTGATGATCAGGATGTTGTGGCCGCTCTGGATCGCGTCGATCGCCTCGGCGCCCAGCGATGCCAGCTTGGCTTCGACTCCTTCGTTGCCCCAATCGAGCGGGTAGGTGATGTCGAGCAGGTAGCTCTTGAACTTGCCGTTCGAATGGCGCTCGATCTGGCGCAAGCGCGACATGCCGTCGAAATCGAGGATCGGCTGCGGCACCTCGAGCCGCATCGGTGGGTTGACGGCGTTGATGTCGAGCAGATTCGGCTTCGGGCCGACGAAGGACACCAGCGACATCACGATGTTCTCGCGGATCGGGTCGATCGGCGGGTTCGTGACCTGTGCGAACAACTGCTTGAAGTAGTTGTACAAGGGCTTGTTCTTGTCCGACAGCACCGCCAGCGGCGAATCGTTGCCCATCGAGCCGGTGCCCTCCTCGCCCGCCTGCGCCATCGGGCTGAGCAGGAATTTCAGATCTTCTTGGGTGTAGCCGAAGGCCTGCTGCCGATCGAGCAGGGTTTCGCCGAAGCTCAGCTGCTCGGCCTGTGCCGGCAGATCCTCGAGCTTGATACGGACGTTCTCGATCCACTGCCGATAGGGCTTGGCCGAAGCGAACTGGTTCTTCAGTTCTTCGTCCTCGACGATCCGACCCTGGTCGAAATCGATCAGGAACATCTTGCCCGGCTGCAAGCGCCATTTCTTGACGATCCGGTTCTGCGGAATCGGCAACACGCCGGATTCGGATGCCATCACCACCAGACCGTCGTCGGTGACGATGTAGCGCGCCGGGCGCAGGCCGTTGCGGTCTAGCGTGGCGCCGATCTGCCGGCCATCGGTAAAGACCATGGCCGCCGGACCGTCCCACGGCTCCAGCATCGCGGCGTGGTATTCATAAAAGGCGCGCCGGCGCTGATCCATCGAGGTGTGCTGCTCCCAGGCCTCGGGAATCATCATCATCGCGGCCTGGGCGAGCGGATAACCGGCCATCGTCAGCAATTCGAGCGCGTTGTCGAACGACGCGGTATCGCTCTGGTGCTCGAAGCTGATCGGATAGAGCTTGGGCAGGTCGTCGCCGAGCACCGGCGATTTCATCACCCCTTCGCGCGCCCGCATCCAGTTGAAGTTGCCCTTGACGGTATTGATCTCGCCGTTGTGCGCGACCATCCGATACGGGTGGGCCAGCGGCCATTCGGGGAAGGTGTTGGTGGAAAAGCGCTGATGCACCAGCGCCAGCGCCGAGGTGGCGCGCGCATCGGCCAGGTCGAGGTAGTACTTGCCGACCTGATCAGCCAGCAGCAGACCCTTGTAGATCACGGTGCGGCAGCTCATGCTGGGCACGTAGTACTCGAGGCTGTGCGTGAGTTGCAGACGCTGGATCGCTGACGACGCAGTCTTGCGGATGACGTACAGCTTCCGCTCAAGCGCGTCGGGAACGATCAGATCGGCGCCCCGGCCGATGAAGATCTGCCGGATCACCGGTTCCTTCAGGCGCACGGTCGGCGACATCGGCATGTCCTTGTCGACCGGCACATCACGCCAACCCAGCAGGATCTGCCCCTCGGCCTTGACCGAACGCTCCAAGGCCTGTTCACAAGCCAGCCGCGAAGCACGCTCCTTCGGCAGAAACACCATGCCGACGCCGTACTCGCCGACCGGCGGGAGCGTTATGCCCTGGCGCGCCATGTCGGCGCGATACAAATCGTCCGGAATCTGGATCAGGATGCCGGCACCGTCACCCATCAGCGCATCGGCGCCGACCGCGCCGCGGTGGTCGAGGTTCTCGAGGATCTTCAGACCCTGCTCGATGATCGAGTGGGCCTTCACGCCCTTGATGTGGGCGACGAAACCAACGCCGCAGGCGTCGTGCTCCTGGTCGTGGCGATATAGGCCGTGCTCGGCGGCATCGTTGCGATCCTGCAGCGACGCCGACGAGGGAGAGGATGGTTGCGCGTCAGGCTGCATCATGGTTCGTTCCATTGGATCGGGCGGAGCGGGAGAATACTGCAGTGCAGCATGCAAATCAAGCGGAGAATGATCCACTCTGGCCCCATTTTAAGTGTCAAATCGGAATCGACGGAGAATAATTGGGGTCATAGTGACCGAATCAGTTTCGGGCGGCCACGTTGGCCAGGCAGCAAGCGCCGTGCCTGCTGCAGGGACATCTGCTCGATGAAATCAGCATCCCCCAGCGCCCAGCCCTTCGCCGTCGCTTCGTCGATGCGCAGACCCGCTTCATCATTGTCCGATCCCGTCAGGCAATAACGCCGATAGGCGAGCTGGCGTTCGAATGGGGTATTACCCAGCTCCCAGAACAAGGGGTGATCGGTCACCAAAGGGTCGAAGGCGCTACCTGCATGGTGCGCAAAACTCGACCCCTGCCAGGCCTCTGGCGTCGTTGCCAGTCCCGACCAGACAGGCTGCAACTCGAGGTGCCGCATGGCTGCCAGCAGATAGGGGGATTTCTGCAGAACACCGGTCTTGTAACGCCCGGCCCACGGGCTGCCAACGGTCCGGTGGCGTCGGTTGTGCAGCTCGACGAAGCGCCTGCCAAGTCGCTGCATCATCGGCGCGAGGTCCGCGCCCCGTCTGGGCGTCAGCAGCAGACGCACCCCGTGAGGCAACAGGACATAGGCGTGGATGGCGATCTCCGCCTGGCGCGAAACCTCCAGCAAGGCGGCGCGATAGTCATCGCGGTCGGCCGGCGCGCCGAAAATGGCTCGTCCGTCTACAGCATCGTGCCGGAGGTGGTGGAGTTGCTGGTCAATCGCCAGTCGCGCCAGTCGGGCCATGAATGAAGGGAAAATCCAGGAAGGCTGTTGCTCGAGACCCACTCGACGACCCCGAGCGGTCGCTGTGCCGACCGCTGATCAGCCGAAAACGACCGTTCGGCGAATCACCACTCAAGCTTGGCGGGGATTGAACGATGCTGCTGCAACGACATCGATTCGGTCGACCCGTCATTGGCCATTATCGCAACGCGAGACCACCACACGCACCACATGAAACGCATCAATGTCCGCGGCTTCACGCTGATCGAGGTCATGATCACCGTGGCCATCATCGGCATCCTGGCGAGTATCGCCCTGCCGGCCTATACCGACTACCTGCGGCGCGGCCAGATCCCGCAGGCCTTCACGTATCTGTCGGACTACCGGATCAAGATGGAGCAGTATTACCAGGACAACCGCAATTACGGCACCGGCCTCTGTGGCAGCGCGGGCGGCTCCTGGAACAACTTCGTGCCGGAGGTCAGCCCGCGGTATTTCACCTTCAGTTGCTCCCTCAACACGAGTGGCAACGGCACCGCGGCAAGTGGTTATGTGCTGACGGCGACAGGTTCCGCGAGCCGAGCCGTCGGCTACAACTACACGATCAACCAGGCCGGCAACAAGGCTACGCCGCTTTTCGCCAACGCAGCCTCGACCAGAACCTGCTGGGCCGTCAAGGCAGGTGACTGCTGATGTGCGCCATCGGCAACCGACGCGGACATCAGCGAGGCCTGTCGCTGATCGAGATCGTCGTCGTGCTCGCGATCCTCGGCCTGCTGGTCGTCACGGCCGGCCCGGAGATCTCGCTGCAACTGCGCAACCTGCAGGTCCGTAACGCGGCAGAAAGCATGCAGGCCGGCCTGCAGAAGGCCCGCGCAGAAGCGATCAGCCGCAACCGTGAGGTGCGTTTCTCACTCGTCAGCAATCTGTCCGGTGACTGCGCGTTGTCGGCGAGCGCCGGCTCCTGGGTCATCAGCCTGGATGACCCGGCCAGCAAATGCGACAGCGAGCCGAGCGCTGAAAGCGACCCACGCATCATCGCGGTGCACGGCGCAGCCGACGGTAATGCGCTTGCCGCGGTGGCGGGCACCCGCGCCAACGGGACGATCGCGGCCACGTCGATCACGTTCAATGCCTTTGGCCGGCCAAGCGATCTCACCCAGTTGGACAGGATTGCGGTGACCAGCAGCAACGCGCCTGCCGACCACCGGGCCTACCGGCTCGACGTGAGCCCGGTCGGCGGGGTCCGCATGTGCGACACCCGCGTCAGCCCCAGTTCCGAGGATCCTCGCCGCTGCCCGACCTGATGTGCACCAACCGACCGAACCTCGTCCACATGACCAAGCCGCCCTGCCCTCTGACGCCTCAGCCGCCCCGCCCGCTTCGGCGCGGCACACGTGGTTTCGTGATGCTCGAGGCCCTGGTGGCCTTGCTGATCTTCGCCTTCGGCGTGCTCGGCGTGGTCGGGCTGCAGGCCGCACTGACCAAAGCCCAGACCGGTTCCAAATTCCGCGGCGACGCCGCCTTCCTGGCCCAGGAGCTGATCGGCAACATGTGGACCGATCTGCCATCGCTGAACAACTACACCACCGCTGGTTGCGCGGCGCACCCGCGCTGCAATGCGGTGCGAACCAAGGTGGCAACCAACCTGCCGGCCGGCCAGTTGCTGATCGAGCAACGGTCACCCGGACTGTTCGAGATCGAGATCCTGTGGACGCCGCCGAGCGAGGAAGTCCACCGTTTCCACACCGAAACCGCGGTGCGGTCCTGAGCAGCCCATGTCACCGCACCGCCTTTCCTTGTCCTCGCGCCGATCGTTGCAGCGTGGCGTCACTCTGATCGAATTGATGGTCGGGCTGTTGATCGGCCTGCTCGCCGTACTGGTCATTTCCCAGGTCCTGCTGGTGGTCGAAGGCCAGAAGCGTTCGACGACCTCGGGTGCCGACGCGCAGTTGACCGGCTCGCTGGCGATGTACACCCTTCAGCGCGAGCTGGAAATGGCCGGCTACGGCATCGCCACCAGTCGGGCCGGCCTGGGCTGTGAGATCCGTTCGCCTCGCTACACCGCCGCCAACTCGGCGAGCGGCGTGGCCGAGCGCAGGCTGGCTCCGGTGGTCAT
>JANNNE010000306.1:0-51550 GCA_031398385.1 Ideonella sp.
AGCGCAACGAAAGTCCCGTGGTAGCGACCCGGCCAATCGATTGACGGCGGGCGCGTCGGCCTGCATCGTTTGCGGATCTCGCATTGGAGTCCGCACCATGAACCCGACCCGAATCCTCGAAGACCTTCGACGCCAGGTGCCGTCCGACGCGCCCTTGGGCACGCGCTGGAAAATCAGCGCGGTCGTCGCCACGCCGGAAGGCACTCACCAGGTTGCCGCTGCTGCCCGCATCGATTCCCGGGGCCGGCGTCGCGAGCAGTTCTGGTGCGATGGGCTGCGCATGGAGCTGGCTGTATGGTTGCGCCTGACCTGCGCAGAACGCGAGTCCCCGCATGCGAAACAGGTGCGGGCGCAGTGGCTTGCATTTCATCGTCGACCGGAGTCACCGGTTCGATCCGGCCCACCGCTGGCGCAGCCTTTGATGCACGAGATCGCGGTGACGGTTGGCCGGCAGGCATTTACGGCTCGGCCGGCCCGTTTCCCCTGCTTCACCCCCTGCCCCAACCAGGCCCACCCACCGATCACCATCGACAAATCTGGCTTTGATCTGTTCGACGACAGCGGCTGCCTGGGCGGCGGTGCGGTCGAGTCGCACGGAGTGAGGCGGCCACGCATTCCCACCGTGGATGCCGCCGAGGCCTATCTGCTGGCCCGGCACCTGGAAACCCTGGCGGTTCTGAGCGGCGCCAGCGATGACTCGCGCCGCCGATCCGGCCCGACGACCGAGTCCGATTGACGCTGCAACGCTGGCGATTTCAACCGGCGGGCGCTCAGTCAATGCGAGCCGCCACCCGAGGAGCCCGGCGGCCAACTCTGCAAGACCGTGCCAAGCATCAAGCCGCGTGCTGCCAGCGCATCCTTGATCTCGTTCAGGCTTTTGCGACCAAGATTGGGCGTGCGCAGCAGTTGGGTGTCGGTGTGCCGGATCAGATCGCCGATGAGCAGGATGTTCTCGGCCTTCAGGCAGTTGGCGGAGCGCACCGTCAGATCCAGGTCATCGACCGGTCGCATCAGACCGGCCTGCTCCAGGTCACGCACGTGTGCATCCGGCGCGGTGTCGACGGACTGGGCCTCGTCACCGCTAATGCCGCCGTTGAGCAACGGATCCAATTGCACCGATAGCAGCCGAGCGCCTTGGCGCAACGCCTCGGCGGGGCTGATCGACCCGTCGGTCTCGATGTCCAGCAGCAGCCGGTCGAGGTCGGTGCGATGTCCGACGCGGGCGCTTTCGACAGCGAAGTTCACACGCCGGACGGGGGAGAACGATGCATCGAGCCGGAGGCACGAACCCCGGTGCGGTCGCACCCCCGGATCGCCGTGCAGCCGTCCGGGCCGGTAACCGCGACCCGTCTCGATCCTGATCGACAGGTCCAACTGCCCAGGAGCTGAAAGGCAAGCGAGAACGTGGTCCGGGTTGAGCACCTGCACCGCGCCAGGCCCGAGGATGTCCCCGGCAAGTACTAGCCCGGCGCGTTGGACGCGCAGCGTCAATACCGCCGCTTCACGATCCGTCATGCGATACACCACGCCTTTCAGATTAAGCATCAGCTGGATCCAGTCTTCGTCGATCCCATCCGGTCGCGAATACTCGTGCATGGAAGGCGACAAACTCACTTCGGTCGCTGCACACCCCGGCAGCGATGACAGCAGCACGCGACGCAAGGCTGCGCCCAGCGTCGTGCCGAAGCCTCCCGCAAGCGGTTCGATCGTGATCCGCGCCCGGTGGACGGCAAGCTCTTCCAAGCGCGGCGCGCCGGGCATCACACCATCACGACGCTGATTCGATTGACTGACGATCATGCTGTTCTCCCTTGGGTTGACCGTACAAACGACGATCGCACCGGCGTGCCGCGGAACTGGGTCCGGAGCAAGACGGTGCGATCGAGGTCAGGACGATCCCAGCGGCGCGCGTCGATGTCAATCGCTGGCGTCGTCGACCGGCAACGCAGCCTGTTGACAGGAAGCGAAAAAGGGGCCAAGGGGCACTGCAGCGCCAGCCAGACAGGAGTCGCACAGCGATAAAAAAGGCACTTGGCGTTTTCGCCAAGTGCCTTGATTTCCCTACCAATTCTGGTAGGCGCGAGAGGACTCGAACCTCCGACCCCCACCATGTCAAGGTGGTGCTCTAACCAGCTGAGCTACGCGCCTGGAGCCTCTCAGTATACATCTTTTCGGGCCCTGCCTGCCTCGTGCTTTGGACGCCCAGGCACCCTCGATCACCGCCTGCGCGCCTGTCTGACGCCGGAGATCCGGGCCACTTCCGCCAGCACCTTGGGCAAGCGTTCGGTATCGCCGACTTCGATCGTGAAGGTCATCCAGGCGGTGCCGCCGGCCGGCCCCTTGACCGACTGGGTATGTACCGCGCTGACGTTCATCTTCTCTTTCGCGAACAGCTCGGTCACATCGCGCAGCAAGCCTTGTCGGTCGACCGCTTCGACTCGCACATCGACCGGGTAGAGCCGTTCCTGGCCGTCTTTGGTCTTCTTGCGGTCCTTGCGGCCCCAGGTCACCGTGATCACGCGTTCCGGTGCCCGCGCCATCATGTCGCGGAAGTTGCTGCAATCGAGGCGGTGGATCGCGACGCCGCGGCCGCGGGTCACATAACCGCCGATCGCGTCCGGCGGCGCCGGGCGGCAGCAGCGTGACAGGCTGGTCATCAACGATTCGACGCCGACCACCAGCACGCCGCTGCCCTGCGGCGCCTCGCCGGTGCCGAGCCACGGGCGCTTCGATGCAATGACTTCGTCCGCGCTCGGCGGCGGCTCGCTGGGGCGCAGCAGGTTTTCAATGTTGCGCAACGCAAACTCGTCCTTGCCGATCACCTCGAACAAGGCGTCCGCCGTACGAAAGCCCAGTTGATGCGCCAGGTCGCCGAGCTTCAGCGCGGTCTTGCCTTCGCGCTGCAGCAGTTTCTCCACCGATTCGCGACCCCGCGCGACGGTCTGCGCCTGCTGCAGCGAGTTGAACCAGCTGCGCACCTTGGCACGTGCGCGCGGGCTGTGCAGGTAGCCCAGTTCGGCATTCAGCCAGTCGAGCGACGGTCCGCCACCGCGGGTGCTGATCACCTCGACCGTCTGCCCGCTTTGCAACGGCGTATTCAGCGGCACCATCGCGCCGTCGACCTTGGCGCCGCGGCATCGATGGCCAAGGCTGGTGTGCAAGGCATACGCAAAATCTAATGGCGTGGCGCCGCTGGGAAGGTCGATCACCGCCGCCTGCGGCGTGAACACATAGATCCGCGGATCGGCGATCGCAGCCTTGGCCGCAGCGCCCTCGTCGGAGGCGTTGCCGTTGGATGCGCTGAGCTCGCGTTCCCAGGCCAGCAGCTCACGCAAGACCGCCTTGCGGGCTTCGGCCAACTGGGCGTCGTTTTCGGCCACCGCACTGGCACCGCCATACGCGCGTGTGCCCGCTTCCTTGTATGCCCAGTGCGAGGCAATGCCGTGTTCGGCGTGGGCATGCATGACGGCGGTGCGGATCTGCACCTCGAATGCGCGGCCAGCATCGTCGAGCACCACCGTATGCAAGGACTGGTAGCCGTTGGGCTTCGGCCGGGCGATGTAGTCATCGAATTCGGACTCGACCGCGCCGTAACGTCCATGCACCCGGCTCAGCGCGGCATAACAGTCCGCCACTTGCCCGACCAGCACACGGGTCGCGCGAAGGTCGAAGACGTGATCGATGTCGAGCGCCTTGCCCTGCATCTTCTTCCAGATGCTGTACAGGTGTTTCGGTCGGCCCTGCACGTCGGCGCTCAGGCCCTGGCCGTTCAGCAACTCGGCCAGTTCGCAACGAAAGCGCTCGACGCTGCGTTCACGCTCGATCCGGCGCTCGTCGAGCAGACGCGCCACCGCGCGGTAGTCGTCGGGCTGCAGGAAGCGAAACGCCAGATCTTCGAGCTCCCACTTGATCTGCCAGATGCCCAGCCGGTTGGCCAAAGGCGCGAACACCTGCATCGACTCGCGCGCCAGGTCGGCCGGACAGCCGAGCTTGTTTGCGGCATAGAAGCGCAGGGTCTGCAGGCGCGACGCCAGCCGCAGCAGCACGACCCGAAGGTCCTGCGAAAACGCCAGCAGCATCTTGCGCACGCGTTCAGTCTGACGGGCGTGGTGTTCGGCACCGAGCTGGGCCGAGCGCGCAGCGCGCTGGATCTCGACCAGCTTGCGGGTGTGCATCACCAGGCTGGCGTGCGACGGACCGAACGTCTTGCTCACGACATCTTCGGGCCGCTGCAGAAAATCGCCGGCATACACCAGATAGGCGGCGGCGCGCATCGACGGCGCGGCGCCGATGGCCTCGAGAATCGTGGCCACCCCATCGGCGTGCGCGAGGGTGGCTTCGCCGGTATCGAGCACCTGTCCGGCCAGCAACGGCTCAGCGAAGTCTCGCGCGCGCTGCAATTCGCCAGCGGCGTCTGCGGGATGATCGTCGGTCAGCGCAACGATCGCGGCAGCGGCGGGATCGGTGACCGGGTCGCGGGTTTTCATCGAGCTCTCGTCAGCGCAGCAGAAACTCCCGCACGCGCTCGATCTGATCCGGCTGCACCAGCATCGGCGCGTGGCCCACGCCGGCAAATTCGTGCAGTTCGGCCATCGGGCCGCGCGCGGTCATCGCTTGTGCGGTTTCTCGGGTCAGCAGGTCGGAATCGGCGCCACGCAGCAACAGGGTCGGACAGCGCAATGCGTCGTAGGCCTGCCACAACAAGGCCTCGCCCGCCGCGGCATGGTCGGGCGTGATGGCCTTGAACGGCACCGCGATGGATGGGTCGTAGTGGGGTGCCCAGGCCGGCTGACCATCCGCACCGGTGATCGGCTTGAGCATCGGTCGGGTCAATTCCAGCCATTGCTCCCGGCTGTGCGGACCGAAGCCTTCGGAGATGCTCAGCAGGTAGTCGGCGGCGGCTTCGATGCTGGGCCACTGCATCGGCAGGCCAAGGTAGCTGCCGATGCGTTGCAGCGCCTGCGCACTGATCGCCGGGCCGACGTCGTTCAACACCAGCCGCTCGATCGGCGACTGCTTCAGCGACGCCAGGCCCAGGCCGATCAGCCCGCCCATCGAGGTGCCGACCCAATGCACGGTCTGTGCATTCAGCCGCGCCAGCAGCGTCACCATGTCGGCCACATACGCGCTGATCTGGTAACCCAGGGGATTGGCCAGGAAATCGGAGCGTCCGCGCCCGACCACATCGGGGCAGACCACACGGTACGAATCCTGCAGCGCTTGCGCGAGCCGGTCGAAATCGCGTCCTTGCCGCGACAGGCCATGCACGCAGACCAGGACACGCGGATTGTCGATGGCGCCCCATTCCCAGTAGGCCATGCGGTGCAGCCCACTGGTGTCGAGGCATGTCACATGGTGCAGACGCGGTTCGGTCGTGGTGGCTGCGGTATTCATGGCTGAGCTCGGGCCGTTGAGGTTTGGTGTGATTGCTGCGCGGACCGGATGCGCCAGGGCAACTGTCTTCTATGATCAATGCTAACAATCATCGGGAGTTCTCCATGCTCAAAGGAAAAACGGCGCTGGTCACCGGCTCGACCAGCGGAATCGGTCTTGGCATGGCGGTCTGCCTCGCGCGACAAGGCGCAAATGTGGTGTTGAACGGATTCGGCGAGATCGAGGGCGCACAGGCCCAGGTCCGCGAACTGGGCACCGAGGTCGGCTACCACGGCGCCGACATGAGCAAGCCAGACGAGATCGCCGAGATGATGGCTTATGCCGACAAGGCGTTCGGTGGGGTCGACATCCTGGTCAACAACGCCGGCATCCAGCATGTCGCCTCGATCGAGGATTTCCCGCCGGCGCGCTGGGACGCGATCATCGCGATCAACCTCAGCTCGAATTTCCATACGATGCGGCTGGCGATCCCAGCGATGCGCAAGAAAAACTGGGGCCGGATCCTGAACGTGGCCTCGGCACACGGACTGGTGGCGTCGGCGCAGAAATCGGCCTATGTGGCGGCCAAGCATGCGGTGGTCGGACTGACCAAATCGATTGCGCTGGAAACCGCGACCACCGGCATCACCGTGAATGCGATCTGCCCTGGGTGGGTGCTGACGCCGCTGGTGCAGAAGCAGATCGACGCACGCGCCGCAGCCGAGAACATCAGCGACGCCGAAGCCAAGAAGAACCTGCTGGCCGAGAAGCAGCCCTCACTGCAATTCACAACCCCCGAGCAACTCGGCGAACTGGCGGTGTTCCTGTGTTCACCGGCGGCCGACAACGTACGCGGGGTGGCCTGGGCGATGGATGGCGGCTGGACCGCGCAGTAATCGCGATCGAATCCTGATCAGGCACGTGAATTCTGTGGGAGCGCCTTAAGGCGCGAAGCGGCGGCGGCGAGGCCACGTCGCATCGGATGGCGCTCCAAGAAACATCGCGCCTGAAGGCGCTCCCACAAAAAAAGGTGCGGCCACGGTGTTGCAGATCGCTATTTCAACAACTGCACCGACCCGTTCACCGACACCGTGACGGTCGCCTTGCCGGCCTCGACCGGCAGCGCTTCATCCGACGCTTTTGACATCGCCATGGCCCGCATCTGCGGCGCATATTCGCGCGGCGGCATGTTGGCTGAAATGTTCACTTCGCGGATCACGTAGCTGCTGAAACCGAACAGCTTGGCGGCCTCGCCGGCCTGGCTGCGATAGTTGGACACCGCTTCGGCAGTCACGCTCGATTCGGCCTTCTGGCGCTGCTCGCGGGACAGGCTGTACGACACGCGGGCAATGCTCAGCGTCGTGATCCGACCGGTCAGCTGGGCGATCGCCGCCATGTCCCGGCCTTCGATGATCAGCTCGGTGCTGCCTTGCCAGCCGTTGGTCTGCCCCTTGGCCGTATACCGCGGCGAGAGCGAAAAATTGCCCGCCTGCAATTCGACCTGACCCGGCTTGGCGAGCTTGCGCGCCTCCTGAAGCGCCGCATCCAGTGCCTGCTTCAACGCGGTCTGGATGCTTCCGGCCTCGCTGCCTTCGCGCTGCGTCGACAGCGTCACGCTGATCCAGTCCTTCGCCACATCGGTACTGGCGCTGGCCGACAGGTTCACGACGCCTTGTGGCGGCGGCGTTTCAGCCCGCACCGGGCTGGCAGAAAAGACGGCCAGCAGCAGGCTGCCTGCAACGATTTTGGCGATCACTGTATAGCGATATGAATGGTTTGTCTTGTGCATGAAATCGGTCTTTCGGAGAGTTTGCTGTAGGAGTTGGAGAGAGTTCGGGCGCCGAAGCTCCGTCGATTTTCGAAGAGTTGTAACAGATGGTCAGATCAAGCCGATACAGCCGTTTTCGCTGCGCAGAATCGGGCCTGTTACATATTCAGGATGAGGTCGTATGTCCACAGTTCCCGCCAATCGAGTCGACCGCATCGTCATCGTTGATGACGATGCCCGCATCCGTGATTTGCTGCGCCGGTATCTTTCCCAGGAGGGATTCGACGTCCTGCTGGCAGAAGACGCCCGTGCACTGAATCGGCTGCTGACCCGTGAAACCATTGATCTGATCGTGCTCGATCTGATGCTGCCCGGTGAAGACGGCTTGTCGATCTGTCGCCGATTGCGCGCCGCCAACGATCGAACCCCGATCATCATGCTCACCGCCAAGGTCGAGGATGTCGATCGGATCGTCGGACTCGAAGTCGGCGCCGACGACTATCTTCCGAAACCCTTCAACCCGCGCGAACTGCTGGCGCGCATTCACGCGGTGCTGCGACGCCGGCCAGCCCTCGAGGCGCCGGGTGCGCCGTCGAAGGATGCGATGACGGTCACCTTCGGTCCGTTCGAGTTCGACCTGGCCCTGCGTCGCCTCTCGAAGGATGGCGAGGTGCTGGCGTTGACGACCGGTGAGTTCTCGATGCTGAAGGCGCTGGTACGGCACCCGCGGCAGCCGCTGTCGCGCGACAAGCTCGCCCAACTGGCGCGCGGCCGCGAGTTCGAGCCCTTCGATCGCAGCCTGGATGTGCAGGTGTCGCGGCTGCGCAAGATGATCGAACCCGATCCAGCCCAGCCGCGTTATATCCAGACTGTCTGGGGCGTTGGTTATGTCTTTGTTCCAGACGGTGTCGCCTGACGCAGTGGGACCGACGGACTCCCGGCCACCCGGCGGCCCGATGGCCCCGGGCCCTGTCGGCGGCGCGTTGAAGCAGCGCTCGAGGCAGCGTGCAGGCAAGCGCAGGTCAACGAACCGGGTTGCGCTGAGCCTGTTCTGGCGCACCTTCTTTCTGTTGGCGGTGTTGCTGGCGGGCGGCGTATTTGCGTGGACCCAGACCTTTCGAGCCCTCGAAGAAGAACCGCGCGCCGCCCAGGCCGCGCAGCAGATCGCCAGTCTGGTCAACCTGGCCCGAGCGGTGCTGACCACAGTGGACGGCATCAACCGGGTGGCGCTGGTCAAGAGCATGTCCGACCCGGGGAGCATCAAGCTGACGCCCCGGGAGCCGGCCGATCGCTGGACCGTCTACGAAAAAGACCGCTTCACGCGCGCAACCGGCGAGGCTCTGCGCAAGCGCCTCGGCCCCGACACGCTGGTGGCCAGCAACGTCAACGGCACGCCGGGCCTGTGGGTCGGCTTCACGCTCGACAAGGACCCCTACTGGATCCTGGCCGACCCGTCGCGCCTGGCGTCGATGGCGACCAGCACCTGGATGAGCTGGGTCGGCATCGCGCTGCTGGCCACCGTGCTCGGCTCGGCTGCGGTGGCGCGGCTGATCAACCAGCCGTTGCGCGACCTGTCGTCGGCGACCAGCCGGATCCGTGGCGGCGAATACGATTCGCGGCTCGACGAAACCACGCTGACCAGCGAGATCCGCGAGGTCAACATGGGCTTCAACCGGATGGCGCGTGAACTGGCCAAGGTCGAAGAAGACCGGGCCGTGATGCTGGCCGGCATCTCGCACGACCTGCGCACGCCGCTAGCCAGGCTTCGGCTGGAAACCGAAATGAGCGTGCAGGACGAAGAGGCGCGCCGCTACATGGCCTCCGACATCGCGCAGCTCGACGCCATCATCGACAAGTTCATGGACTATGCGCGGCCCGGCCATGTCAAGCTGGTACCGGTCGATCTGGCAGCGCTCGTCGAGCGCGAGATGGGCAACTTCCGCGCGCCGGACCAGATCCGGATCGACTCGAAAATTTCGCCACAGACCCGGGTGCTGGCCGACGAGACCGAGTTGTCGCGGGTCTTGCAGAACCTGTTCGAAAACGCGCGCCGCTACGGGCGCAATGGCGACGATCAGGTGGCGCGGGTCGAGGTCAGCGATTCCCGCCACGGCGGTGGCGTCACGCTGACCGTGCGCGACCACGGCACCGGTGTCGACCCCGGCAAGCT
Organism: Ideonella sp.; assembly: GCA_031398385.1. Lineage (GTDB taxonomy): Bacteria > Pseudomonadota > Gammaproteobacteria > Burkholderiales > Burkholderiaceae_C > Ideonella_A. The sequence continues at coordinate 9,312 of JANNNE010000306.1, forward strand.
GCATCAATTGGCGACGCCGTTCTACCGCGGCGATCTGGCGCGAACCGCGGCCACCGGCGCCGGCCTCGGGCTGGCGATCGTCGACAAGGCGGTGCAACGCATGGGCGGCCAGCTCGAATTGCTGAACGCCAACGACGGCGGCCTGATGGTCAATATCCGCCTGAAAAAGGCGGCCTGATTCAACGACCCGTCAGGCCTGGTCGACGCCGAGCAACAGGCACACGGCACGCACCTCGATCGCCTCGAGGCGACCGACAGGCCCCATTTTTTCAGCGGTCTTGGCCTTCACGTTGACCTGATCCGTCGCCAGCCCCAAGGCCTGCGACAGGCTCTGGCGGATCGTCGGCAGGTGGGGTGCGAGTTTGGGTGCCTGCGCCACGATGGTCGAATCGATGTTGCCGATCTCCCAGCCGGCTGCACGCACCCGTCGCGCGGCTTCGGTCAGCAAGGCCAGCGAGTTGGCACCCTTGTAGCGCGGATCGGTGTCGGGAAAATGCTGACCGATGTCGCCCAAGGCCGCTGCGCCGAACAAGGCGTCGCTGATGGCGTGACACAAGGCGTCGGCATCCGAGTGACCCATCAGGCCATGGCTGTGCGCGATCGTGACGCCTCCGAGAATCAGCGGCCGTGCCGTGACCAGTGCGTGGATGTCCCAGCCCTCGCCGATTCGAATTTTCGGCAATCTCGGCAGCATCGTGGGATCGGGCATGGTTGACGGGTGGGGAGCGATCGGATCGGTCAGGCGCGGGTTCGAAACAGCCGCTCGGCCAATGCGAAATCGGCGGGATAGGTCAGCTTCAGATTCTCCGCCGATCCGGGAACCAACAAGGGCGAGTGTCCCATCGCCTCGACTGCACTGCTTTCGTCGGTAACGGCCGGGCCGGCTTGAGCCAGTGCCTGGCGCAACAGGCCGATGCGAAACATCTGGGGCGTCTGTGCCAGCCATTTGTCGGCGCGCGCAACGGTCGCATGAACCCGGCCGTTGCGCGCTTCCTTGAGGGTATCGGCCAGCGGCAACGCAAGCAGGCCACCGACCGGATCGTCCCGGCAGGCATCGATCAATTGGTCGACCTGTTCGGCTCGAATCAGGCATCGTGCTGCGTCGTGCACCAGCACCCAATCCGCATCGTCGGCGCCCTGCTCGATCAGCGCCGCGATGCCGTTGGCAACGGTCTCGGCGCGGGTGGCTCCACCACGCCGTGCCAGCATCAGTCGCGGATTCTGCTCGACTGGCACATGACGCTCGAAGGCATGGTCGTCCGGCGCAATGACAACCATCAACAACTGCAGACGCGCCACTTCCAGCAGCGCGGCGATCGTGTGCGCCACCATGGCGCGGCCGGCCAAGGCGACATACTGCTTGGGTTCGGCCGTGCCCGCACGAGAGCCGAACCCGGCACAGGGGATCAGGGCATAACAGCGGGGAGTGGTGGCCAGGTGAAGGGGATCCATGTGGCGGGGCCGATAGCGCAGGCTGAACGACCGCGCAAAGTATAGGTTCTGGGCTGCGCAGCGATTGGTCGGCGCCGGATCGGGTCATCGGCACCAAAGTCCATTCGCCGGCTGCCAATGGCCGCCATCCCTACAATCGAGCTTCATACGCCCCGACGCCCCCGCGCCGGGGCGCTCTGCTTTGCAGACCGATCCATGCAACTCCCAGTCATCGCTCCAGGAAAACGATTCACCTTGCCGCGACCAATGGCGTCTGCAGACGCCATGTTGCTTGCTCGCATGGCGGCACGGCAGGCCGCGTTGAAACGGCTGACACTGATCGTCACGGCCGATCCGGCCGATACGCAACGGCTCGAAGGCGAACTGGCTTTCTTCGAACCCGGTCTGCGAATCGCGGTCTTTCCCGATTGGGAAACGCTGCCCTACGACACCTTCTCGCCGCATCAGGATCTGATTTCGGAACGCCTGGCCACCTTGTGGCGAATCCGCCAGAACGAGGTAGATATCGTGCTGATGCCGGCGACGACCGCGCTGGTGCGGCTGGCGCCGCCGAGCTTTCTGGCCGCCTACACCTTCAATTTCAAGCAGAAGCAGAAACTCGACGAACCGGCGCTGAAGGCGCAATTGACGTTGGCCGGTTACAGCCATGTCAGCCAGGTGGTGTCGCCGGGTGAATATGCGGTGCGCGGCGGCTTGATCGACCTGTTCCCGATGGGCTCGGCGGTACCCTACCGGGTCGATCTGTTCGGTGACGAGGTCGACAGCATCCGCACCTTCGATCCCGATACCCAGCGCAGCCTGTATCCGGTGCCCGAGGTGCGCTTGCTGCCGGGACGCGAATTTCCGATGGACGAGGCGGCACGCACCGCGTTCCGTTCGCGCTGGCGCGAGCGCATCGAGGGCGATCCGACCAAGGTGCGGCTGTACAAGGACATCGCCTCGGGCATCGCGACCGCCGGCATCGAGTACTACCTGCCCCTGTTCTTCGACGACACGGCGACGATCTTCGACTATGTGGGCGCCGGCACGCAGCTGGCACTACACGGCGAAGTCGACGAGGCGCTGAAGAAATTCTGGACCGATACGCGCGAGCGGCATCGCTTCTTGCAGCACGATCCCGAGCGGCCGCTGTTGCCGCCGGAAGACCTCTTCCTGAAGCCGGACGATTTCTTCACGCTCGGTGGCGGCTTCGCGACCTTGTCGCTGCGCGGTCGCGAGTCGGTCGAGTGGGCGCGGCCCCTGCCCGACATCAGCGTCGATCGTGGTTCACCCGATCCGCTGAAGAAGCTGCAGATGCATCTCGGACAGACGCCGCACCGGGTGCTGCTCGCCGCCGAAAGCGATGGTCGTCGCGAAAGTCTGCTCGAGCTGCTGCGCGACAACCGCATCGAACCGCCGAGCGTCGCTTCGCTGAGCGAGTTCCAGGCCGGCGACGAGGCATTCGCGATCGTCGTCGCGCCGTTGTCGGAGGGCTTTTTCTGGCACGAGCCGGACACCGGGACTGCGATCCAGTTCATTACCGAAACCGAGCTGTTCGCCACCTCGCCGACCGCGCGCCGGCGACGCAAGCAAGAGCAGGTCAGCGATGTCAATGCGCTGATCAAGGACCTGTCGGAGCTGAAGGTGGGCGATCCGGTGGTGCATGTGAACCACGGCATCGGCCGGTATGTCGGGCTCAAGCACATCGATCTCGGGACCGACGAAGGCGGAGCCAGCGAGTTTCTGCACCTCGAATACGCCGACAAGGCCACCTTGTATGTTCCGGTTGCGCAGCTGCACCTGATCAGCCGTTACACCGGCGTCAGCGCCGACGAGGCGCCGCTGCACCGGCTCGGATCGGGTCAATGGGAAAAGGCGCGCCGCAAGGCGGCCGAGCAGGTGCGAGATACCGCGGCCGAACTGTTGAACCTGTACGCGCGCCGTGCCGCGCGCGAAGGTTTCGCCCACCGCTTCTCGCCGCATGATTACGAGGCGTTTGCCACCAGCTTCGGTTTCGAGGAAACCGCCGATCAGAAGGCCGCGATCCATGCGGTGATCCAGGACATGATTTCGCCATTGCCGATGGACCGCCTGATCTGCGGCGATGTCGGTTTCGGCAAGACCGAAGTGGCGCTGCGCGCCGCGTTCGTGTCGGTGCTGGGTGGCAAGCAGGTCGCGATCCTGGCGCCGACCACGCTGCTGACCGAGCAGCACTACCAGAATATCGTCGACCGCTTCGGCCGCTGGCCGGTCAAGGTGGCCGAGTTGTCACGTTTTCGATCCGCCAAGGAGATCAAGGTCGCGCTCGAAGGCATTGCCGACGGCACCATCGACATCGTGGTCGGCACCCACAAGCTGATCAGCGACAAGGTGAAATTCAAGCGCCTGGGCCTGTTGGTGATCGACGAGGAGCACCGCTTCGGGGTGCGCCACAAGGAGGCGATCAAGGCGATGCGCGCCGAGGTCGACGTGTTGACCCTGACCGCGACGCCGATCCCCCGCACCTTGGGCATGGCCCTCGAAGGCCTGCGCGACCTGAGCGTGATTGCCACCGCGCCGCAGCGGCGACTCGCGATCAAGACTTTCGTTCGCAACGAATCGAGCGGCACCATCCGCGAGGCGGTGTTGCGCGAATTGAAGCGCGGCGGTCAGGTCTATTTTCTGCACAACGAGGTTGAGACGATCGAGAATCGGCGCGACAAGCTGGTCGAGCTGATTCCGGAAGCCCGCATCGCGATCGCCCACGGCCAGATGCCCGAGCGCGAACTCGAACGCGTGATGCGTGATTTCGTCGCGCAACGCCACAACGTCTTGTTGTGCTCGACCATCATCGAGACCGGCATCGACGTGCCGAGCGCCAACACCATCGTGATCAGCCGCGCCGACAAGTTCGGCCTGGCGCAGCTGCACCAGCTGCGCGGCCGGGTCGGTCGCAGCCACCACCAGGCCTATGCCTATCTGCTGGTGCCCGAAGTCGAGGCGTTGACCAAGCAGGCGGCGCAACGCTTGCAGGCGATCCAGGACATGGAGGAGCTCGGTTCGGGCTTCTACCTGGCGATGCACGACCTGGAGATCCGCGGCGCCGGCGAGGTGCTGGGCGAGAACCAGAGCGGCAACATGATGGAGATCGGCTTCCAGCTCTACAACGAGATGCTGGCCGAGGCGGTGCGGGCCTTGAAGGCCGGGCACGAGCCCGATCTGCTGAGCCCGTTCAGCGCCACCACCGAGATCAACCTGCACGCCCCCGCGCTGTTGCCGAACGACTATTGCGGCGATGTGCACACGCGGCTGAACCTTTACAAGCGGCTGGCCAGCGCGGACAAGAACGAGCAGATCGACGCGCTGCTGGAAGAAATCACCGACCGCTTCGGCAAGCTGCCGGCGCAGGGCCAGAACCTGTTCGACGTGCACCGCCTGCGCGTATTGGCCAAGCCCTATGGCGTCAGCAAGATCGATGCATCACCGGCGATGATGGCGATCACCTTCAAGCCCAATCCGCCGATCGAAGCGATCCGGATCATCGAACTGGTGCAGAAGAACCGCCACATCAAGCTGGCCGGCAACGACAAGATACGCATCGAGCGTGCCCTGCCAGACGCGAAGGAACGTGCGCAGGTGATCCGCGAGGTGCTGCGCACGCTCGGCCCGCCGAAGCAGCTCGAGCCGGCAGCCACACCGGCATAGCGGCTGCTTGACGGGCGGTCTGCTGCGCAGGCGCCCTCAGCGGAACATCTGTGCGGCGAATTGTCCGGTCGGCCCCTGGCAGACCCCGGCGAAGCGGCTGAAATCGGGTGGCGCCTGCAGGTTGCAGTTGACGGCGGCCAACGGCACGCCGTTGATCATCATCGTCATTGTCAGCCGCAGCAACTGGCCATCGAGTTGTCCCTGCCCGCTGCCGACGTTCAGGCCGGCGGCGAAGGCGGTGAGCTCGATCTGTGTGCCCTGCTGGGTGAGCTGGTAGGTTTCGCCATCGAGGGTGCGCCACATGCCGGCCAGGTTCGGCACCGAAGCCCGATTGCCCGCCGGGGCCGGTGTGGCAACCAGCGGTGCCTGCGCCGGTTGCACCAACGGGGCTGCATTCTGCGCTGGCGGATCAGGAATCGGGAACGATGGCTGCGAGCCTGTACCGGAGCCGAATTCGTCGGCGATATAGGCGACTACGCCGATCGCGATCAGGGCATAGATGCCGGTCTTCAACCAATTCCGGCCGCTGCTCGGCGTAGTTTGCACGGCCGGTGCCGGCGGGTTGACTGGCGGATGCTGAGCCGGCGTTGCGGCGGGGTTCTGTCGGACCAGATTCAGCCCCGGGACGCGCGCGAGGGTCTCGACCAGGCGCTGCAAATCGCCTCGCCAGCGCGAGTCGGCGATTTCGAGGGCCTGGCGGCGCACCAGAGGCTGCAAGTCCTCGGGCAAGGCCGCTTCGTCCGGCAAGGGTGTGCCATCGATCAGCACCGGCACGACGCGGATGCCGCGCTGCAATGCGGTCGAGATTTCCTGGCGGATCCAGTCGCGCGGGTCGTCGAGCCGGCGTTCGCCCTTGGCGTCGCGGATGTCGAGCCAGCGCGGCCCGATCAGCACCAGCATCACGACACAGGCTTCGAGCGCGCGATTCAGCGCCTCGACGAAATCGACGCCGAGCTCGATTCCTTCGATATCGCGAAAGATGCTGGAACTGCCGAAGTGCTCAGCCAGATCATCGGCGAGCCGACCTGCGGCCTGGCGTGCGTCGTCACGCCGATAACTGACGAAAATTCCGCCTGCCATCGATGCTGTCTCCGGCGTGGGTGAGGAACCGATAATCGGATCGGTGGCAGTTTAGACCGCTGTGCCCCGAATCCGAACTTTCCCCGACCCGAGCCTGCCATAGCCATGAACGATTCCACGGCCACGACCCGATTTCCCGGCCTGCTGGTGCGCGGCGTTGCCACACCGCTGCGCCTGCGCGATTTCAAACTGGTGGCGTTCGACATGGATTCGACGCTGATCAACATCGAATGCGTCGACGAAATTGCAGCAGCGGCCAATCGCAAGCCGGAGGTGGCCGCGATCACCGAGGCGGCGATGCGTGGCGAGATCAGCGACTACAAGGACAGTCTGCGTCGGCGGGTCAGGCTGCTCGAAGGCATCCCGGTCAGCGCGCTGGACGAGATCTACGAACACCGACTGTGTCTGAACCCCGGTGTCGAATCCTTCGTTCAGGCCTGCCAGGCGGCTGGCCTGAAAACGCTGCTGGCCTCCGGCGGCTTCACATTCTTCAGCGAGCGCGTGCGGCAGCGTCTGGGCATCGACTATGCCCGATCCAACGTGCTCGAGGTCAGCGACGGCCGCCTGACCGGCCGCATGGTCGACCAGCCCTGGGGCGATATCGTCGATGGCGCAGAAAAACGCCGGACGCTGCTCGAGATCTGCGACGAGTTGCGCATCTCGCCCAGCCAGGCGATTGCGGTCGGCGACGGGGCGAATGATCTGCCGATGCTTGGCGAGGCCGGCCTCAGCATCGCCTTCCACGCCAAGCCGACGGTTCAGGCGCAGGCGATGGTGTCGGTGATCGAAGGCGGCATGGACCGGGTGTTGGCCTTGTTCGAGGATTGACGCGACTTGCGCCATCGCGCCTGAAGGCGCTCCCACAGCATGCAGGGCACGAACGCCAGCCCGGGCATTTGTGGGAGCGCCTTCAGGCGCGATGCAGCCGTCGCCGGACAAATCCGCTTCTCCTCAGCCGTCACCGCCCCCAGGTAGCACCACGATCCCGTCTTCATCGGCGTACAAACGATCACCCGGCTTGATCCACACGCCCTGCACCTGCACGCGCACGTCGCGCTGACCTTCATTGCGGCGTTCGGTCGGCAGCGGAATCAATGCCAGTGCGCAGATGCCCACCTGCGCCGTGGCGAGTTCGGACTTGTCGCGCACGCAGCCGTTGACCACGACCCCCGCCCAGTTGTTGGCCGCTGCCGCGGCACCGATGTTGCCGCCGACCAGCGCGCGGCGCAGCGAAGCACCGCCATCGACCACCAGCACCCGGCCCTCACCCGGCCCCTCCAGCGCCGCCTTGACCAGGGAGTTGTCCTCGAAGCATTTGACGGTCGTGACGATGCCGGCAAAGCGCTGCACGCCTCCGAAATGGCGGAACACGGGTGGCAGCACCAGCAACTGGTTGTCGTCAATTGCCTTGTGGCGGTCGCCGAGATCGCAGGTGGCGACGAAAGATACCTCTGAAGTCATCTGGCAAGCCTTCCCGGTTCCGGCCGTTCCGGGTGGAGCGGCGCCGTCACGCCATGGCGTGAGGTCGCCATTGTTGTGCAAGCGGTCGTGGGCAGCCAGCGGACCGGTTCTCGCCATCGAAGGATGCGTCGTGGTGTTTGCCGCGCGGGCGTGGTGCAGAACCCATCACCAGGGCAGGCAACACGACTCCCTGAGTTTTGCTGCCGACGCGTGGCGCAGAACTTGCGAACAGGCACCACATGAACAGTTTCATCAAGGCCTGCGAGGTCTGGACGCCTTCCGATGACCGCAGCATGCTCGAGTTCTCGAACGGCCTGTTCGGGCAGGCAACGGCGTTCGCTGCGGTTTCGCGGGCCATGTGTTTCGGCCGTGGCGAAGGCTTGCCCGGCCGTGCCTGGGACCAGGGCCGTCCGATCGTCCTGAACCAATTGAGCGGCAGCTACTTCCGCCGTGCGGCGGCTGCGGCAGCGGCCGATATCCGCTGCGCAGTCGCGATGCCGATCTTTCTGCGCGACGAACTCAGCGCGGTGCTGGTGCTGTTTTGCGGCGACTCCGCCAAAGGTGCCGGCGCGCTCGAACTGTGGCACAACGATCCACGCGTCAGCACCGACATGACCCTGGTGGCCGGACATTTTGGTGCAGGCGGCGACGCGCTCGAGGCCTTGTCGCGCGACGCCTACCTGCCGCGCGGCACCGGCCTGGCGGGTTTGGCCTGGCAACGAAGCGCTGCGGTGCTGATCGACGATCTGGGCCAGTCGCCGCTGTTCCTGCGCGGCGACTCGACCGAGAAGATCGGCATCAAGCGCGGCCTCGCGATCCCCTGCAGCGCCACCGGGCACGACCACTACTGCCTGAACCTGCTGTCGGCCACCGCCGCGCCGATCGCCGAACGCATCGAGAGCTGGATCAGGAATCCTGACGGCACCGGCCTGCTGCGCCGGTTCGGTTTCAGCGAAGCCGCCGGTGCATTGGTGTCCGGCGTCGACGGACCAACCGTTGCCATCGGACAGGGCAGCATCGGCGCCACGTTCGAATCCGGCATCCCGCAAATCGCTGAACACGCCGATGACGATCCGGCCGCCAGCCTGTTGGCGATCCCGGTAATCGCCGAGGGCTCTGTCAGCGAAGTCGTGACGCTGTACTTTCCGGCGGAGTGAGCCGCCACGCCGGAATGTCCGGCGTTGCCCCGTGTCTGGTGCCTATGCCTTGCCCAGACGCTGCTCGGCGCTGGCCCGGATCTGCGCCAAGGTGCCGCGGCTGGTGATCACGTCGGTGTCGAGCTTCAGGTGGATGAGCGTCGGCCGGTCGGCCTCGAGGGCGGCCCTCAGCGCGGGTTCGAAATCGACCGTCTTCTCGACCACTTCGCCCGATTTCCAGCCATTCGATCGCGCCAGCGCAGCAAAGTCGGGATTGAACAGATCGCTGCCGCTGACCCGGCCCGGATACTCGCGCTCCTGGTGCATGCGGATCGTGCCGTAGCTGCCGTTGTCGACCACGATGCTGATCAGCTTGCCGCGACCTCGGCCGGCACCATAAGCGGTGGCGGTGGCCAGTTCCTGCCCGGTCATCAGAAAGTCGCCGTCGCCGGCCAGGTTGACAACACAACGCTCGGGATACAGCAGTGCCGCGCCGACCGCAGCCGGCAGGCCATAGCCCATCGCGCCTGATGTCGGCGCAAGCTGTGTGCGGCCCTGCTGGCCCAGCCCGCCGTATTGAATGAAGCGGTGCAGCCAGCCGCTGTAGTTGCCGGCCCCATTGGTGTAGACCGTATCCGCGGGCAGCAGCCTCTGGATCGTCTTGACCACCTCGGCCATGTCGAGCGGCGCCACCGCCTGCGGCTGCAGATTGGCCAGGTAATCGGCATGCGCCGAGGCCGTCCAGTCGTTCCACGGCACCTGCGGCGGTGCCTGCATCCCGGCCAGCGCCGGCGCGGCACAGGCCATGCTGGATTGCATCATCAGGTCGGCGGCATAGACCCGGCCCAACTCTTCGGCGCCGGCGTGGATGTGCACCAGATCCTGCCTGGGGCGGGGCACCTCAAGCAGGCTGTAGCCGCCGGTCGTCATCTCGCCCAGGCGCGGGCCGATCGCGATGATCAGGTCGGCGTCGCGCACCCGCGCCGCCAGTTTCGGGTTGATGCCGATGCCGACATCGCCAGCGTAGTGCGCGTGCTGGTTGTCGAACAGGTCCTGAAACCGGAACGCACAGGCCACCGGCAGATCCCAGTCCTGGGCAAATTGCTCCAGCGCGAGACACGCCGCCGCGTTCCAGCCGCTGCCGCCGGCGATCACCAGCGGGCGTTTTGCCGCCAGCAGCCGGCCACGCAGATCAGCCAGCGCCGCGGCCGTCGGTGCACATTGGGCCGGCTCGGCGCGTGGCAGCACGGCGGCGCTGGTCGGCTTGGTCAACATGTCTTCGGGCAGCACCAGCACCACCGGGCCGGGCCGACCCTGCAGCGCGGTATGGAAGGCACGACCGATGTATTCGGGCAGCCGGTCGGCGTCGTGGACCTCGCCGACCCACTTCGCCATGCCCAAGGTGCCGGGACCGAACATCTGGCGGTAGTCGACTTCCTGGAAAGCCTCGCGATCCCGCTGGTCACTCGCCACCTGGCCGACGAACAACACCAGCGGCGTGCTGTCCTGAAAAGCCGTGTGAACCGCGATGCTGGCATTGGTGGCGCCCGGCCCGCGCGTCACGAAACACACGCCGGGACGCCCGCTCAGCTTGCCTTGCGCCTCGGCCATGAAGGTGGCACCACCTTCGTGACGGCAGGCGATGAAGCGGATCTTGTCGCGGTGTGCGTAGAAGCCGTCCAGCACCGCGAGATAACTTTCGCCAGGGACGCCGAAACACGTATCGACGCCCTGTGCGATCAGGGCCTCGACCACCAGGTGACCGCCGATGCGCGGCGCGGCTGGCCCTGCGGAGACGGGAGATGCCGATGTGCTGGGATTGGTCATCCCGCCACTTTAAGCGACGTCGGGTGGCGGGCCTGCTGCAGCGTGCCCCCACCGCGAACCGGCGCCTCATTTACCATCGAAGCCTGCAAGCCCGGCAGCGGAGCGCTCCGCCGCGCCTCTCCACCATCGCGTGGTCAGACGATCGGATCCGCCGACCAGTGCGAGACTGTTGCCAGACCGCTACCGAGAAAGCCATCATGAGCCAGGTTCTATTCGATTACACCAAGCAGGACGCCAGCGGCGCGAGTTGCGTGGCGCAAGCCTGGGCCAAGGCGCCCGCGGCGCTGACACCGCTGCAGCGCGAGCAGGTCAAGGCCCGCGCGAAGGAGCTGCTGAAGCAGCACGACGCCGTGCTGGTGGCGCATTACTACGTCGACGGCGAGATTCAGGATCTGGCAATCGAAACCGGCGGTTGTGTGGCCGATTCACTGGAGATGGCGCGCTTCGGGCGCGATCACCCCGGCAAGACATTGATCGTCGCCGGTGTCCGCTTCATGGGCGAGACCTCGAAGATCCTGAGTCCGCACAAGCGGGTGCTGATGCCCGATCTGGAAGCCACCTGCTCGCTCGACCTGGGCTGCCCGCCCGACGAATTCGCGGCCTTCTGCGATGCCCATCCGGATCGCGCGGTCGTCGTCTACGCCAATACGAGTGCGGCAGTGAAGGCGCGTGCCGACTGGATGGTGACCAGCTCGTGCGCACTGGCGATCGTTCAGCACCTGCAAAGCCAGGGCAAGAAGATCCTGTGGGCGCCGGATCGCCACCTGGGCCGCTATATCCAGCAGGCCAGCGGCGCCGACATGTTGATGTGGAACGGCGCCTGCATCGTGCACGACGAGTTCAAGGGTGTCGAACTGCAACTGCTGAAGGAGCAATATCCCGACGCCAAGGTGCTGGTGCACCCGGAGTCGCCTGAAGGCGTGGTCAGCCTGGCCGATGTGATCGGCTCGACCACCCAGTTGCTCGAGGCCGTGCGGACGCTGGACGCCCAGACATTCATCGTCGCCACGGACAACGGCCTGATGCACCGGATGCGCCAGCTGGCACCCGGCAAGACGCTGATCGAAGCCCCGACCGCCGGTGACAGCGCGACCTGCAAGAGCTGCGCGCACTGCCCCTGGATGGCGATGAACGCCTTGCAGGGTGTGGTCGATGCGCTCGAGAACGGGACGGGCGAGGTCTTCGTCGAAGAGGGCATCCGACAGCGTGCCCTCGGTTGCATCGACCGGATGCTCGACTTTGTGCAGGCCAACCCGACGGCAACCCGCGGTTCGGGCCTGGTTCCTCGGATCGGTGCGGCCTGATGCGGTCGCTCGATTCACGCTCCGCACGATCTGACTGACGAGATGTTCGAACAAAACGAAACCCTCGAACAGGCGATGCGCCGCAACATCCGCGATGCCTTGGCTGAAGACATTGGCCAGCGCGACTGGACGGCCGAGCTGGTACCCGCCACTCAGCGCGTGACGGCCCGGCTGCTGGTACGCGAGAACGCCACGCTGTGTGGGCGCGACTGGTTCGATGGCTGCCTGCGGACGCTCGATCCGGATGCTGTGCTCGACTGGCAGTTCGACGAAGGTGCACGCATGCCGGCGGATCAGGTCGTGTGCCGGATCACCGCCAATGCCCGCGCCTTGCTGTCGGCCGAGCGCCCCGCACTCAACTTTCTGCAAATGTTGTCGGCCACCGCCACCGTGACACGCGCCCATGTCGATGCGATCGGCGATGCCTCGCCCAACCCCCGAGGCTGTGCGATTCTGGATACACGCAAGACGATTCCAGGCCTGCGCCAGGCACAGAAATACGCGGTGCGCATTGGCGGCGGCAAGAACCAGCGAATGGCGCTGTGGCACGGCATCCTGATCAAGGAAAACCACATCGCCGCGGCCGGTGGGGTGTCGCAGGTGCTGGCCAACGCCGGGGCGCTGGGCGCGGGTGTCGAGATCCAGATCGAGGTCGAGAACCTCGAGCAGTTGCGGGAGGCGTTGTTGGCCGGCGCCAGCAGCGTGCTGCTCGACAACTTCCATCAGGCCGCGATGCGCGAGGCGGTCGCCATCAACGCCGGCCGCGCACTGCTCGAGGTCTCGGGCAACGTCACGCTGCCGCAGGTGCGCGAAATCGCCGCCACCGGTGTCGACCGGATCTCGATCGGGCGGCTGACCAAGGACGTGCGGGCTATCGATTATTCGTTGCGGGTCTTGGAGCGGGTCGATTGACCGGGTGAGTGGCTCACCCTCGCGGGCCAGACCGTCAGCTCGCAGTGCTTGGCTGCATGCCTGAAGTCTTGATCCGTGGTCAGCAACGTGAGCTGGTTGCTGATGCAGATTTGCGCGATCAGCGCATCCACCGTGCCGACTTGAACGCCGCCTCGGCGACAACGATTCCTGACCGTGGCTGCCGCGACATGGTCGTTCCGAGTCGGGTGGATCAGCGCCAGCGCGCTGAAACGCTCGATGATCGCGGCCGCTGATTTGGGACCGCTGAAGCCTTGCAGAAGCTCCTGCAGAACCAGGCCGGTGGTGACGACGATCTCTGCCCCACCCAGGGCGTCGACCAGCGCCTGAACGGCCGGCTCTTGTGTCTTCACATCCCTGCGCAGCGCCAGCGACCAGACGCTGGTATCGACCAGCAGCGTCACTTGCGTGACCGCTCAGCCTTGTAGTCGTAGGTGGTGTCCCAATCCAGCTTGCCCATCAACTCCACGACGCGATGTTGTTGTCGGCGGGCAACGAACTCCTGAAGCGCCTTGGTGACTGCGGCCTTCTTGGTTCGTTCACCGCTCACTTCGAGCGCCTTGTCGAGCAGGTCCGGGTCGATTGCGAGGTTGGTGGCCATGTGTCGCTCCTTGCACAATAGTCTACACAGAATGTAGCTGCCGTGCGGCTCCGGTATACAAGGGAAAATCGAAGGCAGGAAGTGCCGCATGGGAAGGGCCTGCTGTTGTGACACGCAGTTTCAGACCTTCGCCGATCAGTCGGCATCTCACAAGCCTGCACTCGCGGTCTTCGTGGCCACCACGGTCGAACGTCATCGCGACAGGTTCACCGGGATACTTGCCGCCTTGATCCCGGCCCCGCGCACCTCGAACTGAACGGTATGAACGACGCGGCCGCCCGGCCCCTGCAGGCTCAGCCGATGCCGCCCCGGCCAGGGTCGCCAGGTGACCGTGCGTCCGGTGCCGATCGGTTTGTCGTCGAGCAGCCAGGTGCCGGCCTCGCCTTCGAATACGAGGCGTTGGGCCTGCGGCGGGATGTCGGGGTCGAGGGCGAAGATGCTGCCGTCGCGGGGGCGGCGAATGCCGAAGTCGACCGCCAGCCGACCCGGCGCGGCCACCTGTCTGCCGGCGCGAAAAACGGCCTGTTCGGTACCGACGATGAACAATTCGGTGCGGCCGGCTTCGAGACTGCCCGACCCGGCGGAATGGCCGTCTCGCGCTGACTCGTATCGGATCTTCATCGCCGCCACCCGGCCCGGCCGCGGCGGGGGTTTCGATACCTGCTGCTGATGCAAGGCCTGCACAAGCGTCCGCCAGACTGGCGCTGCGCCGCTGATGCCGCTGACATCGTGCATCGCCGCGCCGCTGGCGTTGCCGACCCACACGCCGACCGTATAGCGATCGGTGAAGCCGATGCACCAGTTGTCGCGCATGTCCTTGCTGGTGCCGGTCTTGACGGCCGCGAAACCGCGGGTGGCCAGCGAGCTGTCGAAGCCGAAGGTCAGCAGGCGGGCATTGTTGTCGGCCAGGATGTCGGTCACCAGGTGAACCGCGGCGGCATCGGCCACGCGCCGGGCCGGCACGGTGCGCGCTGGAGCTGGTCCGGCTCCGCGGGGCAGCAGGTTCACATCGCTGATCAAGCCGCCATTGGCCAGGCCCCGATAGGCATTGGTCAGCGCCAGCAGCGTGACATCGGCAGCACCGAGTGCCAGCGCATGGCCGTGATAGCCGCCGCTCTCGGCCAGGTCGAGACCGAAATCGTTGAGGCGGTTGAACAGCGTGTCGGGCGGCAACATCGCCGCCACCCGCACGGCGGGCACATTCAGGCTCGCACCGAGTGCGGTGCGCGCGCTGACCCAGCCCTTGAAATCGCGGTCGTAGTTCTGCGGCGCATAGACGCCGCTGGTGGTTGCCAGTTGCGCCGGTGAATCGTCGAGCAGGCTGGCCGGTGTGATCAGCCGCCGCTCGAACGCCAGGCCGTAGATGAAGGGTTTCAGTGTCGATCCGGGTTGGCGGCGCGCCAGCACCGCATCGACCTGACGCGCATCCGACAGGAAGCCGCTCGATCCGACCCAAGCCAATACCTCGCCGCTGCGGTTGTCGAGCACGACCACCGCGCCATCTTCGACATTGCGACCCAGCAGTTCGCGCAGCTGGGCGCGCAGGCTGGCAACTGCCAGGCGCTGCAGCCGGGCATCGAGGCTGCTGCGGATTTCCGCGGCGCCCGGTTTCAGGTCGAGCTGGCGTGCGAAATGCGGCGCCAGTTGCTCGCCCAGCGGCATGCCCGGCTTGCGCTGCAAAGCGGCTTCGGTTTCGATATCGATGCCCGCGCAGTCAGCGCCCTGCTGCTTCAATACACCGCAGGCGCGGCGAGCGATCAGCGCCGGTGCCGCGTTCGGTCCGCGCAGCAGCGCCGCGGTGATGGCTGCTTCCTGCTGGTTCAGCCCGCTGGCGAATTTGCCAAACAGTGTCTGCGATACCGCATCGATACCGACCATTTCGCCGCGAAACGCCACCCGATTCAGATAGGCCTCGAGGATTTCGCTTTTCTTCCAGCGCGCGTCGAGTTGCCTGGCGGTCACGATCTGCGACAGCTTCTGGCCGACGCTGCGCCCGCCGCCGGGTCGCGCCAGATCGGCATCGATCAGGCCGGCCAGCTGCATCGTCAGCGTCGATGCGCCGCTGGTGCGCTGGTTCCACAGGTTGGCCCAGGCACTGCGCGCGACCGCTGCCCAATCGACGCCGCTGTGCTCGTAGAAGCGTCGGTCCTCGCTCAGCACGATGGCATGCAGCAAGGCGGGCGATATCGATTCCAGCGGCACCCAGGCCAGCCGGCGCACGGTGTTGTCAACCCGCACGGTCTGCACCGGCTCGCCGTGGCGGTCGAGGATGCGAATGTCCGATGGGCGGTGCGCCGCCTTGATTTCGGCAAAGCCTGGAACGGCCAGCGCCGGGAATGCGCTGCAGAGTAGCCAGACGAAACAGGCCAATGCCCGCAGCGTCTGCCGCAGCTTCACGGCCCGACCTCGAGTGTGGCATTCGGTGTTTCGCCGTGGGTTTCCGGCGCGTACATCGCCTCGACCCGTGTCGGTGGGAGCTGGAAGGTGCCCGGGTTGTTGAGCCGCAGCGAATATTCGATCACGTGTCTGCCGCGCGGCAGGAAGGCGTGATAGCCGCGGTAGGCCTCGAGGCTGCGCTCTTCGAAAGCCAGCCAGGCCGATCCTTCGCGGCGTTCGTCGCGGCTGGCGATCGCGCTGTCGCGGCCCAGGCCGGACCCGAGCACCGTCGCTCCGGCGGGCACCGGATCGCTGACCACCACCCAGCTCATGTCGCTGCCCGCATCGATCTCCAGCCGCACCCGCATCACGTCGCCGCGCGACCAGCGGCCTTCCACCTTGCGTTCGATCGCCCGCACACTGCGCGTCACGCCGTAGCCCGCATTGAACGGCGCCTTCAATGCAATCGCCGCCAGCGTCTGCACGGTCAGCCAGGGTTTGCCGCTGCCGCCATGTTCGGCCCGAAACTGCCCGGCACCGACCGGCCAGGGCAGCCGCAACTCACCGCCCGCGGGTTGTTGCGACCAGTCGAACCACAGCGGTGATGCGCCGGCCGTGGCCAGCGCGGAGTTCGCACCCGCCGCGCCCGCGATGCTGAATTCGGTGCGCCCGGTCACCGGCGTCGATTCGAACCGGGCCGAGAACTTCTCCAACGCCAGCACGCCCCACACGTTTGCGGTGGTGGTCGCCCAGGCCCCTCCCTGTTGACGCGCCAGGCTGCCAAGCACCAGCCGCGGCAGGTCATCTTTCCAGCCCGCTTCATCGACGACGGCCAGGATCAGGCGCGCCGCATTGGCGTCGGCGCTGTCCATCAGCCACCACCAGTTGTCGGTCGATTCGGTGCTGAATTTGAGCGTGGTGCCGGCAAACGTCAGGCGGCTGCGCAGGATCTGCTGCGCCTCGGCGTTGCGCTGTGCGCGCTCCGCAATGCCGTCGACCCGCTTCAGGATGCGCAGCCAGTCGATCACCGCGGCGGTCGGCCAGGTGTTCGGTGCCAAGTTGATCGAACCCAGCATCGCCGCCTGCGCCATTCTGTGGCGCGACAGGGCCTCGATCGCTGCGAGCTTGCGCACGTCGAGGTCACGGCTGCGGGCGAATGCTGGCGCCCACAGGCGGCGCTCGATGCGGCCGGTGGCGAAGGCCTGCAGCCCCTGCAGCATGCGTTGCCGGCTGGCGGCGGGGATCTCGAAGCCGGCTTCGTCGGCCGCGGCAATCAGGTGCGCGGTCAGGCGGTCGCTGCCGGCGGCGGCATCGCCCGGCCGAGGCGGGAAATACGCCGCTAGCCCATCCGCATCGAGGTAAGCCGGCAGGCGATTGGCGAGCTCATTCCAGCCGGCACGGTCGGCGAGCCCGACCGCCTTGGCGAATTCCTGCTCCAGGCAGCTGTAGGGATAGGTTTCGAAGAATCGGCGAATCCCCGGCAACGCGCCGCTCAGGCGTGGCTGGACCGCCGCGACGATGCCGCCCGATTTGACGCCACTGGCCGGCAAGGCCTGCGCGGGTGCGGCCACCGGCATCGTGAACGAGCCATCGATGCGCTCCAGCGTGGCCTGTGTGACGCGCAAGGGCACGGCAGCAACCACGCGCTGCGCCAGTTTCAGTCGGTCGACGGCCTGCCCGCCGCCCTGCTCGACCGCCTCGACCTGCCAACTCAAGCCGACCGCCTGCGCCGGCACCTCGACGTCCCAGGCCACTGCGCTGGCCGCTCCAGCCGGCAGCGCGACATCGCGTACCGGGAGCTTGATCGGCATCGATTCGGAACCGGCATCGCCGTTCTGCGCGCTGCCTTGCAGAGACGCCCGCACCGTCATGTCCTTGGCGGTCGTGTTGCGCAGCGTCAGCATCGCGCTGAACCGGTCACCGTCACGCACCAGCGCAGGCAGACCGGCCAGCACCTGCAAATCCTGGCTGACCCGGATGCTGGTGCTGCCGGTGCCGAATTTCTGCGGCGAGGCATCGGCGATCGCGACCAGCCGGAAACTGGTCAGCGAATCGTTCAGCGGCACCTCGATCGTGGCCTCGCCCTTGGCGTCGAGCACGACCCGCGGCACCCAGACCAGCAGCGTATCGAACAGCTCGCGCACCCCGCCCCGCCCGCCACCGCCGCCGGCCGCAACCGCCTTGCGCCCATAGTGCCGCCGCCCGATGATCTCACTCTGCGCGGTGCTGGTCTCGACGCCCCAGTCGCGTTGGCGGAACATCGAGTCGAGCAAATTCCACGAGCTGTTGTCGCGCAGCGCGAGCAAGCCTTCGTCGACCGCCGCGAAAGCCACCTGCGCACCGACCATCGGCTGATCGCCCTGCGTCACCTTGACGCGCACGACGGCTTTTTCACGCACCCGATACACCGCCTTGTCGGCGCTGACGCTCACCTTCAGTTCATGTGCGGCGATGCCGACCTTCAACGCCGCCACGCCGAACTTGAAGCTCGGCTTCGCCAGGTCGACCATCGCGGTCGGCGCCTGGTAGCGCCGCCCTTCGTACCAGAAGGCGCGAACCCAGTTGATCGGCTCGCGCCAGCCCCAGGTGAACAGCGAATACCACGGCACCTCTCGAATCCGCCCGCGCAGCGCCAGCACGCTGACATAGACGTTCGGCCCCCAGCCGGGCAGGATCGGCACCTCGATGCTCGGATCGTCACCACGCAAGTTCACCACCCGGGTATCCAACACGCCTTCGCGCTCGACGGCCACCAGTGCGGTCGCCTCGCGAAACGGCATGCGCACCTGCAGGCGGGCGGTTTCGCCGGGCTCGTAGCGCAGTTTCTCGGGCAACACGTCGATGCGGTCGTCGTTGTCCTGCGCGAACCAGAGCTCGTCGCGCCCGCTGATCCAGATGCTGGTCGCGGCGCGGCCGAGGTGGCCGGCGCCGTCCTTGGCTTCGACGATCAGCTCGACCTGGCCAGCGCGCTGGATGTCGGCCTCGCACAGCAGCAGCCCACGCTCGTCGCTGGCGCCGCTGCACAGGCTGCCGAGGTCCTTGACCTCGTTGTGGTTCTCATACGCGTAGAAGCCGCCGACCAGCCGTTTGCGGGTGCTGATGACCTGTGTGTGGCGGCCCCGCACCGTCAGTTGCTGGCCCTTGATCGGGCGCCCGGCGGTGTCGAGCGCGATTGCGGTGAACTTGACCTTGCCACGCGTGTTGGCCCATGAACTGGTCTTGATGCCCGGTACCACCGCGCTGGGCCACAGGGCCACCCGCGTGGCGATGGTGGCTGTCTCGCCGTTCGGGTCGTTGAAGGCGACCTCGACCAGCAACTCGCCCGGCCGATCGATCGCCGGCAGTTCCTTCAGCTCGACGCTTGCAGCGCCGGCGCGGTCGGTGGTCAGCGCCAGCTTGTCGGCAACCAGCCGTCCGTCGCGTGGCGGCGCGTCATCGGCATCGTCATCATCCTGCTGCGGGTTGCGCTGGGTCGGCTCGGTCGGCGGATTGAAACTGAAGCCGGAGCGCCCCTCGAAGTTGACATACCGGTTCTTCAGCAATGCGCTGGCCGTGACCGGTGCGCTCGCCATCGGTCCGCCAGCCAGGTAGTTCATCTGCAGTGCAAACGCCAGCTGCGCCGGCGCCACCGGCACCTGCGTGGGCGCACTGAGCCGTGCATCGATCAGCGGCACACGAAATTCCTCGACCCGGAAATCCCCGCTCGACCAGCTGCTGCGGCGGCGTCCGCTCGCATCGCCATCGCGTTCCAGTAGCACCTCGTAGCTGCCGAGCTTGGCCGCCACCGGGATGCTCCAGGTCGACACTGCGCTGCGGCCGGCATCCCAGAGCAGCGGCTGCACGACTTCTTCGCCGCTGCCCTGGTGCACGATCTTGATCCGGCTCGGCAGATCGGCCGGCGGAACGGCGGCCAGGCCGGCGCCGGTTTCCAGGCGCGCGAAATGTTTCATCGATACCGTCTCGCCGGCCCGCAACAGGCTGCGGTCGAATACGGTGTGGGTGCGCATCTCCGGCTGCGGACCGCTGGCGGTCGGCAATCCGAAACGCCAGCCTTCGATACCCTTCTGCCAGTGGCTGAAGACAAACGAGACATCGCTTCGACCCTTGAACGGGCCGTCTGGAACGATGCGTCGCGCGGTCACGAAAAAGCCCGATTCGCCGGGACATTCACCCATGTCGGGATCGAGCGCCAGCTTGATCGGCGCCAGTCCGCGCACATCGGTCCGGCCGTTCCAGAGTGGCTTGCCGGTGCAGGTGTAGACCGCCACCTCGGCATTCGCTACCACCTGCCCGCGATCGAGACTGGTCACCCAGACCAGGCTGTTTTCACGCCCCAGCTTGAAATGAACGCCCAGGTTGGTGACCAGCACCCCGCTGCGCACGAACAAGGGCGCACGCTTGTCGAGCAGCGCCTGGCCGAGGCGCGCCGATTCGATCTCAACGACGTGGTACCCGGGCTCGCCGAGCGGGATGCCGACCACCTCGAACGGCCGCGGGTCGCCGCCATGCAAGTGCGGCAGTTCCAGGCGCTTGGCTTCGGGCAGCTTGTTGAGCAGCGACAACTCGCGGGTGCCGACCTGCCGCTCAACCCGCCGTTCGATGACTCGACCGCGCGCATCGCGTTCGCGTTCGATCACCGTCCATTGCGCCTTGGGAAGCCCGGCGGCTTCGGCCGACAGCGTGCCTTCGTGGAAACGCTGCAGGCGGTTGTACCAGGCCAGGATGTCGGCGTCGCCATCGATGCGCTTGACGCGGACGCCGCTGCCGGCCCCGGTTTGCTGGCCAGACGTGGTGCGCAGATCCCCCTGTACATGGCGCAACGTGAGCGGCACCACCGGATCGGCGCTTTCGACGATGCCGAACGGGGCGGCAGCGAACTTGGCGATCGGCGGCGCATCGCCGGTCCGCACCTCGAGCGGAAAACTCGCGGCATTGGCAAGCGCGCGGCCGGTCACGTCCTGCATTGCCTTCGGCATCTCCAGGCGCAGCCGCGCGTTGATCGGCATCGGCAGCGGGAACTGGATGTCGCTGAGTTCGGGCGTCTTGTCGTCCGGGTCGAATTTCGGTTCGATGGCCTTGCCGTCGGCGCCGATCAGCCGCACCTGCGCCGCCAGCTCTCGTTTCACCGGCGCGGAGAATCGCAGCGTGATCGGCCGGATCGGCAGGCAATCGGCGGCAGCGCGTTCGCGCTCGCAGCTGAACTCGGCCGTGAATGCCGCACGAACCTGGAACGAGAACGATTGCTCGATGGTGGTGAGCAGTTTCGGATCGGCCCTGGCCGCAATGCCGCGGCCCCAGATCAGCCGCACCGCCGCGTTGCCGGGCAGCGGCCGCGGGCAGCGCAGCAGCAACACACGCGCCGCCTTGGCGCCGGTCAGACGGCGCGCCTGCAACACCGCGTCGCGCGCAGGGCCACCGACGAGTAGCACCGGCTGGCGCTCGCCGATGCCCTCGACCTCGCACCAGGTGTTTGCGGTGACGGTCGCATCGACTGCCGGGCCGTTGAGGCGCAGCAGAAAGTGCTGATTCTCCTCGATCATCGACCCTTCGTATGGCGATGCCGACAGCACCGCAGGCCCGCCGGTGTTGAAACCGAACTCGGTGCGACCGCTCAGTGCCGACGCGGAAGCCAGCGGCTTCCACTCGTTGCGCAGCTTGATGGTGCAGCGGCTGCCTGGCGGCAGGGGCTCCGGAAAGTCGTAAACCCATGACCGGGCATTCACCCACCGACCCTTGCCCTGGGTAGCGCCTCCGGTGCAGCGGACCGCCATCGGGTCAAGCAGCCGAGGCTCGCCGAGCGGCACCACGTCTTCGGAGAAGCGCAGCACGACCTGCCGCACCTCCGCCACCTCGCCTTGCGGGCTGAAGGATTCGATCGTGGTCGCAGACGCCGCCGTCGCGACAACGGCCAGCCCCGCACCCGCCAGCCAGGATCGAAAGCAAAACATCAGTCGTTTCATGCCTGCCCTTGAACTCGATCGACAGCAGCGAAGGTGCCGCGTGGTGCAGGGCTTTAGTCTAAGGTGCCGCTTCAACGTCCGAACGGGTGTGTTAGACGTTTTCGGATAGCGGCAAGGCAACGAAGTGGAGGAACAAGATCAGCGCCAGAATGGCTGCGCAAACGGCAACACTTCTCATCAGCAGGCGTGCGCGCAGGCTGCCAAGTTCCGATCGACGGATCTTCGACAGCGGGCGTTCCCGATCAGCGTCGTTGCGGTGCTTGTCGATCGCCGCGCATCGATGGATGGTTCGACGCGATCGGTCGGTGGCGGCTTCCAGGCCACTGGGGCCCGCGCTGTCAACGCGCTGGCTCTTCGGCCGGTTGGCGACTGGCGCCGCCTGGTCGGCATCCCGGATAAAGGGCTCGGTGTCCTGAATGTCGTCGCGGTCTTCGATTCGTCGCTGGGTCACTTCCTTGACGCCTTCGCAGTTCGTTTGCAGTTTTCAACGTTGGTCGGTTGGGGCCGTTGGTCGAAGGCCGACCACGTGGTGGGTCAGGATGCCAAAATATATCGTTATCCCGGCGGGGCGGGATTCTGGAACTGAAGTTCGCGCCCGCAATGGGCGTGCCGAGAACCCCCCTGCGACTGGCGCTGGGTGAACTCCAGAAGCAGGGGCTGCTGGAGCGGGTCAGCAAACGGGGTTTCTGCGTGCGCGGCGATACCGGTATCACGGCCGATCAGGATCTGGTGGTTCGCGGCCACTACAACGCGAAACTCGCGGCGATGAACATCGCAGACGGATTCACCACCGGTCCGGTCGAGGCGGCCTACGTCATCAACGAACTGGTGAAGCCGGCCTCGGAGTTGGCATCGCACGCCAATGAAGTCGCCACCGTCGACGGCAAGGTCAGAGCGGGCAGCAAGACCGAGGCCTTCATCAAGGCCAGCAAGGTGCCGGTACTGATCCCGTTGTCCGGCAAGACGCTCGAATTCGATGCCGCCGGTCAAAGCCCGGCGAATTGCTGAGCGGAGGTTGACGTATTCGCTGTCGGGTGAGCGGCGGGCGGCTGCGCTTCAGATCGTGGATCGGCCGCGCCCGCCCTCCTTGGCCCGGTACATCGCTTTGTCGGCACGGGCCAGCAGATCACTGCCACCCTGGGTTGGATCGGCGTCATGCACGACGCCAACGCTGGCACCAATCTGCAGTTGATTGGTGCCTACCTTGAACGGCAGCTGCCCGGCTGCCACCACCTTGGCTGCGACCGATTGGGCGTTGGCCAGTTCGTGCACACCGGTCAGCAGCAATGCGAACTCGTCACCGCCCAGGCGCGCGACCGAATCGGACGGGCGAACCAACCTGACCAGGCGTTGCGCGAACAGCTGCAGCACCTTGTCACCGCTGGCATGGCCGTGGTTGTCGTTCACCGCCTTGAAGTGATCAAGGTCGACATACAGCAGCGCACTGGTCGGCCCATTGCCATTTTTGAATGTCTGTTCGAGGCGCGCCTCGAAGCCGGTCCGGTTCAGCAGCCCGGTCAGCGGGTCCCGCTCGGCGAGCCGCTGCAGCCGAACCGCTTCATTCCGATGCGGCGTGATGTCGAGTGCGACGATCACGAAGCCGTCGATGCTGCCGTCCTGCAAATGCAAGGGGATGTAGCTCACCGCGAGGTGCGGCGCACCGGGGCGTTTCGGATAGGCGCGCTCGAACTGCACCGTCTCGCCGGCCAGCGCACGCTGCGCCCAGGCGGCGCTGCGTTCGGCCTCCGATTGCTCCAGCACCGCTCGTGCATGGCGCCCCACGACCTCGTCGCGTCCGACCCCGTACCAGCGCTCGAAGGCGCTGTTGACGAAGCGATAACGCAGATTGCGATCGACCACCGACACGATCGCCGGCATGGCCTCGATAACCGCGCGCATGGTGGTGGTTTGACGCTGTATCTCGCGCTCGGACCGGCTGCGCTCGGTGATGTCGAAGCCAATCGAATAGACACCGCGCACGACGCCGCTTGCAGCGACGTCGGGGATGAGGCGACTTTCGATGCGCAGCAGATTCTTTCCGGCGGTCTCGTCGAATTCGAACTGTTGGGCCTCGCCAGCGAGGGCCCGAACCAGCCGCAGTTGCATGTCTGGATCGTCCGCTTCGGGGAGCAGCTCGCGCCGAGTCGCCCCGATGATGGTCTCGCGTTCGCGGTCGAAATGGCGGCAGTCCGCCAGGTTGACAAAGCGGTAGCGCTGATCGTGGTCGATGTAAGCAATGCGCACCGGCAGGTTGTCGGTGATGCGGCGCACAAAATCCTCGCTCTCGTCGATTCGCTGCTCGAGCAGCTTGCGCTCGGTGATGTCCTGGAGCGCACCCACCAGACGAATCGGCTGAGCGTCGTCGAACTCGACCTCACCAACCGCACGGGTCCAGATTGATCGCCCGGTCGCGGTGATCAACGGCAACTCCAGATCCCAGCCCTCGCCGCGATCCATGGCACGCTGCACCGCCATCTCGATCACCGATCGGGACTCGGGCGCGTAGAAGTCGAGGCCGGACTGGAGCGTCGGCACATAGTCGGGCCCGACCTCGTGGATGCGGCGCGTCTGTTCGGACCAGCTCAGCTTGCCCGCCCGCAGATCCAGCTCCCACCCACCCACCCCGGCCACCCGGCCGGTTCGCGACAGGAAATCCTCGCTCGCGCGCAGCGCCGTTTCGGCCTGAATCTGCGCCGTCACGTCGCGGCCCACTGAGCGCAGCAGCGGGGCGTCGGCCGCATCGCGCTGAACGCTGTTCGACCAGTCCACCCACAGCTCGCTGCCATCGGGGGCCTGCATGCGGTTCTGGCTGTGTTCGATCTTGCCGGTCGAGAGCACCTGCGCCAGACGGGCCTGCACCGCCTCCCGATCGGTCGCCTCGACCATGTCAAACAGGCTGCGGCCAACCAGCTCGGCTGGCGCTCGACCAAACTGGCGTGCGTAGGCCGGGTTGACGTAGACGAGCACCCCATCGGGCCGCGCCAACGAGACCAGTTCGCTCTGTTCCTCGTTGATCGCGCGATGCTGTGCCTCGCTGGCGATCAGCGCCTGTTCGTAGGCGCTGCGCGCCTTCAGCGCGCGCTCGATCAGGTCGCGACGCATCTGCAACATTTGGGTGGCGATTCGCGCCAGCGATTGCAAGGCGCGGATCTGGCCCGCATCAAGGTGGTGCGCCTTGCTGTCGATCACGCACAGGGTCCCGATGCGTTCACCGCCCTCCAGCTGCAACGGCGCTCCCGCGTAGAAGCGGATGGCGGGCGCCCCGGTCACGAGCGGGTTGTCGCAGAAGCGCGGGTCCTGGCTTGCGTCCGCAATCTCGAACACGCCATCATCCAGGATTGCGTGGGCGCAGAACGCGATGTCACGCGGCGTCTCGCGTACGCCGGGCAATCCGATCCCGGCCTTGAACCACTGCCGATCCGCGTCGATCAGGCTCAGCAGTGCAATCGGTGTGCCGCATAGCTCGCTGGCCAGCTGCACGAGGCTGTCGAACACTGCTTCCGGTTCGGAGTCGAGGACCAGCAGTTCACGCAGCCGTGCCAGGCGATCCGTTTCGTTGTCCGGAAACTGGGCAGGGGTTGTCATGTCAGAGGGAGTATCAACCCGGACGGTTGACACGTCGACTCATTGACGCTTCGCGTACGATCCGACCCTGCGTCAACCCGGCTGACTCCACATGCGAGACCTCGTGAAACCGCGACTTGCACGATTGGCGCCCTGCCATTCGGCCACGTCCGCGCGGCCAGCGACAGTATTGTGAACTTCCTGCAGGGTATCGCGTGGCTGATGTTGTGCCAATCGGCAGGCGAGTTGGTGGCGCGCGGCTTGTTGCTGCGTGTACCGGGGCCGGTCATCGGCATGCTGATCCTGCTCGCAGCGCTGAATCTGCCAATCGTGCGCAAGCCGGTCGGCATCGCCGCCGAGGCCTTGTTGGGTCGCCTGTCGCTGCTGTTCGTGCCGGTCGGTGTCGGTGTGATGGCGCACCTGGATCTGCTGGCGCAGTTCGGGTTTCGAGTGCTGCTGGTGGTCGTGTTGTCGACCTGGATCGGCATGTCGATCACGGCACTGTTGTTGAACAGGCTGTGGCGGCGCAGCGGATAGGCCGGCGATGGAAAAGTTCGTCGAACTGTGGATCTACTTGTCGGCGACGCCGCTGTTCGGCCTCACGGCGACGGTGGTGACGTATGTGCTGGCCCACGCAGTCTAAGAGCGCGTGAATCAGGCGCCGTGGGGCAACCCGGTGCTCTGGACCGTGCTTGCTCTGGTGGCGATCCTGAGCATCAGTTCGACCCCCCCCGCACCGAGCCGGCAGCGACTCGCGCGGGGTCTCGAATGTGTGGCTATCATCGGTCGGCTCTTTCGAGCAACAAGACAAGAACCACATCAAGGAGACACCGACATGCTGACCCGTACCGCCCTGAGCATCGCGACACTGTCGCTGCTGGCCGCTTGCCAGACCCCGCCGCCCGCCGCTTCGGCTGCCGCGCCCGCCGCGGCTGCCGCACCAGCCTGGCAACAAGGTCGGCAAGCCGACCAGGCCCGATCGACGCTGGCACCGGTGGCCGGCAAACTCACGGCCACGCCGGTCAGCGAGATTCCGGTGACCAGCTTCAAGCTGCCGCCGGGCTTCAAGGCCGAGGTCTGGGCCAGTGGCATGCCGGGCGTGCGGGCGATGACCCGCGCCGAGAACGGCAAGGTCTACATCGGCACGCGCGGCATCGGCCGGGTCTATGAAGTGACCGACAACGGGAGCGCGCGCACCAGCCGAGTATTGGTCGACAAGCTGGTGCAGCCTTCGGGCGTGGCCTATGCCAATGGCCAGCTGTACGTGATGGCCATCGACAAGGTGCTGCGCTACGACGGCATCGCCACCAATCCCGGCGCCGCCCCGGTCGACATGACCGCGGCTTTCAAGCTGCCGAAGGAACAACATCACAACTGGAAATACCTGGCCTTCGGTCCGGACGGCAAACTCTACGTGCCGTTCGGCGCACCGTGCAACATCTGCGAGCCTGGTCAGGAGTACGCGCAGATCCGCCGCTACAACCCGGATGGCTCGGGCATGGAGGTGATCGCCCGCGGCGTGCGCAACACGCAAGGTTTCGACTGGCATCCCGAGACCAAGGAGATGTGGTTCACCGACCACGGCCGAGACTGGATGGGTGACGACGGCCCGGCCGACGAGCTGAACCGCATGACCAAGGTCGGCCTGAACTTCGGCTTTCCGTATTGCCATGCGCAGGGGCTGAACGACCGCGACTTTCCGAAGGCCAATGCCTGCGACGGCGTCACACTGCCGGTGCAGACCATGGGTCCACACGCGGCGGCGATGGGGGTGTATTTCTACACCGGTAGCATGTTCCCGGCCGAATACCGCAACGCGATGTTCGTCGCGCGCAAAGGCTCGTGGAACCGCACCCAGAAGTTCGGCTACGACGTGGTGACGGTGCGCACCGACGCGCAGGGCAACAATCCGCGGATCCAGGCCTTCATGACCGGTTTTCTGGATCCGAGCAACGACAACTTCAGCGGTCGTCCGACCTACTTCCTGCAACTGCCTGACGGTTCGATGCTGATCAGCGACGAACAACTCGGCGCCATCTACCGCATCAGTTATGCGAAGTAGCGCGGGTGTGGCGCTGCTGGCGGGTGTGATGCTCGCCGGCGGTGCCGCGCTGGCGCAAACGATCGGGCCAGAGACTTGCGCGGCATGCCATGGGCCCAACGGCAATTCGGTCGTGCCGGCGATCCCGTCAATCGCCGGCCAGCCGCGCGTTTTTCTCGAGAACCAGTTGGTGCTTATCCGCGAAGGACTGCGCGACGTGCCGGCGATGAAGGCCGTGATGGGCAGTGTGAACGACGAGCAGATCATCGCGCTGGCCAGGCACTTCACCGCGCAGGCGGTTGCGGCGCCGCAAGCGCAGCGGCAGCCCGACAAGTTCAAGGCCGGTGCCGAGGTGGCCAACCGCGCCTTGTGTGGCACCTGTCACCTGCCCGCATATGTCGGCCAGAACCAGGTGCCGCGCCTGGCCGGCCAGTCCGAGGCCTACCTGCTGCCAACGATGAAGATGTACCGCGACCAGCCGGAGCCCGGGCGCGACACCGCGATGTCGGCGGCGCTTTATGGATTGACGGATGGCGACCTCGATGCGTTGGCGCATTACCTCGCGCAGCAAGGTCGGTAGCGGGCAGACTCAACAGCGTCTGGGTCGGCCTTCTAGATGGGGACGGTGCCGAGTGTGTCGCTATCGCGCCTGAAGGCGCTCCCACCGAATATCCGCGGACGGGCCGAAGCCGCTGCCCTTTTGTGGGAGTCGCCGTCAGGCGCGATGGCTGGGGGCTTACAACGAATCGCGACTGAACCCTCACAGAACACCGCCTCGTAGCGTCACGATCGATGCCGCCGCCGCGCTCGGCCCGCAGAAGACAAGACGCTCGGGGTCGATCGCGCGGTACTGGCTTGGATCGTGACCAGGTGGGTCGGCGATTCGGCCCGGGGGTCAGAATGAGTGTCCCTATGTCATCCCTCTCCGAACTTCTCGGGCCAGACGCACCCTGGCCGGGCTTGTTGGCGCTTCTGGCGCTGGTCGCAGCGGGCGGCTTGAGTGGTCGTCTGTGGATCGAACGCGGCAACGGGCCGCCGGTCGGCGTGATTGCCGGGATGGTGTCGATGCTCGGCGCCTTCGGCCTGTTCGCCTGGCAGGTTTATTCGCAGGGACCGCTGTCCCGGCTCGATCTGGTACTCGTCCAGTGGCTGCAGCAACACCGGACACTGCCGCTGACCGATGCGCTGCTGGTCGTCACGCAGCTTCACAACCCGGTGCCGGTGACCATGCTGATGATCGGTGTCGGGCTGTGGCTGCTGGTGCGAGGTCAGTACCGATGGCTGGCAAGCTTCGTGTTGGCTGCCGCCGGTGGGACCACGCTGAACATGACGCTGAAGCACCTGTTCGTTCGCGCCCGGTTTGTCGACGACCAGGCGGTGTTGCCCGCCTTCACCAGCTTCAGTTTTCCGAGCGGCCATGTCGCGGCGGCGACGCTGCTCTACGGTTTCATCGCCATCTACCTGACGGCCATGCGCCACCGCACACCAGCTCGGCTGGTTGCGCTGAGCTTGCCGATCACGATGATTCTGCTGGTCGCATTCAGCCGGATGTATCTCGGCGCGCACTACCTCAGCGATGTGCTGGCGGCAGCCATCCTGGCCGGCTTCTGGCTGAGCCTGTGCAACTACATCGTCCGAGGGAACGCGGCTTCATCGCACCGAACCACCCGCCAGGCAATCAGCTGAACGGATCCGCCGGCCATCGCCTACCCGGCTCAGGCGGCTAATTCGGCCACCCGCTGCCGCTGCGACGGCGCTGCCGACCAGTCCGGTGCGCCCAGAGCGTCCGGTGAGGCCGCGCGGCGGATATGCCTGAACAAATCCTTCGGATCCTCGGCCGCCGGCACCAGTTCGACCTCGCAGCCCAGCCCCAGGCGCGCCGCCTGCTGGTGGACATAACGCAGCACCGAATAGTCTTCAAGCGCAAAGCCGACCGAATCGAACACGGTCACCTGAGCGTCGTCTTGCCGACCCACTTCGGTTCCGGCCAGCACACGCCACAGATCGACCACTGGAAAATCGGCCGGCAACTGCTGAATGTCGCCTTCGATGCGGGTCTGCGGCTCGTATTCGACGAACACGCGCGCGCCGCGCAACACATCGGCATGCAGCTCGGTCTTGCCGGGGCAGTCGCCGCCCACGCCGTTGATGTGCATGCCCGGCTCGATCATGTCGGGCGTCAGGATGGTGGCTAGCGTCTTGTCTGCGGTGACGGTGGTGACGATGTCTGCGCCCCGCACCGCGTCAGCAACCGATGCCGCACGGATGATCTTCAGCGCCGGGTAGGCGGCCAGGTTGCGAACCAGCTTGTCGGTTGCCTGAGGGTCGACGTCGTAGACCGCGATCTCGTTGATGCCGAGCTGGCTATGGAAGGCCAGCGCCTGGAATTCGCTCTGCGCGCCATTGCCGATCAGGGCCATGCGGCGTGAATCGGGGCGTGCCAACGCGCGCGCTGCCATCAGCGAGGTGGCACAGGTGCGCAGCGCCGTCGCGATCGTCAGTTCGGACAACAGCACTGGAAAACCGGTTTCCACATCGGCCAGCACGCCGAATGCCATCACGGTATACAGCCCGTGGTGGGTATTGCTCGGGTGGCCGTTGACATACTTGAACGCGTAGCTGCTGCCGTTGGAAACCGGCATCAACTCGATCACGCCGATCTCCGAATGATTCGCCACCCGCGCGCACTTTTCGAACTCCGGCCAGCGGACAAAATCGTGCTCGATCACATCGGCCAACTCGGCGATGAAACGCCTCACGCCAATCTGGCGCACCAGGTCCGACATCGTGGGCACATCGATGAATCGGGTCATTTGCAGCTCCTCGGGTTGTCAGCGCGGGGCGCGCTGGCGATCAGCGATTCTTGCGCGATCAGATGCCAATTTGAAGCATGCAACTTGACACATTAATCAAATTAACTATCATTTTGATATCTTAATAAAGCATGTTGTCGAAAAGCGGAGATCATTTGGACGATACCGATCGGCAGCTGATTGCCCTGCTGCGTGACGATGCGCGGATGTCGGTGGTGGCAATCGCCAGGAAACTGCGGGTCGCGCGCGCCACCGTGCAGAACCGGATCAGCCGGCTCGAACAGGACGGCACCATCGTCGGCTACTCGGTGCGACTGCGCCCCGACGCCGAACTGCACCGCATCCGCGCGATGACCAGCATCGAAGTCGAGGGCTCACACGGCGAAACGGTGCGCCGCACCCTTCGCGGCCTGCCGAACGTGGTCGCGCTGCACACCACCAATGGCCGCTGGGACCTGATCGCCGAGCTGCGCACCGATACGCTGGAACAGTTCGACAAAGTCCTCAACGAAATCCGAGCGGTACCCGGCATTTCGAACAGCGAGACCAGCATCCTGTTGTCGACGCACAAGCTGTGATCACGCGCGTCGCGGAGCGGACCACCAACTGCGTTTCCAGGATCCCGGAGAGCTGAAAATTGTGGATGAGAGGCCGGAGGATTTGCCGATGAACTGACCGGGGCCATGCGCGGTTTCTGGCCACTTCGCTGCCACGATAGGGAACGGCATAAGCTGCACGAAATCACCCGTTGTTCACGCGATCCACTGAAACCCGGGCATCATTTTGGCGGCCTCGGTCAGGGCGTTGAAAGACGGATACGACGCGACGGGTGTCAAGGCCGACAACACTTGACCGGGGGCACCGAACAGCGCATAGACAAAACCCTCGACACCGTCCCCATGCGCATACAGGATGTTGCCACCGTCGGAGTCGCCACGCGCAGACGTAGCAACCAATCCGGCCAGACCGGTTGCGCCGCTGTGGTCGAAAAGCGCGTCCGCAATTCCGCGCGCGGCACTGTAATCCTGTGGATCCAGGACAGTCTGCACCATCAGATCCGGCGTGGTCTGCGCGGGAAGGCCAAACCTGGTGCGAGAACTTGCGGTCGCCAATACGCCCCCAAACAACCTTGACAGCGCCATGACGCGGATGTCGGCAAGCCGCAGCGCCTTGGTCAGCCGGTATGCATGAAAGGGGTTGTTGACTGACCCGCTGGGTGTGTGCTGCCCAGCCATGATGCGCTTGGCAGCCAGCATTGTCTGATCCGGCGCGCGGGCGGGAATCAGCGGGTTCTTCAGGGGATCGGAGTTGCCGCCATAGTGGACATGTTCTCGAAGCAGCGCGGCGAGCGAAGCCAGGTAAAGAGCACCTTGGCCGGCATTGCCCTGCAGCCGGACCCCGCTGTAGCGAACCGAAACCGAATTCGAACTGTGCGCCGCCGGTGCGATTGTTCGAGATTGTTCGATGTCGCGGTCCGATTTCCGGAACATCAGACGATCGGCCGGCAGGGTCGCGAATGGCAGCACGCCTCGGCTGAGCGCCTCCCAAGCGATGTCGTAGTACCGGTCGTAACGCTCGGGGGATCGAATCAATCCCTGGACGACGAGATGCCTGCGATGGTTGTGTCGTCCGATATATGTTGCCATCACCAAAGCTCCCGGTTCACAGATGTCAAGCCCCTTGTTTTTCGGGAGATCTCAACCCGAATACGCTACTGACAGCCGCTCGTCCCACAGGCCATCAGCCGGTTGACCGCTTCATTCTGAAGGTAGGCGGTGTGAGCTGTGTCCGGTCGTTCGAGGTAGCCGAACAGCGTTTTCTGGTTCGACACGATGGCGTCGACCAGACTGAAAGGCTCCACCTGCGTGGACCGGGCCAGCGCATACGAGAGCAGGTCGTTCGGATCGGTGAACGCGATGACCCGGGGTTGGCGCACCCCCATGACAGACAAGACGGACTTGCGCTTGCCCAGCAGTTCACCGAGCGGGTCGGCCGGGTAGTCCGGCACACTTCGCGCCTTCAGCGTGGTCTCGATTTCCTGATCCGCCAGTGCCAGGATCGGCAACTGGTTTGCGCCCATGAAGATCTGCACGAACCGATCAAACAGTCGGCTCCCCGCCGCTTTTTCTGCATCGTCTGCGCTGGTTTGCAGCTTGATGATGGCGTCGAATGCCATCTTGCTGCCCAGGCTTTCCGAAATGAAGACGATCGGTCTGACCTCGGCACCGGCGGCGCCGAGCAGGCCCTGCTTGGCGAGGCGGGCTCCGCGCGGCGTCGATGCGGCCAGCAGCGCCCGCTGCAACTGCAGGACGATCGCGGCGCGCGACTTGCCCTGGTAGATCAGCGCGTCGGCCAGGCAATCGTTCAACAGGTCGTCCTTCAGCGCCCGGTTCAAGGTGGCGCGCCGATACGGATAAGGCGGCGCATCCGGTGCGATGGCCTTGCATTGCGCCGACTTGTTCGTCTGGTCGTAGCAGAGTTGGCTCTTCAACTGCGCCACGACCGGCGACCAGACGATTGCGCTGGCCCTGACCTCGCCGTGCCGGGTCGGAATCGACGCGCGATACAAGGTCGTCTTCGTTTCGGCAACCGGCTCCGGGTCGATCCGGGGCGCTTCGGGACCACCCAGAAGCCTGCTCAGACTCGCGATGCTGTCGCGCGCCCAGGATGCGTCGTGTGTACACATGCCGTGCATCATCAGCACGTCGATCGATCGATCCGGCGTCTGGGCGACCAGTTGAGCGATGCCGGGGAATTCGGTCTGGCCGGCCGGGCGAGACTCGAACACCGGCACCAGGTAAGGCGTCGAACACCCCGCCACCAGGAGCGCCAACAGCGAAATCAGCGCGTAACCTCGGATGCTTGTCATGCGGGCTCCCCTTCTTGTGCGCACAGCGGTTGTGGGTCGGATGTTCGCGAACCAGCGTAGCCTGTCCGGTACCACCTGCAATCCCTAGCCTTGATGAGCATCACCGGCGGAGTTGATGCGGCCAATGGCTACCGCATCTGCGACGACAAGCAGGAAGACTGCCGGACGGTCATCCCGACGCCTTGACGACAAAGTCACTGAGCGGTACCGACATCGGCGCCGAACATCGAGCGCTGCGTCGGCACGGGCACCGATGTCTTCAACGCAGCCGGACCAGGTGATCCTTGTCGCCCTTCCTGATCTCGACGATCTGATCCATCGCCTTGATCAGATCGGCGAAGTCATCGTGTCCGTGGTCCTTGGGGTCGAAGGTCGGATCCAGCCTCTTGATCATCGGCCAGATGTTGGCCTTGTTGACCCAGGCCTCGCCCTTCGATTCGGCGAGCAGTCGCACCGCACGTTTGAGCATCTCGGCCGCAGGGTCCGGCGGCGGCGCTGCTGGGGCAGGCAGCGCGCCAGCGGCATCGGTGCCTGTTCCCGGCTCGCCTTCGACCGCAGGCGCTTCGACCAGGCTTTCGTAGTAACGGAATTCGTGGCAGCTCTTGGCCCAGTGCCGGTTGGTGTTGCGGCGGTTGCCAATGCCGATCAGGATGCGGCCGGCCGCCTTGATCTTCTGCGCGACCGGCATGAAATCGCTGTCGCCGCCAATGATGATCACCGTGCCGATGTGGGCGAAACGGCTGATGTCTTCGGTCGCGTCGAGGCACAGCTTGATGTCGGCACCGTTCTTGGCCGACGCGCCGGGCGGAAACAGCTGGATCAGTTCGACCGCGCTCTGCAGCAGCGCATCGCGGTAGCGGCCGGAAAACTGCCAGTTGCCGTAGGCGCGGTTGATGGCGACCGGGCCGAACGAGGCGCCGAGTTCGACCAGCGCCTGCACGTCGATCAGCGGCTCCTGCGGCTTGAATCGGTTGTCCTGCTTCGCATAGGCACCCTCGCCATATCGGGCTTCCATCAGACCGGCGTGCAGGTTCTCGAAATCCCAATAGAGGGCTACCGATCGGTTGTCGTCGTTGCTGGATGGGTTCACCGGTGTCTTTCAGCCCTGTTTATCCTGCATCGTAGTCGTGATTGTGGTCAGCCTGATT
The DNA here is from genome assembly GCA_031398385.1 of Ideonella sp. Taxonomy (GTDB): domain Bacteria; phylum Pseudomonadota; class Gammaproteobacteria; order Burkholderiales; family Burkholderiaceae_C; genus Ideonella_A. The sequence goes on from JANNNE010000306.1 coordinate 43,537, forward strand.
TCGTTTGTAGCGCGCAATTCACGCGGCCGAAGCAGGCCGTCGAAGGGACTGAGCCGCGACGACTCAGACGCCAGCGATGACATTGCATCCGCACCGATCCCAATTGCAAAACCTCAAGGCGCCCACACCTTGACGTCGGCAAACCCCATCAAGCGCAAGACCACGTAGTTGACCGCTGCTTCGCCCGGCGTGTCGGCGAAGGCGACGATCTGGGCGTAACGCGGCACCCCGGCCTTGGACAGCGTAGTCCAGATGTCCTTGGCGGCCTTGGGTGTGCCGTCGGCATTCAAAAGCTTGGTATACGGCAAGTGCACCACCGGGCCCTCGGGAACCCGACCCGGCAGCCGCGCGCCTGAGGCGAGGTAGACCCTCGGGAACAGACTCGGGCTGCTCGCAGGGTCGCTGACGACGATGCCGTGCCGCGCCTTGGCCGCGTCATAAGGCGCGACGGGCACGCCGGGCGTGGCTGACGGAGCAGATGCCTTGCCGGCAGTTGCCACGGCTGGCCGCGCCACCTCCTGGCCGAGTTCGGCCCAACGCTCGATGCTGTCCATGAAGATCGACACCTTCTGCTGCCCGAGGCTTTCGAGCAGCAGGAAGGCCAGCGCCGAGCGTTCGTTGAGCCCGCCCTCGGAGACCACCACCGCCTCGTGCGCACGGTCGACGCCGGCCTGACCCAACAGGGTGGCCAGTGTGGCAGGATGCTGGCGATGGTCGCTGAACGCCTGCGCAGGCAGATTCACTGCCAGCGGCAAATGGCCGAGCTGAAAGGCATCGTCGGCCCGCACGTCGACGATGCTCACTTTCGACAGTCCGAAAGCCTTCAGCATCGGGCTGCCCCAGGCCTTCAGCCACGGTGTGTCGCGCGCCAGATGAGGATCGCCGTAGGTCCAGAGCGGCAGCTCGCGTTCGTCCTGCAGCCAGCCCATCTGCGACTCCTGGAACAGCTTGACATTCGGGTAGCTGAGCATGTACTTGAGGAAGAAGAACGGCACGGCGGCAGCGCCGCCGCCACCGCAATAGGTCAGTACCTGCTGCTCCCGCCTGATGCCCAGATGGTCGAGCATGCGTTGGATCTGCTGCGGCGACTTGAAGGTCTTGTCGGCGTTGTAGAAGTCCTCGCTCGGCATCAGCGTCGCGTGGGGCACGTGGCCGCCGCGGTTGAAGAAGGCCGCACCGCCATAGAAGTAGCCTGGTTCCAGTGCCTCCAGCAGCACGTTGTTGCGCGGGTCGCCGGAGGCGGCCAGGAACTCGGGCAGTCTGACCCGCACGTCGGGATTCAGGCTCGTGATGCGGACCATGCCCGGCTGCGGCTTCGGCGTCGCCTCCTGAGTCACCGCGCCACCTTCTGCAAGCCACTTCGACAGGCCACCATCCAGGATCAACAGGCGCTCGGCAGGCAGGCCGTGATGCACCAGATCCCAGAACAGCCGCGTCGCCATGTAGGTGCCGCCCTGGTCGTACAGGACGATCTGGTGATCCGGGCCGACCCCCCAGGCGCGCAGGTGACGTTCGATCTCCTCGACCGGCAGGTCGTTCGGCCCGAACGTGAAAAGCGTCGACGGTACGGCCCCGGCGATGTGGCTCTGTCGGTGCAGCTGCGCAGGCGATGCGTCGACCAGAACCACGTCCGGGCGCGTCCTGTTTTTCTTCAGCCAGCCGACGCTGGCCAGGTGGCCCTGGACGCCGCTGTCGGCAGCGGTAACAGGCGGCGCGATCAATGGCAGCGTCGCCGCCAGCCACAAGACCCAGATCTTCATCAGCTTGCCCATATGTGCTCCCGTGCCTTTGCGGTTTGTCTGCGGCGCAAACATGTGGCGGGCAGCCTAGCCCTGCGTCGACGCCCGGACCAGCGGCGTGCGACAGACTGCGGCCTGGTCGGATGGGCGGCGGGACTCGGAGACGAACCCCCAGCAACACTCCCGGAGGCGCCGAGCCTGGCGACAAACCAGATGTCGGCACCAGGTAGCCGCCAGCAGCGGCGATGTCGTCAGCTGATCAGGGCCCCATGGACCGCGTGCAGAACACAGCGCAATCCAGCCTGCCCGACTGCCCGATTGCCTGCCTGCGTACCGGGACTGATGAGAGCCGAGTCCCGCAGCATTGGAGCAGAATCAGCGTCGTCGGCGTCTTGATCGGCGGAGCCGGTGCAGGCGACGGCTTCGCCCCTGATAACCGACGGCGTTTCTTGTTCGAACCGGAGCATCACCATGCCCGACAGCGACCCCGACGGCACGCGCCTTCCGATCAAGCTCGACAGCACCTCGAACGGCGAATTCGCGCCGGTGCCGCTGTGGCCGGCGAACCTCGAAGCCAATCGCCTCGCGCACCAGGCGGCGACCGAAAACTGCAGGCGTCTGAGCAATTCCAAACGGACATTTCTGACCTCGGCGTGTGGCGTGGCGAGCACCCTCCTCGCGTTCAACGCGGCCAACGCGGCTGCCGGACGGACCGGGGGCTTCTTCGATCTGCCGAGCGAAGCGGCGCTGGACCAGCAGCTCGCGCGCGCGCAGATCGGACCTGCGAAGCAGGAATTCATACTCGATGTGCAGGGCCACTTCATCGATACGCCGAAAGGCAACTCGAAGAACGCCGACGTCTTTCTGAAAGACGTATTCCTGGACAGCGATACCGACGTGATGGTGCTGTCGTTCGTTCCTTCCAGCCGCACGGCCGAGCCGGTGACGATCCAGGCTGCCGACCATGTGCGCCGGCTGGTCGACAAGCTGGAGGGCACACACCGCCTGCTGCTGCACGGACGCGTCAACCCGAACCAGCCCGGCGATCTCGACGGCATGGACGAACTGCACGAAAAATGGGGCGTCAGCGCGTGGAAGACCTACACCCAATACGGCCCGGGAGGCGAAGGCTATTTTCTGCACGACGATATCGGCATCCGATTCATCGAGAAGGCGCGCGCCCTCGGGGTCAAGAACATCTGCATCCACAAGGGACTGCCGTTCGGACGCCGCTCCTACCAGCACAGCCAGTGCAGCGACATCGGCATCGTCGCCAGGCGCTTTCCGGATGTCAACTTCCTGATCTATCACTCGGGATTCGTCAGCACCGTGATCGAGAAAGCCTACGACGCCAGCGCCGACAGCGACGGCATCGATACGCTGATCACATCGCTGCACCAGAACCAGGTCAAGCCGAACAGCAATGTCTACGCCGAACTCGGCAGCACCTGGCGCTTTCTGATGCGCGACCCCGAGCAGGCGGCGCACGCGCTCGGCAAGCTGATCGTGGCCTGCGGCGAGAACAACGTGTTGTGGGGCACCGACTCGATCTGGTACGGCTCACCACAAGACCAGATCCAGGCCTTCCGCACCTTCCAGATTTCCGACGAACTGCGCCAGCGCCACGGCTATCCCGAGATAACAGCCGCGTTGCGCGCCAGGATCTTCGGCCTCAACGCCGCGCAGGTCTACGGTCTCGCGCCGACCGAGGTCAAGCGATATACCGCGCGTGATGCGGTCGCTCAAAAACGCACCGCCTACCTCGAGAACCCCGATCCACACTTCAGGACCTACGGGCCGACGACGCGGCGGGCGTTCTTGAGGGTGTTTGATCCGGCGCGCTGACCTCAGGGCCTCAAGGCGGCGACGCCTGAGGACGCCCCATGTCAATCACTCGTTCTGCGAATCGCGGGCAGGTTCCACGGAATCGGGCCGTTGGCGCGGATGATCTGGCGGGACGGCCGGCACGAACGGAAAGCGCCGCTTCGCCTTGGTCGCGGTGGTGTTCGGATCGACCGCACCTCGGACGTACTGCCTGGAAGCGTCGTTGACCGACTGGGTGTCCCAGGAAGTCCACTGCCCCTGCAACAGCGACTGCTGGACGAACAGCCTGCGCCGTTGCGAATCAAGAATGTCGCGTTCCACCGATGCGTAGTCCCAACGCGCGTGGACCTCCTCGTGCATCGATCGCTCGACTTCCGCGTGTTCAGACTTGCCCGCCAGATTGACGAGTTCGTCGGGATCGTTCCTGAGGTCGAACAGCATCGGGGGATCGTTGCGGCAGTACACATACTTGAGCCCATCGCGAATCGGGATGCACGCCGGTGTCAGAACCCCCTCCCCCAGGAACTCGATCCCGATACCATCACATCCGGCGTATCCACGTCAAACAGCGACAGGCGATCTCGGTGATCTCGCTCTGGCTGGAAGACAGCGTGTTCAGGATGTCGCCGACGCGTTTTCGCAAAGAGCTCATCATCCCCGCGTTGCTCGATCTGGCCGGGGACCGCATTGCCAAGGCCACGCAAACCCTGACCGTTTCGACCGCAGGGCCCGAGGCCTCCCAGGCTCTGGCAATCTCCGAGAACGCCCCGGTCGCCGAGGTGCGACGTGTGGTCTGCGACAGCTCGGGGACCGTGATCTATGTGTGCGATCTGGTCTACCGCAGCGACTACATCAATGGGAAGTGGACCTGCTGTCGCCCGGTGGACAAACAGCAGCCGTCGCAGGGCCGGGACCGGGCTGACCAACATGGCCGGGTGAAATTCGGTTTGCGCGGGCGATCTCATCAGCGACGCCTTCGCCAAACAGCGACAGGCGGTCTCGCCCAGCTCGCTTTGGCTGGAAGGCAGCTTGTATGGAATGTGGCTGACGCGTTATCGCAATGAGCTCAGCGACGGCGATAGCGCTCTCCTGATAAACTAGTCAATTGACTAGTCATTTTGAGCTCTGAATGCAGACATGGCCCGTACACGACGCGAAGGCTCGATTCAGCGAGTTCCTGGAGGCCTGCATGGCAGAGGGACCCCAGATGGTGACCAAACGCGGCACCGAGGCCGCCGTTCTGGTACCTGTCGACGAGTGGCGCCGGCTACAGGCTGCTGCGCGCCCGTCGCTCAAGCAACTGCTGCTGTCGGATCAGGCCCGGGGTGATCTCGTTATTCCAGCAAGAGGATCCGCGCGGAGGCGCAAGGTCACCGCAGCAGGCTGAGTCGCATGTACCTGCTCGACACCAACATCGTCTCAGAACTGCGCAAACCCCGCCCGCATGGCGGCGTAGTCGCATGGCTTCAGGCGATGGAGGATGCGGACCTGCATGTGTCTGCGGTCACGCTCGGCGAAATCCAGGCCGGCGTCGAACTGACGCGAGATCAGGATGCCGTCAAAGCTGCCGAGATCGAAGCCTGGCTCGACCTCGTCTCCCAGTCGTACAACGTGCTGCCCATGGACGGCGGCACATTCAGGGTGTGGGCGCGCCTGATGCACCGCCGTTCCGACACGCTGTACGAAGACGCGATGATTGCGGCGACAGCCATGGTTCACAAGCTCACCGTTGTGACGCGCAACGCTGGCGACTTTGCAGGCTTCGACGTGCACGTCCTTAACCCGTTAAAGGCGCCGAAGGCTTGAGCGGCATCGGCTCGCTCGACATCCGATGGAGGTGTCGTGTCGTGAGCCGTCCTTGGCGAGCAGTGGCTGATGCCCGACCTCGGCCGACTCTCGGAACCGCCGCCCCAAGTGGAGCGTGGGATGCCTGTCCAGAGGGGTTTTCCGCGTGGTCATTGCAACGGCGGCGTCATAGACTGGGCGCGGCCGTTTTCAGACGCGCCGCATGAGCTGACCACTGCAGGCCGCGACGCTGGCAAATCACCAGCAGTCACGGCAAGGCACCGCTCGACCAGTCAACAGCCTGCACCGCAGGCACCCAGGAGCCGTACTTGATCATTCACCCCACCCCGCAACTGAGCCGTTTGCAACACGGCCTTCGTATCGCAGCCCTCTTCACCACCGGCAGTGCGTTGCTGGTTCTGAGCGCCTGTGGCAGCAGCGACGAACCCCAGAACCCGGTCGAGATCCGCACACTGTCCACGCGCGCTGATCTGGTCAGCGGCGGCGACGCCCTGGTCGAGATCGTGCCCCCGGCCGGCGCAGACGCCAGCGGTCTGAGCGTGAAGGTCGGCGACCGTGACATCTCCAGCGCCTTCGCGAAGCGCGCCGACGGACGAATCACCGGGCTGGTCAGTGGTTTGGCCCCTGGCGAGAACCTGCTGGTGGCGCAAGTGAACGGCTCCCGCGCCGCGCAGTTGACCCTCACCAACGCGGCACCCGGCGCCGGTTTGATTTCCGGCGCCCGGGTTACGCCATTCTTCTGCGCCACGCCCACACCCGTGGCCGTCAACGGCAACACCCCGGCCAGCGTGGCCAGCGGGCTTGCCGGCACGCCGGACGCCAGCTGCAACATCGCGGCGGAAACGAAGTTCTACTACCGCACGACCTCGGCGCCCCTGAGCGCGGCCAACCCGACCGGCTGCACCGGTGGTCTGCCTGATCCGGTATGGACCATTGGAGCCACCGCCACCACCGTGCCCGCCCAGCCTGCCGCGCCGGCGAACGGCTGCTTCAAGCCCTACACGGTGGGTGTGACCCCGGCCGACCTGGCCACCACCACCACCGACAGCGGCGTCACCGTTCCCTTCATCGTTCGCGTCGAGCGTGGCACCTTGAACCGCGGCATCTACGACATCGCCGTGCTCACCAACCCCGCCCAACCGTGGAACCCGGTGACACCACAGTCGGGCTGGAACGGCAAGGTCTGGTATTCGTTCGGCTCCAGTACCGGCCAGCCGCGACGCCAGATTCGGCCGCAGGGGAGCTGGACCTCGGCTGAAGACCAGCTCAAGCGGGGCTACCTGTACGCCACCAACAGCATGAGCGACTCAGCACGCAATTCGAACCGCGTGCTGATGAGCGAGACGACGATGATGATGAAGGAACTCATCGGCGACACCTACGGACCGGTCAAGTTCACGATCGGCACCGGGTGCTCGGGCGGCTCGATCAACGCGAACATGAACGCATCGATCAACCCGGGCATTCTCGACGGCGTGGTCACGACCTGCACCTACCCGGATTCGGAAACCACGGGCCTGGAGGTCGGTGACTGCGTGCTGCTGGTCGAGGCCTACCAGAAGCCCGGCATCCTGAACCTGTGGGGCGGTCTGACCCAGGCTGAGATCGACGCCAAGAAAAGCGCCATCAACGGGCACGTCGACCAGACCGCCTGCCACGCCTGGAACAACGCCTTTGGCAGCAATGCCAAGGCGGGCCTCTACCAGCAGCGTCTGGTGAGCAACAACACCACCGGCGCCATCACACAATCAACGACCGTCGTCAACAACTGCGAGCTGCCCAACAGCGCGGTCTACGATCCTGCCAACCCGGTGGCGACCGCCAACCTGCCCCGGTGCAATGCCACCGCCTGGGGCGAGCCGATCTTCGGGAAGGTCCCGGGCGCGAACGTGCCCGTAGACCCACGCGACAACGTGGGCGTGCAGTACGGACTGCGTGCGCTGCTCAACCAGTCGATCACGGCCGAGGAGTTCGTGACCCTGAACGAGCTGGTCGGTGGTCTGGACCGCGACTCAACGCCGCGCGCGCAGCGCACGACGGCCGACACCGCGGCGCTCGACATCGCCTACCGCGCCGGCATCGTCGCCAGCGGCAAGCAGTTGGCCAAGACGGCCATCCTGGACCTGCGCGGATGGGATGATTCGAACCTGCCGGCCAACGTGCCCCCGGGCGCGACGCCGGGCAGCATCCCGATCCACCACCAGTGGTACAGCTGGGCCATTCGCGACCGCATCACCGCGGCAGCGGGCGACGCGCAGAACCAGGCGTTGTGGCGCTTTGCACGGACCGGTCTGCTGCCATCGCCCGCACTCGCACAGGACGGTTTCCTGGCGATGGACCAGTGGATGACGTCGCTGAAAGCCGACACCAGCACCGCAAGCATCGAGCAGAAGGTGCGCAACTCGCGCCCGCGGTCAGGACCTTTCGACACCCGCGACTTCTGCCTGCTGCCCGAGGACGCGGCGCAGACCAACAAGGTCTACGACATGTCGGTCTGCGATGCCAACCGCTTCCTGAAGCCGTCGCTGTCGCCGCGGCAGGTGGCTGGCGGGCCGCGTGCCGAAGACGTGCTCAAGTGCCAGCTCAAGCCTTTGGCGACGGGCGATTACCCGGGCGTCACGTTCACCGGCAACCAACTCGGACGC
>JANNNE010000307.1:0-26240 GCA_031398385.1 Ideonella sp.
AGTAAAGGAGGAGGGCCGGAGCGATTCGACTCGGAGCGCTCAGGCGTCAATCCGGCCCGGGGGACATGAAGCAGAACAGGGCAGCGCATGCCGACGCTCGCTCGCTCATCGCGCTCCGTAGCTCTGCCAACATTGCGGCGCCGATAAACGATGCCATCTCGAACCCACGTGTTCATCCCGCCCGCGCCAGCGTCTGCACACATTCGTGCTGCGCCGTGTGGATGTTGGAGATTTGGTATCCGAGTGGTCCGTCACCGAAGCTCACGCCGTGCGGCGGCTCGGCAAGCAGCACCTGGTTCAAGCGCTTGTCTTCAAGCGAGCAAAGCCCCGTTTGGGCCATCGCGATGGAGAGTTCCTGGCTCAATACATCCCAGAGGCGGAGCAGCCCCTCTTCCCCGGCGGCCGCGATTGCGAACTGCAGAATGCGCCCAAAAAACGTGAAATCCGCTCCGAGCGCACACGCTTTCAGCACGTCTTCCCCCGAGCGCAGGCCGCTGTCGTAGAACAGCGGAAAGTCAGCGCCGACGGCTGCCCGGATGTTGACCAGCGCGGCAATGGCAGGGGGAGCGCTTTCAAGCTGCCGCGCGCCATGGCTTGAGACCTGGATCGCATCGACGCCCTTGGTTTTGAGTTTTTGCGCGTCTTCGGCGTCCAGTACGCCTTTGACCACGAGTTGCCCCTTCCACATTGCCCGCAGCTTTTCGAGCGTTCCCCAATCGGCCCTGGCGCGGCTTTCCGTGCGGTCGAACGTGTAGCCGTCCATCAGAAAATTCGCCATTTGCGGGCGACCCTTGATGAGGCCTGCGAATGACCAGCGCGGGTGCATGGCAAAGTCGAAGAACTGGCGCGGTCCGATTCGAAACGGCATGGTGAATCCATGCCGCAACTCGCGCGGACGACGACCCACTTCGGCCACATCGACGGTCAGCACGATTGTTTTATAACCCGCGGCCTGGGCGCGTTGCGCCAGTTTGAATGTGCCGCTTCCATCGCCACTGAAATAGAGCTGAAACCACGCGTGTCCCTCGGCGGTTTCAATCAATTTCTCCAGCGGGGTGGAAGCAACCGTGGAAACACCGAGCGGTACAGCATCACGCGCAGCCAGGCGTGCCAACATCAGATCGGCGCCGGGGGCTGCAAGGTTGCACATCGCCATGGGCGAAATGCCAAAGGGTCGTTTGGTTCGCGCACCGAAGAGCGTTGTCCCGAGCGCTCTCTGGCTGACATCCGTCAGGATTCGAGGTCTCAAGCAGATCGACTCAAATGCGGCGCGCAGGCGATGCAGCCCGCTCTCATCCCCCGCAGCGCCGTCGATGTAGTCAAAAACCATCCACGGCAGGTTCTTTGAAGCAAGGCGCCGCGCGTCCTCGGCAGAATGAATTCGCGCAGCGCCGCCCATCAAGCCGCCACAGCTTTCATGAAGCGGTCGCGGATCACCACAGGGTCCATCGTGATCACGGGGACCTTGATATTGCCGCTTTCGCACTTGGCCACGATGATCGTCATCTTGTCCCCGGCGATCGCCTCTTTCAGTGCCTTGCCAGTGTCTTCGGCTTTCACTTCGACCACGTTGTCGCAACCACAGGCACGGGCCACCGCCGCCAGCGAAGTTTTCTTGCCCGCATAGGTGGGTTGATCGCCCGTGGAACCATAACTGCCGTTGTCGATGATCAGCAGGATGTAGTTGTCCGCGACGTTGTTGGCGATCGTCGGCAAGGTGCCAAGATTGGTCAGAACCGAGCCGTCTCCGTCAATCGAGATCACCTTTTTCTTCTGCGCCAGTGCCAGGCCGAAGCCGATGGACGAAGACAGACCCATCGTGCCGAGCATGTAGAAATTGGTCGGCTGATCACCGAACATGTGCAATTCCTGGCTGGGCAGGCCGATATTGCACACCACCAGTTGGCCTCGAAGGATTGGTGCGATTTCTTTCAAGATTTCAGAGCGATTCATTCTCCATACCCTCCCCAGAAATTGGCATCGGTCAAGATGGCGACCGGTTTGTTGCACATGAACGTATATTTCAGAATCAAGTCGAGTTCTTCGACGTCGGATTTCTTGTGAAAGTGATAGGTTGGTATGTTGAGCTGCGCGAGCAGCGCTTTGGTGTGCACGGCCATTTCAACCTGGCAGGCCACCGGTTCGCGCAGTTCGCCGCGATAGCTGATCAGCATGGGCAGCGGCATCCGGTAAAACTGGATGAGCGTCGCCAGCGTGTTGATGGTGACACCGATCGCCGTGTTCTGCATGATGATCGCAGGCCGCTTGCCGCCCATGAAGGCGCCGGCGCACAGCCCCATACCTTCGTTTTCATTGTTGGAAGGAACATGCAGAATCTTGTCGTGCCGATCGATCTCCTCGATCACGCCGGCAAGCTGTTTGCACGGCACGGTGGTCACGAACGATATGTTGTTCGCAACGAGATCATCCGCGATCTTCTTGTTTACGCTCATTTGCTGCTCCTGGTTTTGAGCATTGCACTGACGGCGGGCATTCAAATCGGAAGGCCAGCCGTATCGAAAAACGGTCATGAAAGAGGTCGCAAAATAAACCGTCGGCCGCCCATTCTGAAACAGTCTTTCCGACGCCTCGCGCATCACGCGACATCCGTGCTCCTCATTTCAACAGCACGCCCGGGTTGAGAATGCCGTTGGGATCGAGCGCCTGCTTGATCGCCCGCATCGCGCTCATCTTCGCTGCGCTGGCATAGGTCTGTAAATCATCCACTTTCAATCGTCCAATGCCGTGTTCAGCGCTGATCGAGCCGGCGCATTGCACCGTGGCCTCGTCGATCGCGATGCGGATCGCGTCGATGATGCCCGGGTTGGCTGCGATAAACCCGGCCTTCGCCACACCTTCGGGAGGAAAAACATTGTGGTGGATGTTGCCGTCGCCGATATGACCGTAGCTGTTGATACGAAGGCCGGGGTGGACCTTCGCCACCGTCTCAGTGGCCAAGGTGATGAACGCCTCGACACGAGAAATGGCGACCGACGTGTCGCTGCTGCAAATGGCGCCTGTCAGTCGATTCGCCTCGGGTGTGTTCTCGCGCAGCGCCCAAAGCTTCATCCGCTGGCTTTCCGATTCAGCCAGGACCGCGTCGGACAGAAGACCATCGGCCATGCAGACCGATAGCGCATCTTCGACATCGGCGCGTAACCCGGCCCGCCCGCTGGCCTCGACCAGCAGATACCAGGGGTGGTGTTCAGAAAAAGGCAGGCTCAGATCCGAAAAATGGCCGGTCACCAGTTTGATGCCGAAATCGCTCAGCAGCTCGAGCGCGCCGATGCTGTCGCCCAGCATGCGGGCGAGGCGGTGATACAGCCGAAGTGCGTCGCCGGGCGAAGCGATGGCGCACAGCGCAGTGACGGTTTCGGGATCGACGGGCTTCACGACCAGCGTCGCCGCGGTGATGACGCCAAGCGTGCCTTCGCTGCCGATCAGCAGATGCCTCAGGTTGTATCCGGTGTTGTCCTTGCGCAGCGGTTCAAGCTCGCTGATCACCTCGCCGCTGGCCAGCACCGCCTCGATCCCGAGACAGAGATCGCGCGCATTGCCGTGCCGCACCACCTGAATACCGCCCGCGTTGGTCGCCAGATTGCCGCCGATGGTGCAGCTCCCCTTCGACGCCATGCTGAGCGGGAACATCAGGCCGTGCGCCGCCGCTGCGTTGTGCACGTCCTCCAGAATACAGCCCGCTTCGACGGTCATGACGCCGTCCTCTGCATTGATTGTGCGCACCCGGTTCATCCGCTCCAGCGACAAGATGATCGCATGGCCGCTGTGGATGGAAAGCTGGCCAGCCACGACGCCGGTCCCACCACCGTAAGGGATGACGCTCGCACCGGCTGCAGCGCAAATCTGCAGGATCGCGGCGACTTCCTTGGTCGAGCGGGGGAGCGCCACCAGACAGGCCGAGCCAAGAAAGCGATCACGCGGATCGCTGAAATAACGCTGAGCATCGGCCCCCACTTTCCAGCCCCGATCGCCGACAACCGCCTTGATCGCATCCAGAACCGCGGCTGCCGGCTCCCCGAAATCCGTGCTGATGACTGTCATGCGCCTTATTCTCCGGGTGGCCGGTCTCGGTAGTCAGATTGTCACGTCGGCTTCCCTGCCGGTCAGCGCGAACGCCTTGATCGCGCCCACCAGCCCATCAAGCGTGTCAATCATGCCCCCGCCTCTACAGCCGCCACCTCCGCGGCAGCTTGGGCACGGCCAGACGAACGGGGCGGATACCAGACAAGCCTCACAAACCGCTGCCGTGCCACATCTCAAGCCTTTAGTCTGACACGGAACAACGAGTTCTTCGGAACTGCACATTTCTCGACATGACTCGCATCGGCATCCCATTGAAACGGTTGACCCAGCTCGATCGGCGCTGACTTCAAATCAACGCGAGGTTCGGATCGCAGAAGGCCGGCGCTTGCCAGGCGGTGGTCCGGTCGAGCCACGAACGATCAGTTCGACTTCGAGTTCGATCTGACGCGCAACATCGACCCGCCGTTCCAGACGGTCGAGCAAGTATTGCGCCGCCAGTTGCCACATCTGCTCGGTCGGCACATGCATCGTCGTCATCGCCGGAACGCCATGCCGGCACATTTCAAGGTCGTCGAAACCGACGATCGACAACTCGTCGGGCACGACGATGCCACTGGCCTGGCATTCGAGCAGTGCTCCCCAGGCCAGTACATCGTTGCCACACACCAGTGCGGTCGGCGGCGGATCGGCAGCCAGAAGCGCGCGGGTGCCATCGCGCGCCGCCTGCAGCGTATACGCCGCTTCAATCAGTCCGCCCGGCGCCAGCGCGAGGCCGGCATCGGCCAGGCTTTGCCGGACACCGGCGATGCGCGCCGCAGCGCGGTCGTTGTTCGCGCCGAGCCCGCCCAGCATCGCGATGCGGCGGTGGCCGAGATCGATCAGATATCGCACCCCGCGCCCGATCGCCTGTGCATTGCGAAAGCCGACGCAGGCCGCGCCGGCAGGCGCCGGATAGCTGAACAGATGAACCCAGGGCACACCACGCTGCGCCAACAGGTCGAGCAAGGCAGGCCGCTGGCTGACACCGGTCAGCGCCAGTGCGTCGACACCGCGCGCGAGCAGCGCGAGCGCCTGGGTTTCCTCCTGCGCCGCGTCATAGTCGCTGAACGCCAGCAGCACCACCTGTCCGGCCAGCGACATGCGCTGCTGAAACACCTGCAGGCCGCGCGCGAAGATCGCGTTGTCGACCGTCGGCACGATCACGCCAACCGTTCCGCTGCGCTTGAGCGACATCGCCCGGGCACCCGCATTGGCCACATAGCCGAGCTTGCGCACCGCCCCCAGCACCTGTTCGCGCAGCGCCGGACGCACCGAACCAGGTTTGTTCAGGGCACGCGATACGGTGGCAGTCGAGACGCCCGCGGTGCGCGCGACATCCTCGACGGTGGGGGTTCGGAAGTTGGCCATTTTTGGCAAGCGCTTGCAACCATTCTAGAACCGTTCGGGATCGCCCTCTTTCATAGGGAAATACCCAGATATCAGTGACCATCTCAGGTTGACTCGCTGACCTTAATGGAACATCATTTGTAAGCGCTTACAGAGACCTGGAACGATCCCGAATGAGCCCCGTCACCTTGCGCAAGACCGCCTACGGAATGGCCGGCTTCCTGGCCGTCGCCTACGTGGTCTATGTGCTGGTCTTGAAGTTCTCGGACAAGATGATGATGGGGCCGCTCGGTGAAGTCGGCGAGTTCTGCCTGGTGCTCGCCAGCGTGACCTTCTTTTCGATCGGCTTGTTCGCCGATGAAGTGGTACGGCAAGACGATCCCCATTGACCCCCGAAGGAGACCAGCATGACCATCAACGAAATCCTGCAAGGCGGCGCTGCTGGCCGTCAAGCCCGGCGGCGTGGTGATGCACATCGGCCTGCAGGACTGGGCCAGCGAAATCGACATGCGCAAGCTGACGCTGGCCGAGATCACGCTGCTGGGCACCTACACCTACAGCATGGCCGATCTGCGGGCCACCGTGGCAGCGCTTCAGCGCGGTGTATTCGGCGATTTGTCGTGGGTCGAGCGGCGACCGTTGTCACAAGGCGCGCAGGCGTTCGATGATCTGCACCACGGGCGGCTGGCAACGGCCAAGGTCGTTCTGGAGCCGGCTGGATGACGCGCCACTGATCGTGCCTGAAGGCACTCCCACAGAATACGCATCGCGCCGCGCAAGCGGTGTATTTTGTGGGAGCGCCTTCAGGCGCGATTTTTCGATGCCGCCCCGACCAGCGGGAACGAGCCCTCAAGCCGTCACCGGCTCCGCGATCCGCTGCTTCAGGTGCGCCAGTGCCTCATCGACCTGATCGATCAGCACCAGACACAAGTCACCCGGGCGCAGCCGCTGCAGCGCGGTGTCGATGGCGACAAATTCGCCGCGAATTTCCTCGACGTGACTGGTGCGTGAGGCGCCGCGCAAACCCTCGCGCAACAAGCCCATCACTTCGCCATCGGCGCGGCCGCGCTGGGCCGCGTCCTGATACAGCAGCACCTCGTCGAATGCCGCACCGAGGATCTCGGTCTGCTCGCGGATATCTTCGTCGCGCCGATCGCCAGCGCCACTGATCACCACCATGCGGCGCTGCCCGGCCGGCGCCGGCATGGCGCCGACCGCGGTCACCAGCGCACGCATCGCGTCCGGGTTGTGACCGTAATCGGCGATCACCGTCGCGCCGCGACAATCCATCACATTGAAGCGCCCCGGTGCATTGTCGGCATCGTTGACGAAGCTGGCCAGCCCGCTGCGGATCGCCGGCCAGCCCAGGCCGACCGCCCATGCCGCAGCCACCGCCGCCATCGCGTTGTCGATCTGGAAACCGATGCTGCCGCCACGGGTCAGCGGGATGTCGCGCAGCGGCAGGCGTTCGCGCCAGGCGCCTTCGGCCGCGACGATGTCGTCGCCTTCGACGAAGAGGGTGCGCTTGCCCTGGGCCCGGTGCGTGGCCATCACCGGGTGCAGCCGGTCGGCGGCGAAGAAGATCACGTCGCCCGGGCAGGCACCCGCCATCGCGGCGACGATCGGATCGGTCGCGTTGAGCACCGCACAGCCGCTGTCGGCCACATTCTGGACAATCACCCGCTTCAATACCGCCAGGTCCTCGACCGTGGTGATGTAGTTCAATCCCAGATGATCACCGGCGCCGATGTTGGTGACGACCGCCACCTGGCAACGGTCGAAACCCAGACCCTCGCGCAGGATGCCGCCACGCGCGGTTTCGAACACCGCGGCATCGACATCCGGATGCATCAGCACGTTGCGCGCACTTTTGGGCCCGCTGCAATCGCCACTGTCGATCTGCCGGCCTTCGACATAGACGCCGTCGGTGTTGGTCATGCCCACGCGCAGACCTTCGCTGGTCAACAGGTGGGCGATCAGCCGGGCGGTGGTGGTCTTGCCGTTGGTGCCGGTGACGGCCACCACCGGAATCCGGCCGTCCTCGCCATGCGTGAACAGGTCGGCGACGATCGCCTCGCCCACCGCGCGACCCTTGCCGAACGACGGCGTCAGGTGCATGCGCAGACCCGGCGCAGCATTCACCTCGACGATGCCGCCCTGCTGGTCTTCGAGCGGCCGCAGCACCGATTCGCAGACGATGTCGACGCCGCAGATGTGCAGGCCGATCATCTCGGCGGCCGCCACCGCCCGTGCCGCCAGCTCGGGATGCACGTCGTCGGTCACGTCGGTGGCACTGCCGCCGGTGCTCAGGTTGGCGTTGTTGCGCAGGATCACGCGGCGCCCCATGTCGGGTATCGAATCGGGCGTCAGTCCCTGCACCCCGAGCCGCGCGATCGCGATCTCGTCGAGGCGGATCTTGGTGAGCGAGGTGGCGTGGCCTTCGCCCCGCCGCGGGTCGGCGTTGACCTGGTCGATCAGCTCACGAACCGTACAGGTGCCGTCGCCGATCACCTGCGGCGGATCACGCCGGGCGGCAGCTACCATCTGCTTGCCAACCACCAGCAAGCGGTAATCGTTGCCCGGCAGAAATTTCTCGACCATCACCTGGCCATGCTCGGCAGCGGCACGAAAGGCGATGCCGAGGTGGTTGCGGTCGACGATGTTGACCGTCACGCCCTGCCCTTGGCGACCGTCCTGCGGCTTGACGACGACCGGCAGGCCGATCTCTTGAGCCACCTGCCACGCTTCATCCAGCGTATCGACCGGACGCCCGATCGGTACCGGGACCCCGGCCACGTTCAGCAGTTTCTTGGTCAGATCCTTGTCCTGCGCAATCGACTCCGAGACCGCGCTGGTGGCATCGATCTCGGCGGCCTGGATGCGTCGCTGCTTCGAGCCCCAGCCGAACTGCACCATGCTGCCTTCGGTCAATCTGCGCCACGGGATGCCGCGTCCCTCGGCAGCCTCGACGATGGCGCCGGTGCTCGGGCCGAGCCGCTGGTCTTCGTCGGTCTCGCGCAACTGTGCAATGGCTGCAGCCGCATCGAAAGACTCGCCGGCCTGTGCCGCCACGACCAGTTCACAGGCCAGTTTCAAGGCCAGCCGGCCGACGGCTTCTTCGCTGTATTCGACCACCACCTGGTAGATCCCGCGATCGACGGTGGCTGCGGTTCGACTGAAAGTGACCGGGCAGCCGGCCTGCGCCTGCAGCGCCAGCGAAGCCGTCTCGAGCACCTGCGCCAGGCTGGTCACGCCGGTGAAGCCACCCGGCCGCAACGCGCCGATGGCCGGGAACAAGGCCCTCAGCCGAGCTTCGAAACCGGGGATTTCGGAGATCGAGAGCTCATCGGCCTGGCAGGACACCACGGCCTCGATGGCGGTGTGGCGGCTCCACAGGTTGGGGCCGCGCAGCGCACGGATGCGGGAAACTTCCATTCGACGAGAACCTTGCGAGAGGCGCCGAGTTCAGCTGGCGCGGGGCGGCAGGCGCGACGCAGCCGCGGCCTTGGCGGTATTGGGAATGGCAACCGGCGTCGGGTCGGAAGGATCGGCATCGAAGGTCTCGATGCCGGCGGTGATCAGGTCCGGCGAAATGCCGAGCGCCCAGGCTGCAGCAGCGGCCGCAACCAGGCACTCGTCAGACAGGGCGGACGAGCCGACCCGACTGCTGCGGCGGAACATCGACCGGTCGGCGAGCATGATTTCCTGCGCGCCGGTCGCCAGCACCAGACGTCCGGCGCGCAGCAGGACTGCCCGGCCGCCCCCGCTCCGATGCGCTGCAATTCGCTGCGCGGCGGCCGGGTCGGCGTCGGCCGCATAGAAGATCACCTCGCCGTCACACAACGAGGCCATCTCGGCCACCTGCTCGTCGCCGGCATTCAGCACCGCCACCCCGTCGGCCAGCACCACGTCGACCTGCGTGCGCAGCACCCGAGGCAACTGCTCGGCGGTGTGGAAATCGTGGCGCGCCAGCGCTGCTGCGGCGGCCGGATCGAGCTGGCAATCGGTGACCACGCCGATCTGGCAGCGGTCGTATGCCAGGCCGTCGTCGAGGATGGCACACGCGTCGTTCTCGATAACCGCCGCCTCGACATTGCGATTCATCAGCAGGCGGTGCGCCGGCTCGAAGCGGGCGCAATCGCCGGCGTCGACCCGGCGATGATCGAGAAACAGACCATTGCGACAGGCCAGGCCGACATGGCGTCCGCCCAGCCTCAGCAGCCACGCGATCAGGCGGGCGATGCGTGCGCCGTCGCGCGAGCCGGCGATGCCGATTACCGGGATGCGGCCACTTTCGTCTTCGTCGAACAGGTGGTCGACGATCGCCCGGCCAACCGGGCGTGGCGAACCCTGGGCCGGCTTCAGGTGCATCAGCAGGCCGGGGCCGGCATTGACCTCGACGATGCCGCCACCCTGCTCGGCCAGCGGCCTGCCGATGTCGGTGGCCACCACGTCGATGCCCGCGATATCGAGCCCGACCACGCGCGCGGCCAGACACACCGCGTGTGCGACTTCGGGGTGGACTTCTTCGGTGCAATCGATCGCGACATTGCCGTTGCGCTGGATCAGCACCCGCTGTCCGCTGTCTGGCACCGTCGACGGCTTCAGACCCTGGCGCTGCAGGTCGAGCAGCACCACCGCATCGGCGTGCTCGCCGCTCAGCGAGATGAGTCCGAGCGGGAAATCCTCGTTCGGCCCGCGGCGCGGATCACTGTTGATCTGTCGCTCGACCAGCTCGGCCACACTGGCCTTGCCGTCGCCGATGACCCAGGCGGCGTCTCCGCGGGCGGCCGCAACCACCGCGCCACCGACCACCAGCAAGCGGTGTTCCTGTCCTTGCAGATGCCGCTCGACAATGACCTCGCTGCCGTGCCGCTCGGCGACCAGGAATGCAGCCGCGATGTCGTCACGGCTCGACAGATCGAGGGTGACACCGCGCCCATGGTTGGCGTCCGACGGCTTGATGACCACCGGCAGGCCGATCTCCTGCGCCGCCTCCCAGGCTGCATCCGCACTGTCGACGACCTCGCCTTCCGGCACCGGCACCCCGCACGACTTGAGGAGCCGCTTGGTCAGATCCTTGTCGCCCGCGATGCCTTCCGCGATTGCGCTGGTACGGTCGGTCTCGGCGGTCCAGATGCGGCGCTGGCGTGAGCCGTGGCCCAGCTGCACCAGGTTGCCTTCGTTGAGCCGGATGTGCGGAATGCGTCGGTCCGTTGCCGCTGCAACAATGCAGGCGGTGCTCGGGCCGAGATAACAGTCCTCGATGCGCTCGCGCAATTGCGCCACCGCTGACGGCAGGTCGCAGGTGTCATCGTTGATCACCGACATCAGCAGCCGGTGCCCGAGAGCCAGCGCCTCACGCGCCACCTTCTCGTCTCGCGCCCGAAACACCATCCGGTAGACCCCATGCTGCGAGGTGCTGCGGGTCTGGCCGAAACCGGTCGGCATGCCGGCCAGGTTCAGCAGTTCGATCACCACGTGCTCGAGCACGTGGCCGGCCCAGGTGCCTTCGTTCAGGCGCTGCAGGAAGCCGCCCGGTTCGCCGACACCACAATGGTGTTCGGCCAATGCGGGCAGCAACGCGACCAACCGGTCGGTGAATCCGGGCAGAAGGTTGGACGGGAAATCCTCCAGTTCACCCAGATCGAGCCAGACCTCGAGCGCCGGCCGATAGGTCCAGATATTGGGCCCGCGCAAATAGGTCACGCGAAGCAGTTGGATGTCTTCCTTCTTGCTCATCGTTCTTCGGGCCGTCTGGCCGGCACGCTTGGCCGGCAAGGCCCGATTGTGCCCGCGCTGCGAGCGCGCAGAATGGATCGGCAGCCACAAGGTCGAAGCCGGACGCAGCGTCCCGGCGCCGCTTCGGCGAGAATCCGCGACCCTCATGGTGTACGGTCCGTTTTCGGGCGGCCGTCGAGACCCGCGTCCGCCGCCTCATGCCCAGTCATCATCACGTCGATTTGTCCCCTGTCCTGACCGCCGGTGCCGCTGTGGCGCCGCTGGAAGATCGGCTGGCGATTGATGAGAACGTGTTGAGCAGGCTGCAGGTTGACCTCGGTTCCGAGGGGTGCTTCGCGCACAGCGAGGTGGTGCTGACCAATCAGCGCCTGTTCTCCTGGGACGCCGGGCGGCGCGACTGGGTCGAATGGCCCTTGCGTAACGATCTGCAACTTCGGCATGCAGACCATGCCGGGGTGGCGACGCTCGACCTGCATGACCACAGCAGTCGACTGGTTCGCTGGCGCTTCACGCTGGCCCGGAACGTCCAGGCCTTGCGGCTGATCGCGGTTTTTGCTGCACTGCAAAAGAGCCGCCTGGCCGGGGCCGAGACCCGCATCGACGACAGCGGTCATTGCCCGACCTGCCAGGCTCCGTTACCGCCCGACAGCGACGAGTGCCCGCAATGTGAACGCGAATCGAACCAGCCGCCATCGACCTGGGTGCTGTTGCGCCTGGGCCGCTTCGCCCGTCCGTATCGCGGCCAGCTGGCGGCCGGTTTCGCGCTGACGCTGGCGTCCACTGCCGCCACCTTGGTGCCGCCCTACCTGACCATCCCGCTGATGGACGACGTGTTGATCCCGTTCCAGAACGGCCAGCAGATCGACACGATGAAGGTGGCCTGGCTGCTGCTAGGGTTACTGGCGGCAGCGGTGGCGGCCTGGGGTCTGGGGTGGGCACGCACCTATCTGCTGGCGCTGGTATCGGAGCGCATCGGCGCCGATCTGCGCACCGCCACCTTCGATCACCTGCTGCAGTTGTCGCTCGATTATTTCGGCGGCAAGCGCACCGGTGACTTGATGGCCCGCATCGGCTCGGAGACCGACCGCATCTGCGTCTTCCTGTCGCTGCACGCGCTCGACTTCGCCACCGACGTGCTGATGATCGGCATGACCGCAGCCATCCTGCTGTCGATCAACCCGTGGCTGGCGGCGGTCACGCTGCTGCCGCTGCCGTTCATCGCGTGGATGATCCACGTGGTGCGCGACAAGCTGCGTACCGGCTTCGAGAAGATCGACCGCGTCTGGTCGGAAGTGACCAACGTGCTGGCCGACACCATTCCGGGCATCCGCGTGGTCAAGGCCTTTGCCCAGGAGAAGCGCGAGGCCGAGCGATTTCGCGAAGCGAACCGCCACAACCTGCTGGTCAACGACAAGCTCAATTCGATCTGGAGCCTGTTCACCCCCACCGTCTCGCTGCTGACCGAGATCGGCCTGCTGGTGGTGTGGGCCTTCGGCATCTGGCTGGTCGCGCGCAACGAAATCACGGTCGGTGTGCTGACCGCCTTCGTTGCCTACATCGGACGCTTCTACACCCGCCTCGATTCGATGAGCCGGATCGTCTCGGTGACGCAAAAGGCCGCGTCCGGCGCGAAACGCATCTTCGACATCCTCGACCATGTATCCAACGTGCCCGAGCCCGCCAGGCCGCTCCCGCTGACTGCCATGCAAGGGCGAATTGAACTGCGCCACGTCGGTTTCCGCTACGGCGCACGCTCGGTGATCCGCGACCTGAACCTCGACATCCGGCCGGGCGAGATGATCGGCCTGGTCGGCCACAGCGGTTCGGGCAAAAGCACGCTGGTCAACCTGATCTGCCGTTTCTACGATGTCAGCGAAGGCGGCATCCATGTCGACGGCGCCGACCTGCGCCAATACGGCGTGGCTGACTACCGCCGCCACATCGGTCTGGTGCTGCAGGAGCCGTTCCTGTTCTTCGGCACGATCGCCGAAAACATCGCCTACGGTCGGCCGGATTCCAGCCGCGAAGACATCATCGCCGCCGCCCGCGCGGCGCACGCGCACGAGTTCATCCTGCGCCTGCCGCTGGCCTACGACTCGCTGGTCGGCGAGCGCGGCCAGGGTTTGTCGGGCGGCGAGCGCCAGCGCATCAGCATCGCGCGCGCCTTGCTGATCGACCCGCGCATCCTGATCCTCGACGAGGCCACTTCATCGGTCGATACCGAGACCGAAAAGGAAATCCAGAAAGCGCTCGACAACCTGGTGCAGGGTCGCACGACGATCGCGATCGCGCACCGGCTGTCGACCTTGCGCCGCGCCGACCGGCTGGTGGTGATGGACCGCGGACAGATCGTCGAAGTCGGTTCACACGACGAACTGATTGCGCGCGAAGGCGCCTACTGGCGGCTCTACGAAGCGCAAGCGCGCCAGGTCGACACCGAGGCCGACGACGGCGAGCGGCGCAGCAACCTGATCAACGAAGCCGAGCTGAACAGCGCGGCCAGCCCTGCCAAGCCATGAGCGACCAGCCCCTCGCGACGGAACTCGACCTGCACCGCGATCCGCTGGGTCGTCTGATGCTGCGCGCCCGACCGGGTGCGCCGGCCGAAGAAGTGTCGCCGGTTCGGGCTTTCCCGCTCGCCGCTGCGGACGAAGGGGTTTCCCTGCTCGGGAGCGATGGCCATGAGCGCTGCTGGATCCCCCGCCTGTTCGAGTTGCCGGCAGCGCCGCGCGAACTGATCCTCGAGGCGCTGGCCGAAGCCGAGTTCATGCCGAAGATCCTGCGCATTCGCAGCGTCTCGACCTTTTCGACGCCGAGCACCTGGGCCATCGATACCGATCGTGGCGCAACCGAACTGGTGCTGAAAGGCGAAGAGGACATCCGCCGCCTTGCCGATGGCGGCCTCCTGGTTGCCGACACGCTGGGCCTGCAGTTCAGCATCCCGGATCCGAAGACGCTCGACCGGCACTCGAAACGGCTGCTCGAGCGGTTTCTCTGATTCGTCGGACCGTCGTTCAGGCGCGGCGAACCTGAGCTGAGCTGAGCTGAGCTGAGCTGAGCTGAGCCGAGCCGAGCCGGCACGGTGTCGGGGCCTGTGCAAATTTCATTGACAGACCAGACGGCGTCTGTCGAAATCTCACACCTCCAATCGTCGTATGCGTTCAGACCGGCGTTCGGCCACCGCGGCCGGCCACGGCAACGCAACTCTTCACAGGCGAGTCACCATGAGCCGAACCACCGCCCGCGCCAGCAGCTCCGCCAAATCGACGGCCAGCCGTGCCGCTGCGGCATCACCCGCCACGCGCGTGATGCTGATGGTCGCCACCCGAAAGGGCGCCTGGCTGTTTCACAGCGACCACAAGCGCAAGACCTGGACCACCGATGGCCCGCATTTTCTCGGCCACACCATCAGCCAGGTGTGCCTCGACCCGCGCGATGGCCGCACGCTGCTCGCTGCCGCCAAGACCGGCCATCTCGGGCCGACGATCTTCCGTTCGACCAACATGGGCCGCAGCTGGAAAGAGGCGAAGCAGCCGCCGGCCTTCGCCAAACCGAGCAACGATCTGCCCGGCCGGAGCGTCGATCACACCTTCTGGCTGACGCCCGGGCATGCCAGCGAAACCGATACCTGGTACGCCGGCACCTCGCCGCAGGGTCTGTTTCGAACCGAAGATGGCGGTGTGACCTGGGCGCCGCTGCCCGCCGTCAACGACGACCCGCAGTTTCGCGAATGGATGGGCAGCGCGCAGGACGGTACGCCGGACGGGCCGAAGCTGCATTCGATCATCGTCGACCCGCGCGACCCGGCGCACCTGCTGTTCGCGATGTCAGGCGGAGGCGTGCACCAGTCATTCGACGCCGGACGCAGCTGGGCGACCTTGATCAAGGGCATGGAGGTGGTCGGCGGCTTCGATGCCTCGAGCGTCACCTTTCACGACCCCCACTGCGTACGCCTGTGCCCGTCCAACCCGGACCGGCTGTACCAGCAGAACCACTGCGGCATCTACCGGCTCGACCGGCCCGGCGATACCTGGCATCGCATCGGCCGCAAGATGCCCAAGCGCGTGGGTGACATCGGTTTTCCGATACTCGTGCATCCGCGTGACGCCGACACGGCCTGGGTGTTTCCGATGGACGGCACCGATGTCTGGCCACGTACCAGCCCCGATGGCCGGCCAGCCGCCTACGTGACGCGTGACGCCGGCAAGCGCTGGCAACGGCTCGACAAGGGGCTGCCGGACAGCCAGGCCTGGTGGACCGTCAAACGCCAGGCCATGACGGTCGATGCGCTCAGCAAGCCGGCGCTGTACCTCGGCAACACCGGTGGCGAGTTGTGGGTCGGCCACGACGAGGGCGCCGCCTGGTCGAACATCGCCCGCCACCTGCCCGAGATCTATGCGCTCGATGTGGTCGCGCTCGGTTGAACAGACGATCGGCGCATGCAGGTCATGATCCCGGGCGCGCTGCGCTCGTATACCCGCATCGCTCAGGTCGAAGCCGAGGGCGACACGCTGCTTGGACTGTTCGCCGACCTCGACCGCCGCTATCCGGGCCTGCGCTTCCGGGTGGTCGACGAGCAGGACCGGCTGCGACCGAACATGCGGATCTTCGTCAACGGTGACGGCGCTCGCGACCTCGGCCGGGTGCTACGCCAAGACGACATCGTCGCCATCGTGCTCGCGCTCAGCGGCGGCTGACGCGGGCGGCGATCCCTGGCGATCGAAAAGCTTGCATGTAGGAATGGGTTGACGCCGACAAGCGGTGTGCACCGCTAGATGCGCTCGGCCGTTGTGCTTATGGTCGCCAGGAAGCTACCCGCTTTCCCAGACGCTCAGGAGACCACATGAACACGCCACTCAAAACAGCCCTCGCGCTGGCCACACTGGCTTTTGCAGTCCAGGCTTCCGCCCAGGTCACGTTTTACGAAAGTGAACAGTTCGGTGGACAAAGCTTCACCGCCGACAGTGAGGTGCGCAACCTCAAGCGCTTCGGCTTCAACGACGCGGCATCATCAGCGGTTGTCCAGGACGGTCGTTGGGAAGTATGTGACCAAAATCGTTATCAGGGCCGATGCAGAGTTCTACGGCCGGGCAGCTACCCGTCGCTGCGCGCGATGGGCATGAACAATCGGATCAGTTCGGTACAGGAAATCTCGCGGGAGGCGCGCATCGCTGAAAATCGCTACGCGCCGAGCCCGCAGCCGGTGGCCGCCGCAGGCGCCAATGCGGTGATGTATCAATACGAGAACTTCCGCGGCGCGACGTTCACCGCTACCGGTAACGTTGCCAACCTGAACCGATTTGGCTTCAATGACGCGGCGTCTTCGCTGATCGTCAACAACGCACCGGTCGAAGTCTGCAGCGGGGAGGGCTACCGAGGCAAGTGTGTGATGCTGCCGCCCGGCCGCTACGCATCGCTCGGCGCGATGGGCCTGAACGACCGCGTGACATCGATGCGCGGCGTCGAACGCACCGCCGACCTGCGCCGCCCGATCCAGACCCAGACCAATACCGGCGGCAGCGTCACGTTCTACGAGCGTGAAGGATTCGCTGGCCGATCGTTCATCGCCGAGCGCGAGGTGGGAAGCTTCCAGCGCTTTGGGTACAACGATCTGGCGTCGTCGGCTGTCGTGACCGGCGCAGCGTGGGAACTGTGTCCCGAAGACGGCTTCGGCGGCCGTTGCGTGGTCTTGGCGCCGGGCGAATACCCCAGCCTGCGTCAGGTGGGCCTGGACAACCGGGTCAGTTCGGTGCGGCGCAGGGACGCGTCGAGCGCCGCCGCCCCACCCACGATTGCGCCTTCAATCACGTTTTTCCGCGACAGCAATTTCGCCGGCCCCTCGGTGACCGCACAGCAGGGCTTCAATGAGTTCCGCGACCTGGGACTGCGCGGGCGCGCTCAGTCGGCCGAGGTGATTGGTGGTTCGTGGGAGGTGTGTCCTGATCGTCAGTTCGGCGGCCAGTGCATGTTGCTGCGTCCGGGCCGTTATCCGACGCTGGCTTCCATGGGTCTGAACACGCAGGTCGAATCCGCACGCGCCAGCGCGATCAACCCGATCAACGCCTCCAATGACCCCCGGCGTGATGGTCGCGGCGAAACCGGTCGCTTCTTCGAAGTGCCTGTGACATCAGTCCGTGCGGTGATCGGCAACCCCGAACAGCGCTGCTGGATCGACAAGGAGCAG
Source organism: Ideonella sp. (assembly GCA_031398385.1). Classification (GTDB taxonomy): domain Bacteria; phylum Pseudomonadota; class Gammaproteobacteria; order Burkholderiales; family Burkholderiaceae_C; genus Ideonella_A. The sequence goes on from JANNNE010000307.1 coordinate 17,354, forward strand.
GCCGGCAGCAACCCTAACGTGCCAGCGGCGATCGTCGGTGCGTTGCTCGGCGGCGTGCTCGGCAACCAGGTCGGCGGCGGGACGGGCAAGGACATCGCAACCATCGGCGGCGTGGTGGCCGGCGCTGCGATCGGCTCGCGGATCGGCAGCGGAAACACCGATACCAGAGACGTTCGCCGTTGCGAAGAGATCCCCGCCCAGGCCCGGACCGAATATTGGGACGTGACCTACAGCTTCCGCGGTCAGGAGCGCCGGGTCCAGCTGAACACTGCGCCGGGTCGCACGCTGACGGTGAACGAAGCCGGCGACGTGGTACCCAGCTGATTCGAATCGCGTCGCTCCCGAACGAGCGGCGCCGCTCGAGCCGCGTAACGCTCAGACCCGGTCGATATCGACGTCGCGCGTTTCCGGCACGAACAACATGCCGATCACAAAAGTTGCCGCGGCGACGATCACCGGATACCACAGGCCTTGGTAGATGTCGCCGCTTTGCGCGACCATGCCGAACGCAACCGCCGGCAGCAGCCCGCCGAACCAGCCATTGCCCAGGTGATAGGGCAGACTGACCGACGTATACCGGATGCGGGTCGGAAACAGCTCGACAAGCATCGCCGCGATCGGGCCGTAAACCATCGTCACGCAGATCACCAGCAGGCTCAGGATCGCGATCACCAACGGCTTGTTGAGTTTTTCCGGATCAGCCTGGCCCGGGTAGCCGGCGTTCCGCGTGGCCGCTGCCAGTTCCGCCTTGAATTCGCCGATCGCGGTCCGGCTGTCGACATCGAAAGCGCGCCGGTCATCGACCAGGCGGCCTTCCGGCGCAATGATTTCCATCCGTCCGACCTGGATCACAGCCGGAGATCCCGGCGGCCCGGGCTGCACCGAATAGTTGATACCAGCCTGTGCCAGCGTGCGCTTGGCAATGTCGCAAGAGCTGTGGAAATCGATCTCGCGGGCGATCGGGCTGCCCTGGAATGAACAATGCCGGGTGTCGACCTTGATCGAGACCGGAACGTCGCGCAGGGCCTGGGCCAGATCCGGATTGGCCGCGGCGGTGAGTGCGCCGAACAAGGGAAAATAGCCGATCGCGGCCAGCAGACAGCCGGTCATGATGATCGGCTTTCGCCCGATCCGGTCTGACAGGCTGCCGAACAGCACGAAGAACGGCGTTCCGATGATCAAAGAAGCCGCGACCAGGATGGCGGCCGTCGTCGCATCGACCTTCAGCGCCTCGGTGAGAAAGAACAACGCATAGAACTGGCCTGTGTACCAGACGACCGCCTGCCCGGCCGTCAGGCCGAACAGCGCGATCAGCACCATGCGCAGGTTCTTCCATTTGCCGAAGGATTCCAGCACCGGGGCCGACGACGAGTTGCCCTCGTCTTTCATGCGGCGGAACACCGGTGACTCGTGCATCGTCAGCCGGATCCAGACGCTGATGACGAGCAGGAAGATCGAACCGAGAAACGGCACACGCCAACCCCAGTCGGCGAATGCCTCCTCGCCGAGCAGGGTGCGGGTGCCGAGGATGACGACCAGCGACATCAACAATCCGAGCGTCGCCGTGGTCTGGATCCAGGCGGTGTAGGCGCCGCGCCGGCCGGGCGGCGCATGCTCGGCGACATAGATCGCCGCGCCGCCGTATTCACCACCGAGCGCCAAGCCCTGCAGCAGCCGCAGCCCGATCAGCGTGACCGGCGCGGCCACGCCGATCGCCTGCTGGTTGGGCAGGATGCCGACGATGAAGGTCGACAGCCCCATCACCAGGATGCTGACCAGAAACGTATATTTGCGCCCGATGATGTCGCCCAGGCGGCCGAAGATCAGGGCGCCGAACGGCCGCACGACAAAGCCGGCGGCGAATGCGAGCAGCGCGAAGATGAAGCCCGAGCCGGTATCCAGGCCGCTGAAGAACTGGCGCGCGATGATCGGCGCCAGCGAGCCGTACAGATAGAAGTCGTACCACTCGAACACGGTGCCCAGTGACGAGCCGAGCACCACCCTGCGCTGTTGTCGTGCGGTGGGCCCCGCTGGCAAGGGACGGCTGTTGCCGGCGCGTGCCCTCGATCTGCTCTCCTGATGCAACAAGCGCGGACCTCCGCTACGACAGGCCCCTACTGTGGCGCTTGGCGCTGACCTGTTTCTGACGCCAGGCTGACACCGAACTGACAATATTGGTGCGAACCCGCAGACCGCTTTTCTCGATGCGAAACCTGCACCGACCGCGCACGGAATCGGACGCCGTCGCCACGAATACCGCGACAGCGGAGGCATGATCGGCGAGACTTGGGTGATCGCACAAGCGTTACGCTCGCTCGACCAGCCGATTTCATCCGATGCCATCCGACGCCACGCCAGCTGTCGCACGCGCCAGCCCCGTCGACGCGCTGAGCCACCACCCCGTCTCGGGCGTCTCGACGAGAATCGGCGGCCGGGGACCGCGACATCGGCCTGCTGACGCGGCCGGTACACAGCATGTTGAAGCGTGCCCCGGTGACCCTGCCAACGTCCGCCACCATTCGCGAGACAGCGACCGTGATGCGCGACGAGCGCATCTCGTCGGTGTTGCTGGTCGAGCAGGGCCGACTGTTCGGTCTGGTGACCGACCGCGACCTGCGCACCCGTGTGCTCGCCGCCGGAATCGATCCGGTCAACCGATCAGCAGCGTGGCGACGCGTTCGCCCTGGACCATCGAGATCGGCCAGCCGGCCTTCGCCCGTTGATCCGCCCCCGATCCTGCGCCATGCCCAACGAATTCACGCTCCGCCGCGCCGAGCCGTCGGATGCACTGTGCCTGTCGGTGCTGGCGATGCAGGTTTTCCTCGACACCTACGCGATTTACGGAATCCGCCCGGCGATCGCCCGCGAAGTGATGGCTAGCTACGCCGAGTCGGTGTTCCTGCGCGATATCGGCAGCGCGGGGTCGGCGATCATCGTCGCGGAACGCGAGCACCACCTGGTCGGATTTGCTCAAGTCACGCTCGGCGCAACGCATGAACTGGCACCGGCCGGCGAGCAGGCCGAGTTGCTGCGGCTGTATGTGCAGGAGCCGTTCACCCGCCGACGCTTGGGGACCGAGTTGCTGGCGCAGGCCGAGCGCCTCGCCCGGGATGCCGGCGCGACCGTTCTCTGGCTGACGCCTTGGGTATACAACCATCGGGCCTTGCACTTCTACACGCGCTGCGGCTACACGGACCACGGTCTGACCTGGTTCACATTCGAAGGCGAATCCCACGAGAATCGGGTCTTTGCCCGTCAATTGATGTCGGCAGTGACCGCACCGGAAGGATCAGAACATGGAGACCGATGAGCAACAGATCCGCGACCTGGTCGTGAAGTGGATCGCGGCAACCCGATCCGGTGACCTCGACACCGTCCTCGGTTTGATGACCGACGATGTCGTATTTCTGACGCCCGGTCGGCCACCGATGCGCAAGAACGACTTCGCTGCCGCATCGAAAGCGCAGGTCGGCGGCAAGGCACCGAAACTCGACGGCAGGAGCGACATCCAGGAGATCCAGGTGTGTGGCGACTGGGCCTTCATGTGGAGCAGCCTGACGGTGGTAGCGACCCCACCCGATGGCAGCGCCGCCAAGACGCGATCCGGCCACAACCTGACGGTGCTGCGCCGCCAGCTCGGCCGCTGGTTGGTGGCCCGCGATGCCAACTTGCTGGTGGCCAGTCCGGGGTAAGCGGAGGCGGAGCGACCCACCTGCAGGCGCGCCTGCCGCAGCGCCGACTTCGTCGGCATAGGCGCGAAACGCGGGCAGCACCGCGTCGAGTGTCGGCTGGCCCATCACCTGATCCAGCGTGATGCCGTAGATAGGGATCGACGCCGCCGGGATGGTCCGTTCTCGACGATCACCATCCCGGTGGCCGCCGACAGGCCGGCGAGGAAAGCGGCCAGCGCCAGTGCGTGATGGCTGGCGGCCAGTGGCAGCGACAACACGAAGGTCGGCATCGACCTGGCCGCTGCCGAAGAACAGCAGGCCACCGAGCGCAGCTACACGGGCGCTTCTCGAAGTTGATGCTGTGAGGGCAGGCGTGTGCTTTGGCAGTCCGGTGCCTGATCCGGGCGGCCGCCTTCGTGTGGATGAATCAGCGGGTGGGCTGTTCCAGGGGCAACTGCTGCTTGACCAGGATCACGGTGCAGGGGGCGTTCATCGCCACCTTGATCGGGACGGTGGCCACCAGGCGCTGCATCTGCAGGCCATGGGTTGCGGCGCCCATCACGATCATGCTCACGTGGTTGCCCTGTGCGTATCGGGTCAGGGTCTGGGCCACGTCGGACGACTCAAACACATGGTAGGAGGCTTGATGCCCGATCAGGTCCAGGCCCTTGGCCCACTGCATCATCACGCTAAGGTGGCGCCGGTGGACTTGCGATTCGCTGCGGTCGCCGTCCGTGAAGCTGGTTTCACTGGGTGAGATCACCGTCACGCAGGCCAGCCGCGCGCCCGGGCGTACGCCGAGCGAATGTGTCACCGCGTGGCGCAGTGCGTGCATCGTGCTGTCGCTCACCTCATGGTGTGGCGGCACCGCCACCATCACGATCGGGATCTCCTGGATGTGGTGGGTGGGCATCAGGCTGGGCTGGTAGTGCTTGCCCGCCGCCTTGAGCCAGCGCTTGAGATGCTCCCTAAATCCCGTGCCGCGGGTGCGCTTGCCGCGCGCCGTGACCTTCACGTGGCCTGGGTGGGACAGGTCAAACGCGAGATGGGCTGCCGAGGGGTAGCGGTGCGCCGCTTCATGTTCCAGGCAGCGCAGGATCACCTCTTGCAGCCACTCGGGCAAGTCGGCGCGCCAGGCGCGCGGTGGCTTGGGGTCCATCCACAAGCGCAGGCGCAAACCACTGTCGGTGGTGGGGCAGCCAAAGGGCAACTCACGCGTGGCCAGCTCATAAAGCATGACGCCTATGGCGAAGATGTCGCTGCGCGGATCGCCGCGCACACCGACGACCTGTTCGGGCGCAATCCAGACCGGCGAGCCCACCGCCTTGCGCAGTTCTTCGGCCAGCAAGTCGGGGTAGTGCGCGTGGCAGGAAAATCCGAAGTCCAACAGCACCGCCATGCCGTCCGGCCGGATGATCACGTTGGCGGGTTTGAGGTCAAGGTGGCAGGTGTCTTGTTTGTGCAGGCTGTGTACCGCGTGCGCCACGGCTGCGCCCAAGTTGGCCAGCGTCTGGTGTGTCAGCGGGGTTTGGGATGCGCCAGACTCGGTCAGCCAGTGGTCCAGCGTCTGACCTGGCACGTGCTCCATCACCAGATAGGGCACGTTCTGAAGGTCGCCGGCGGCAACAAACCGTGGCACGTGTGGGCCGGTGAGCACCTGCAGCAGCTGGTGTTCCACCTCGAAACTGACGATGTTCTCGGCCCCGTCGTCTGCGGTCATGCGCGGCACCTTCATCACCATCGGGAAGCCGGGATCGCTCGCGCCGTTGGCGTAGTGCACGCTGTAGATGTGGGCCATGCTGCCGGAGTGGATGCATTGCTCCATGACAAACCCGTCCAGCAGGGCCCCGGGTTCCAACAGATTCATCGGCCTTCTTCCAGACGTTTGGCAAAGTACTCGGGCAAACCGGCCCGCCGCACCGCTGCTGCAGCGGCCATGTGGTCGTACGCTACGCGGTGGAAAGTCAGTCTGGTCTGCGTCAGATCAAACAGGGCATACATGGCGCTGGGCTGACCATCGCGCGGCTGCCCGACAGATCCAACCGTGGCGATCCATTGCCGGTGTGCCGGCATCGGAATGGGCACGCCAGCGGTGGGCAGGAAAGCCATCAAGCTACCTGCACTGCCTCTGTAGTACAGGGTTTGGTGGTGCACGTGTCCACCGAAGACGTAGCGCACAGCGGGGTCTACTGCAGCAGCGGCCAAGCTGGCGGCCGCGCTGCGCTCGTCATCGACGTAGCGCCACTCCCCCGGCGCGTCGGCGCTGGCATGGACCAGAAAACACGACTCCATGCGCGCTGTGAGCGGCAATGCCGCGATGAATTGCTGCTGCTCATGGTTCAGCTGCGAATGGGTCCAAGCGGCAGTGGACGCACCGAGAGCGCCGCTTTGCTGCGGCGGGTCGAGCGCCATCGCATCGTGATTGCCCTTCAGCACGACGGCGCCATCCTGCGCCAATTGCATGATGCGGGCCATGACGGGTGCAGGGTCGCCTCCGTAGCCGACCAGATCACCGAGCAGCGCGAACTGGCTGGCTCCGTGTTGTTCAGCGTGGTCCAGACAGGCGTGCAGGGCCTGCAGATTGGCATGAATGTCCGACAACAGCGCCAGTTTCATGAGGGTTCCCCTTTGCTGTACGAACAGAGTCCGGCGACCTTTCGAACCCGGTTGGCGGCAAGAAATTTTTAGCGATGAGACGATTCTGCGCTTCGCTGCTTGCACGAGCAGGTTCACGGGTCCGCCAACTAGATATTCAGGGGTTTTCCGCGCATTGAAGCGATGGCTGGTTGTTTGTAACCTTGCCGTAAGCTGGCTGCGCCACATTCGCGTCCGGCAAACAAAGGGTGCCGCTGATCGCGTTCCGGTGAAAAGACCACCTGACACCACCGAGCCTGACCAAGTCACCCCCTTCGCAAGAACTCATCGCTCCGGGGGGCCCGGTAGTTGAGGGAACGAAACGATCCGCAGACTGCCTGCGGTACAGAACCGTCTGGTCACTGAGCCAGACAATATTTGGAGCAAGCAAAAATGGCGACAGCTGACACGACGAGCAATGCGCGGGAGCGATCCCGCGCGATGACCCCCGAAGAGAAAAAAGTGATCGCGGCTTCTTCCGCGGGCACGATCTTCGAGTGGTACGACTTCTACCTGTACGGTGCGCTGGCCGCCATCATCGGAGCCCAGTTCTTCACTGCCTTCCCCGAGAACACACGCAACGTGTTTGCGCTGCTGGCCTTTGCGGCCGGCTTCATCGTGCGCCCGTTCGGCGCCCTGGTGTTCGGCATGTTGGGCGACATGATCGGCCGCAAGTACACGTTCCTGATGACCATCGTCATCATGGGTCTGTCGACTTTCCTGGTGGGCGTACTGCCCAACTACGAAAGTTGGGGTGTTGCCGCCCCCGTCATCTTGATCCTGCTGCGCATGGCACAGGGCTTGGCTCTCGGTGGCGAGTACGGTGGTGCTGCGATTTACGTGGCTGAACACGCACCTGCCAATCAGCGCGGCTACTTCACCGCCTTCATTCAGACCACGGCGACCTTGGGCCTGCTGCTGTCGCTGATCGTGATTTTGTCGGTGCAAGGCTACGTCAACGGCAACTACCCCGACGTGCCTCTGATGAAGGACGGCGTGGCGGTGTTGCTGGCCGATGGCACGCCGTCGATGGTCAAGGCGTTCAATGCCTGGGGCTGGCGCGTGCCCTTCATCGGCTCGATCTTCCTGCTGGCGATTTCGCTGTACATCCGCCTGCAAATGAACGAAAGCCCGGCCTTCAAGAAGATGAAGGAAGAGGGCCGCACCTCCAAGGCGCCGCTGAGCGAAGCCTTCGGCAACTGGAAAAACGGCAAGATCGCTGTCATCGCATTGCTCGGCCTTGTAGCGGGTCAGGCCGTGGTTTGGTACACCGGCCAGTTCTACGCGCTGTTCTTCATGCAGAACGTGATCAAGATCGACAGCTTCACCGCCAACGTGATGGTGGCCTGGTCGCTGATCCTGGGCACCGGTGGCTTCCTGTTCTTTGGCGCGCTGTCCGACCGCATTGGCCGAAAGCCCATCATCCTGACGGGCTGCCTGTTGGCTGCCATCACCTTCCTGCCCGTCTTCGGCTTCCTGACCAAGACCGCGAACCCGGCCATCTACAAGGCGCACCAGACTCCCGTCACGGTGACAGTGAACGAGAAGGACTGTTCGTTCCAGTTCAACCCCACTGGCACCGTCAAGTTCACGTCCTCCTGCGACATCGCCAAGGCGCAGTTGGCGCGGACCTCGGTGAACTACGACACCGTGGAAGGCGCAGCCCCGGGCGCGCTGGCGGTGGTGAAGGTCGGCGAAACGACGATCCCGTCGTATGACGCAGGCAAGCTGACCGGGGACGATCTGAAGAAGGCCAAGGCCACCTTCGACTCCACCCTGAATGCAGCGCTGAAGCAGGCCGGTTACCCCTTGGTACCGGCCGACAACACGACCATCGCAAAGGCTCAGAACTTCATCGACATCTTCACGGCACAGAAGCTCACGATCATCCTGATCCTGACCTACCTGGTGATCCTGGTGACGATGGTCTATGGCCCTATCGCCGCGATGCTGGTCGAAATGTTCCCGACCCGCATCCGCTACTCCGGTCTGTCGCTGCCGTATCACATCGGCAACGGTTGGTTCGGTGGCTTGATGCCGGCGACTGCTTTTGCAATCTCGGCGCAGACCGGCAACATCTACTCAGGACTGTGGTACGCCATCGTGATTGCCGTCATGACGGTGGTCGTCGGCACGCTGTTCGTGCCGGGTGGTACCCACAAGAAAGACATCTTCGCTGGTGACTGACAGTAAACCCATGTAAACACATGGCAATGGCCGGGCCGGGGTCTCCTAGAGTCCCCGGCCCGTTTCGTTTGTGGCCAAGGAGACAACTGTTTTGATTGATCTCGTGCTTTCGCAACTGACCGACCTGTTCCGCATCGGACTGATCATCGGTCTGGTCTACACCATGCACAGAACCGCTGCTGTGACGGGGCGCGTGCTCCCGCTGGTCTTCGGGGTGGTGTTCGTGGCGGTGATGCTGCCGGCCACCATGTCCAGCCCATCGGCAAGCCTTACCGACGCCATCCTCGCGGGGCTGGTCTCCAACACGATCATCTTGGTGCCCGTGCTCGCACTGGCTGCGTTCATCGCACGAAAGCGGCGCTGAGCGCCTTTGCACGGGGTTCGTGTCATGGCCT
>JANNNE010000379.1:0-5381 GCA_031398385.1 Ideonella sp.
AGAAAATCTTGACCTTGGGCGTGTTTATGCGTCCACCGTCTCGACAACCGGCGCCGCGGACTCGGGCGCCACGTCGGCCAGCGTAAAAGCCCGCTGTACCGCGAGCACCGCCTGATCCGCCGCGGCGGAGTCGGCCGCATGGACCATGGCGAGCGGCTCGCCTGCCGCGACCATCACGCCAGGCGCCAGAACCTGTGACAGCCCGACGCGCGGATCGATGGTATCCCCCGGTCGGCGCCGACCGCCACCCAGGTCGACAACCGCCAGGCCGACCGCTCGAACATCGATGGCGGCGACAACCCCGGTGCGAAGGGCCGGGACGGACTGCTGTACCGGGGCGGCCGCCAGTCCGGGATCGCTCAGCACATCGGCTGGTCCGCCGAGCAGAGCCACCATCCTTGCGAACCGCTCAGCGGCGGCGCCGGAGGCCAGTGCCTTCTCCGCAAGCGCATGTGCGGCTTCCAGGCTGCCACTCAGCCCGCCCAGATGCAACAACTCGGCACACAAGGCCAGCGTGACGGCGCGCTGGCGCGCACAACCCGGCTCGTTCTTCAGGAAGGCGATCGCCTCCTGCACCTCGAGCGCGTTGCCCGCCGTGTGGCCCAGCACCGCATTCATGTCGGTGATCAGCGCCCGTGCTGGCAGCCCAGCGCCGACTGCGGTGCGCACCAGGCTCAGCGCCAGTTCACGCGCCTGCGCCAGCGACGGTGTGAAAGCGCCACTGCCGACCTTGACGTCGAGCACCAGGCCCTGCAGGCCGGCCGCGAGCTTCTTGCTCAGGATGCTGGCGGTGATCAGCGGCACGCTCTCGACCGTTGCGGTGACATCGCGGATCGCATACAGCCGGCGGTCGGCCGGCGCCAGCTGTGCACTGGCGCCGATGATCGCGCAGCCAGCACCGCGCAGTGCGGCCAGCAGGCGCGAGCGATCCTCGTCCACGCGGTAGCCGGGCAGCGCCTCCAGCTTGTCCAGCGTGCCACCGGTGTGGCCGAGCCCGCGGCCGCTGATCATCGGCACCACACCGCCACAGGCCGCGATGATCGGCGCCAGCATCAGGCTGATCTTGTCACCGACGCCACCGGTGGAATGCTTGTCCAGCAACGGGCCCGGCAGGTCGGCATCGGCCCATTGCAGCACTTCGCCCGAGCGGGTCATCGCCGCGGTCAGCGCCACCGTCTCGTCGGTATCCATGCCGCGCAGCACGATCGCCATCGCCAGCGCCGCGGCCTGGCTGTCGGCCCAGTCGCCGCTGGTCAATCCGTCGACGAACGACCGGACCTGCGCCGCGTCGAGCCGACCACCGTCGCGCTTGATTCGAATGATCTCGCCGGGCTGCACGGGGGGAGCCGATCTGGGGGCCTGAGCGGCGGTGTCGCAGTCAGTTCAACCGCACGATCCGGTCCAGCGGGCCGGGCGCAAGCGTCGGGTTGCGGGCGACGAAGGTCTCGAACGCATCGATGTCCATCATCCCGGTACGGGCGTCCTGGCCCTGCTTCAGCACGACGAAGTTGTCGCCGCCGCTGGCCAGGAACGAGTTGACCGTGACGCGCAGCTTGTCGCCGGGCTCGATCACGCGTCCGTCCAGGCGCACGCTGCCTGGCACGATGCGCTGGCCGACCGGCCTGCCGGCATCCCAGCTGTAGCTGAATCCGCGGCTGACGCTCAGCACCCGGCCGTCGGCCGACTGACCCTTCCATTGCTGCTCCAGCAGCTCCAGCAACTGCGCGCCGCTGAGCGTCAGCGTCACCAGGTTGTTGTAGAAGGGCTGCACCGAGAACAGGTCTTCGTAACGCACCTGGCCGTCCGCCGGCTGTGCCAGCGCGGCCCGGATGCCGCCCGGGTTCATCAGTGCGATTTGCGCGCCGCCGTCTTCCGGCCGTTGCGTCGCCAACAGTTGCGCATCGGCGATCACCTGGCCGAGCGGGCTCTCGCCGGCGCGGTTGGCATCGCGCGGCAACGGCGCACCGATCCGGCCGACCACACGTTTGGCCAACGGCACCGCGAGTTGTTCGTATTGCTCGATCAGCGCCGTTTGCCGCGCATCCTTGGCAAAGCTGGTGCGGGCGATCACGTTGTCCGCGCTGGCACTGGTGATGTTGCGCGTCTTCGGATCGAGTACCAGGTCGATCGCGCTGACCACCGTGCCGTATTTGTCGGCGCTGGTGACCAGGCGACCGTCGATGCGGCAGTTGTAGGCGCGGTGCGTGTGGCCGCTGACCACCACGTCGACTGCCTGGTCCAGCTTATTGACGATGTCGACGATCGGGCCGCTGATGCCGGGACATTCGTTGTAGTTGCCGGTCGGCATCCCGCCCTCGTGGATCAGCACGACGATCGCCTCGATGCCCTGCTGGCGCAGCTGCGGCACCAGCTGGTTGACGGTCTCGGCTTCGTTGCGGAACTTCAGGCCCGCGACACCCGCCGGCACGACGATGGTCGGCGTGGCTTCCAGCGTCAAGCCGATGAAGGCGACCGGGATACCCTGGAAGGTCTTGACCTTGTATGCTGGCAGCAGCGTCTGGCCGGTTCGTTCGACCACGGTGCTGGCAGCCAGGTACTGGAAGCTCGCACCCTTGAAGGCGGTGGGGCCCTTGCAACCATCGGTGGGGTGGCAACCACCACGCTGCAAGCGCATCAACTCGTCGGCACCCTTGTCGAATTCATGGTTGCCGACGGCCGCGATCTCCATCCCCATCAGACCGAGGCTCTCGATCGTCGGCTCATCGCGAAACAGCGCCGACAGCAGCGGCGACGCACCGATCAGGTCGCCCGCGGCGACCAGCACGTTGTTCGGGTGTCCCTGGCGAAGTTCGGTGATCGCGCTGGCCAGGTGTTCAGCGCCGCCTGCGTCGACATTGATCGTCTTGCCCGGATTGGCCGGGTCGGCGATGCGGATGCCACCGCGCGGCGGACGCAGGTTGCCGTGGAAATCGTTGATCGCCAGCACGCGCACCTTCACCGGTTCGGTGCTGATCGGGGTGCCGGGGATGGCGCAGCCGGCGAGCAGGGCCGCAGCAATGAGACCGATGGTCGACAAGTGGCGCATGAGACGGACTCCAAGGTCGAAGGGGTTCAATAAGTGTCGCTGGAAGCCGGGCGTCCGGACCCGGACAACACGGCTTCGATGTCGTTCAGCAGGCCGCTGGCGCCCATGCGAAAACGCGCCGGCGTGATTGCCGCCGCCCCCAGCAGCTTGGCCGTCAGATCGATATACAGCGCCGCATCGGCCACCGTGCGGATGCCGCCGGCGGGTTTGAAGCCGACGCGGTCGCGCGCCGCAGGGTCTTCGGCGATCGCCGCCAGCAGCAGCCGGGCCGCTTCGGGCGTGGCCGCCACCGGGCGTTTGCCGGTGCTGGTTTTCAGGAAATCGGCACCGGCGTCCAGCGCGATGCGTGCGGCCTGCCGGATGCGCGACGCAGCGCCGATCTCGCCGGTTTCCAGGATCACCTTCATCGTCAGCCCGCTGCATTCGCGGCGCACCGCAGCCAGCAGAGACGGCGCCGCCGCGAGATCAAGGTAGGGAAGAACGACATCGACCTCCTGCGCACCGGCTTCGGCGATCTGCGCGGTATCGCGTAGCGCGCGAGAAATGTCGGAGCTGCCATCCGGAAAATTCGCCACCGCGGCGACATGGATCCCAGCCGGCAGCAGCGAACGCGCCAGCGCAACCTGGCGCGGCCAGATGCAGACGGCCGCGGTCGCGCCGTTGCGCCAGGCCGGGCCGATCGCGCGCAGGCACAGCTGTTCGATGTCGCCGTCGTGTTCCAGGCCGCCTTCGCGGTCCTGGCCATCAATCAGGCTGGTCAGATCCAGACAGGCCAGGGCTTGACGCGCAATGATTGGTTGTTGGTCCATTGTTCAGATCTCCAGCGCCTGCACGATGGCCGACAGGGTGCGCACCGCAGCCGCACCGTTTGCGGCGGCGGTCGCCAGGGTATGGGCGTGGCTCAGTCGCTCGGATTCCATGCCGGCGGCCATGTTCGTCAGCATCGACATGGCCAGCACCCGCATGCCGGCATGGCGGGCCAGGATCGTCTCCGGCACCGTGCTCATGCCGACCGCCTGTGCACCAAGGGCACGCAGCATGCGGATCTCGGCCGGCGTCTCGAACTGAGGCCCCATCATCCAGGCGTAGATGCCTTCGTGCAGCGCTGCGCCGGCGGCCTGCGCGGCGCGTTGCGCCTGCACGCGCAGTTGCGGACAGTAGGCGTCACACATGTCGATGAAGCCCTGGTCGCCGGGCTCGTGGAACAGCGGCGAGCGTTGCGCGATGTTCAGGTGATCGCTGATCAACATCAGCTCGCCCGGGCGCATCGTGGCATCGATGCTGCCGGCCGCATTGGTCTGTACCAACACCTGCACGCCGAGCGCCGCCAGCGTGCGGATCGCCCCTTTCATGCCAGCGGCCTCGCCAGTCTCGTAGGCGTGCTGGCGGCCGGCCAGCACGGCCACCTCGACCGCGCCGAGGCGCCCTGCTTTCAACAAGCCGGTATGCCCGCCGATCGCTAGCTTCGGGAACGCCGGCAGGTCGGCATAGGGCACCTCGACGGCATCCGACACGTGATGCGCAAACGGGCCCCAGCCCGACCCCAGCAGCACCGCCACCCTGGGAGCGCGTGTTCCGAGGCGCTGGCGCAACGTGGTGGCGCTGGCGCCGATCGCGGCGGCTTTGTCAGCGTGGGCGGCGTGGTCGGCGGGCATGGTGTCAAGGCGCAAGGTGACCGGGGCCGAAGCTGTGTGGCAACAAGTCGCCCAGTGTGAACGATTCGCGCAGACGCAGCTCGTCGGCGACCCATACCGGGCAGTCGGCCGCGGCGAACTCGCGCAGCTTCTGCCGGCAGCCACCGCAGGGCGTGACCGGATCGTCGGCGACGCCGCAGACCGCCACCGCGAGCACGCGCTTGCCGCCGGCCGAAACCATCACCGCCAAAGCCGACGCCTCGGCACACCAGCCCTGCGGATAGGCGGCGTTCTCGACATTGCAGCCGGCGTGGATGCGGCCTTGCTCGTCGAGCACCGCGGCACCGACGGCGAACTTCGAGTACGGGGCGTGAGCGCGCCGGCGTACCGCCCGAGCGGCGGCAACCAACTCGTCCCGGCGCACTTCAACGCTCTTTGACATAAGGTCTCCCCAGCGCCTTCGGCGCAACCGCATGGCCGATGAATCCGGCCAGCAGGATCACGGTCATCACATACGGCAGCGCCTGGATCGCCTGCACCGGCACCGCGCCGATAAACGGCAGCCGCGCCCCCTGCATCCGGATCGACACCGCATCCAGGAAGCCGAACAGCAGACAGGCCCACAACGCACCGACCGGATGCCACTTGCCGAAGATCATCGCGGCCAGCGCCATGTAGCCGCGGCCGGCGGTCATGTGGGG
>JANNNE010000049.1:0-37069 GCA_031398385.1 Ideonella sp.
TTGTCGCTGCTGTGGACCGACTACACGGCCGGCGTCTTGAACGAGCGCGACCTCGAGACCGCCGCGTTCACGGTTTTCCTGTATGGCCGGATGATCGGCGCCGCCGCCGAGATCGACGACCACCTGAACCGCGGCCGTAACATGGATACCCGCACGCCGGAGGCCCAGGTCACCTTCGTCGCCTGACGTCCGATTGCAGGAAGCCGCCATGGTCATGCCCGCCCACCAACTGACGATGACGGTGCTGATGACGCCCGATACCGCCAATTTCGCCGGCAAGGTGCATGGCGGCACCATCTTGAAGCTGCTCGATCAGGTGGCTTTTGCCTGTGCCAGCCGGTATTGCGGGCGGTATGTGGTCACGCTGTCGGTGGATCAGGTGACATTCCGTCAGCCGATCCATGTCGGCGAGCTGGTCACCTTCAGCGCCAGCGTCAACTACACCGGCACCTCGTCGATGGAAGTCGGCATCAAGGTGGTCGCCGAAGATATCCGCAGCCAGGAAACGCGCCACGTCAACAGCTGCTTCTTCACGATGGTGGCGATGGACGACGATCGGAAATCGGTTCCGGTGCCGCCGCTGCGCCCGTTCAGCCCCGACGAGCGGCGCCGCCATGCGGCTGCGATCGTGCGCAAGGAACTGCGTCGAGACATGGAACGCAGGGCGGCGCAGGCGCGTGGGCTGGAACCGCCACCGGGCGGGGCAGACCCGGCCTGAAGCCTCGACCGATCACCGCGGCGCTGGCAAGACCCTGTCCCGCGAAGCAGCTCGGCACGGCGTCGATGCAGCACCGGCCATGCCGCAGTCTGACTCCGCGCTCGCAGCGCCCGAAAATGGTGCGCCATGCACCGGCTCAGGCGCCGCCATCCGGATGTAACAGGCTTTGGGCGCGCACCCCTATTTTTTTCGGCATTTGGCAATGCACGATCCGTCGATGTCGGTATGATGGTGCACTGCAACATGACAATATCTGTACCCCTCCAACTGGCGCTGGATGATCTGATCGCCGACCTGCGGCACTCACGCAGGCTCGGCGACCTGGGTCGGCTTGCCTTGCTGGCCTACTGTGAAGTGCGGCGCTGGGCGCGCCACGCCGGGCAGTCCGAACTGGCGGAATTTTCGGCCGAGATGATGACCGGCAACCCGCACACCACGCGGGATGCGTTTCTCGACTTCATCGACCGCCTGTTGTACGAACTGTTGCGGATTCAGCGCGAACTCGGCCCGTTGCCGGAACCATTGGCTGATCGACCGGTCGAGCGGGCGAGCGCCGGCCCGTGTGAGACGGAAACGATGGCATCCTGAAACTGCGTGCGGCCCGAAGGCGCGATCACTGAAGCCGATGCCTGCACACATCCTCACGAGCGGCGAACTGCCGATGATCGAAGACGACTCGACCTGCTGGCCGAACTGGTTCCGCTCGCCGATCAACGCATCATCGAACTGGGTTGTGGCGCGGCGCAACTGGCGCGCCAGCTGTTGGCCCGCCATCCCGAGAGCCGGATCATCGGCCTGGAAGTCGACCAGCGCCAACACGCCAAGAACCTTGCCGCCCCTCAACCCGGATTGGAATTCGTGGCCGGTGGTGCGGAAGCGGTACCGTTCGACGACCAGTGCTTCGACCTGGCGCTGATGTTGAAATCGCTGCACCATGTGCCGGTGCACTCGATGCCGCGGGCATTGGGCGAAGCGGCCCGGGTGTTGCGCCCGGGTGGCCACCTGTATGTCAGCGAACCGGTGTTCGACGGCCCGTTCAACGAGGTGGTGCGGCTGTTCAACGACGAACGGGTGGTAAGGCTGAGAGTCTTGTTACCAGTAACCCTTGCCCTTCAGGAAGGGTGGTGGTGCATGGCGCATGTGCAATGACATGCCCAGGGCTGCCAGGTGGTTGTCGTTTCGACCGAGGATGGTCTGTGCCATCGGCAGGAAACTCTCTTCTTCGAATCGCGCGTGGGCCGTGTAGGTATCGACCAGACGAATCACGGCTGCGGCATCCAGGTCGCTGTCGCAGCCCTTGGCGACTTCCTTCAAAGCGGGCTCCATGCGTGACCACATGGCCTCGATCCGGCGATGTTCGCCGACCAGGCGGTCGACGACCACCTGGACCTGTTCGCGCTCGGGGCCCTTGATGGCGCTGGCCAGTACCGCAGGGAACAGTTCCTGCTCTTCGTCGGCATGGTGATCGATCACAGCACTTCTGAAGAAGCGCAGGATCTCACTGGCGATCTGCCGGGCCTTGGCGGCTGGCTCGAGCAAATCGGGAAGGCCGCGAAACTGCTCGAACCTGGCAATGATGGATGCGTGGCATTGCGTGAAATCCGTCAATACGTTGCTTTTGGCGGCTGCGTCTGAAATGGGGGTGTTCATCTCGGCCTCCTCGTCATGCGGGCAAATGCTGCCCGCGCAGACCAAGCCTACGACTTCGCCGCGGCGCGCAGCTTGAGGCAAATCAATCTCCGTATCGACGGCTGATTGCCGGCACTGTCGATAGACCAGGCGATGTCGCAGATGCCCGGCGGGCGTGCGGAATCAGCGAGACTTGCTCAGTGTGGTCTGAGCGGCCGTCGGTTCAGACGTGCGGCGGCCGGCGCGCCGATGCCACCACAAGATCGCTAGTACCGCGGGCACCGAAACCGCCGCGACCTGCAGATTGCCGAAGATCAGCGACACCGAAAAGACATTAGCGCCAGGAATGCCGGCCGCCCGATGCGGTGACCGAAATGCCCGGTATAGGCCGCACCCAGGCCCATCACCGCGACGATCGCCGAGACCGTGGCGATCAGGAATGCGGGCCAGGTGAAATCGATCAGCAGCAGCGCCGGCGTATAGACAAAGGCGAACGGCACCAGCGCCTTGCCCATCGACAGGCGGAACGCCGTCAAGCCGGTTCGCATCGGCTCGCTGCGCGCGATACCGGCCGCAGCGAAGGCGGCCAGCGCCACCGGTGGCGTCACATCGGCCAGCACACCGAAATAGAACACGAAGAAGTGCGTGGCCAGTTGTGGCACGCCCAGCTGTGCCAGGGCTGGCGCGACGATCGCGGCCAGGATGTTATGCGCTGGAGCGTTTTCGCAACGGACGGCAAGTGATCGGGCGCTACGGGTCGGGCGCGGTGTCTTGAGGCTGCAGCCGACTTGCGCCGACGCTGCCCCGTCTTCTGTGGGAGCCGCCATCAGTCGCGATTCCCGGCCAGGCACCGGTTGCGCACGCAGCCAGCTGCCGTGAT
Source organism: Ideonella sp. (assembly GCA_031398385.1). Classification (GTDB taxonomy): domain Bacteria; phylum Pseudomonadota; class Gammaproteobacteria; order Burkholderiales; family Burkholderiaceae_C; genus Ideonella_A. The sequence continues at coordinate 3,228 of JANNNE010000049.1, forward strand.
CAGCCAGCGGCCCGTATCGCTTGCAGCCGCGGGCGCAGCCGCCACAGCAGGAACGCCACCACCGACAGATTCAGCGCATTCCAGATCACGCCATTGATGAACGCGGCGTGATAGCTGCCGGTCAGGTCGAACACCTTTCCGCTCATCCAGCCGCCAAGCGCCATGCCGAACAGCGTGCACATGATGACCGTGCCGACCCGCGCGCCGGCTTCGGCAGGCGGAAAATGTTCGCGCACGATGATCGCGTAACTCGGCACCAGGCCGCCCTGGAACAAGCCGAACAATGCCGACACGACATACAGCGATACCAGGCTGTCGAACGGCAGGAACAGCAGCAGCGCAGTACCCTGCAGAAACGAGCCGATCAACAGCGTGCGCACCCCGCCGATGCGGTCGCAGATGGCGCCCGAGATCAATCGGCTGACGATGCCGCAGGCCAGCATCAGGCTCAACATCTCGGCGCCGCGTGCCGCGCCGAATCCGAGGTCGCCGCAATACGCGACGATGTGTACCTGAGGCATCGCCATTGCCACGCAGCAAGCGGTGCCGGCGATGCACAGCAGCAGCTGGGCCTGGTTCAGGCTCAGGCCGAACGGGCGATCCGAAGGCACCGGTCCGCCGGGACGGGGCGGCACGGCCGCGGCGGCCGGCGTCTTGGCACGCATCAAGGTGGCTAACGCAACGATGGCCAGAAAACTGAAGATGCCCAGGCCGATGCAGGTCGGCCGCCAGCCGACGCCGTCGATGAAGTGCTGAACCACCGGTGGCCAGACCGCCCCGGCCAGATAGTTGCCGCTGGCACAGACCGCCACTGCGATGCCGCGCTTCTTGACGAACCACATCGAGGTGTCGGCAATCAACGGCACGAACGTGGTGGCGCTGCCGAACAGACCGATGAAAATCCCCTGCACGATGGCATACGACGTGATGCTGCCGACAGCACCGCCGAGGATGAACCCGATGCCCAGGCTGCAGGCGCCGAGCAGCAGCACCGGCACGATGCCGAAACGATCGGCCAGCTTGCCCATCAGCACGCAGCCGAGTCCGAAGCCGACCATCAGAAAGGTATAGGGCAACGAGGCTGCGGCCCGGCTGACGCCGAATTCGGCTTGCACCGCCGGCAACATCACCGACACCACATACATGCCGGCCGAGCCGATGGTCATCAGCAGCAAGGTGGCGAGCAGACGCCACCAGGCCTGCGCAGAGTCGGTCTGCGATGCAGTGCGGGGCGCGGCTTCTGTTGTCACGGCAGCGATTCTCGTCGATGCCTGCGCCCTTCACATGAAGACCGACGCGCCCCTGGAAGAATCAAGGATGCGCCCGACACATGCAGGGCCCCGGCGCGATCCCTGATTCGGAATCCCGTCGTTGACGGGATCTCGACATCAGGGCACCGCTGGCGCCATCAGTTGCGTCTGCACTTCTTTCAAGCGCGCATAGATGGGTAACTGCGCCACGCAGTTGTTGATGAAGTCCATGCCGGTGCCGCCTTGCGTGATCACCGTGTCGGGCATGCTGCGCAACGCGCAGCCGTCGACACGCAGCAGCGCCGAATTGAGCGACGACAAGGCGAGCGACCGATACACCGTGCCTTGATACTGCGCGGCGACGCCGAGCAGGTTGAGCAGCACGTTTTTCTGCGCCGGCCCGGCGATGTCCGGCTGCATCAGCGCATTGATCGCGTCGTAGGCAAAGCTGATGTTCTGTGCCAGCGTCTGAGGCGCACGGGTCAAGGCAATGCCGGCGATGGTCAGTTGACTCGACGCGATCTGCTGCAATTTGAGAGCATCCGAGGCGGCGATTCCCAGTTCGGCAGCGGCCCGTTCACCGGCACCGAACGACAGCGGATCGATGCGCGTGATCGTGCCGAACAGCACCATGGCCGACAGGTAGGAGCCGTGCTTGCTGGCATGCAGGTAGTCGTCCCACCACAGGTTCAGCGGGCCCTGACCGTTCGCCCTGACATAGACGCCGTTGGCATCGTAGAAGCCGCTTGACTTCGCGACGCCCAGGTCCAGCGCGCGCTGAAAGGCATCACCCACCGGTGCGACGCCCGCAATGTTTGGATTGCTGGTGGCCTTGTTGAAGACCGATGCGTGCAGGTCGGTCGTCATCGTCGACAGACTGCTGTAATACAGCGTGTCCGGGAATCCGTTCGGGAACTGAGGGTTCGAGGTGTCGACGATCGGTCGGCCGTCCGGCACCGTCGGATAGTTCGGGTCGGGCACGGTCGACAGGTGCGGAAACACCATGTCCGGGCGGGCCCAGGTCTGGGTCAGGAAGACCTTGGTGGTGGCACTGGCGTTCGGGTTGGCGGGAATGGTCCGCAAGGTTCCGCACGAGCCCGTGGACAGACCGGTGAGAGCGGCGCAGGCGGCGTTTCGGGCTGCGTTGCCGACGGCGGATCCTCCGAATACATCACGCTCTCGAAAGGATTCACCGGCTCCGACATGAATGTAGCGCTCGATCCGGTCGGCGTAGTAGTTGTACAGCGGCAGGCTTGCGTTGGCGCCGCGACCGGCCGGCAGGGCGAGGTCGCTCTGCTCCTGCAGCAGCACCACATCCCATTTCTGCGATGCGATGTTGCTGCGCAGGTCCCAGTCGGCCGGGTTGCCGTTCAGGAAGTGACCGCGCAGCGAGGCCGCGTTGCGGGTCGACAAGGCGATGTCGTAGTTCAGACCGGCCTGCTCGGTCAGCCGCTTGACGATGCCCGGCACGCCACCCCAGGGTTGCGGTTCCCAGGGATTGCTGCCGGTGGCGTTGGCAGCCCGCATCGGTGCAGTGAGATCGCGCACGGCGGCCGCCTTGTAGCTCATCACCGGATCGAGCCGACCGAAGGTGAAGCTGTTGCCGACGAAGAGCACCGAAACCGGCTGCGCGGCCAGCGTGAACATCGGAACCGTCAGCGCAGCGAGTGCAGCTGAACGAATCATGCGTTTCATATACAGAGTCTCCTTTTGAATCGATACAGCGGCGTTTTGCTTCTGCCTTGGAGCGCGAACCTCATCGCTTGCCCACCTGTACGCGGTCATGCTGCTTTGCAGGGCGGTCGATGTTGAAGTCAAAGCCCAAGGCGTGCCATGGGGAAATCCACATTTCGCGGTCTCGGCAGCGGTCCCATCTGACTGCTTCACCCACACTGCCCGACCGCCCCACACGCCGTGCAGAACTCGCAGCCATCGCGCTGGATCACGGTGGCGTTGCCACATTCGTTGCAGACCTTGCCGGCCAGCACGCGGCTGCGCTCGGGGCCGGAACCGGATGGCTCGAGCACACCCATGTCGCGCACCGGAAAGCCTTCTTCGGTCAATACGCCCAGCATCGCGTAGCGGTGGATGATCAGGCGCGCCATGTAGGCGACGGTCGATGGCCAGGTCTGCTGGCGGCGCTCGCCGTTCGGCAGGCCGGGGACGAAGGCCATGAAGTGGCCCAGCGGCTCGGCATAGTTCAGCAGCTTGCGCAGCTTCATGCCGATCCAGGCCGGATCGATGACCCGCATGTCGAGCGAGAGGATGCGCGCCAGGCCGTCGAGCGCGCGTGGATAGTTGCCCGAGAAGCCGACTGCACAAGGGCGGGTCGTCCCGGCATGGTTGTCGCCGGTCGCCGCGCCGCGTTCGGCTGCCGGCAGCGTCACCTCCTTCAGCGTCAGGGTGAAGGCTTCGCCGGAGGCCGGGTTGTCAATGTCGACCGCCCAGGCCAGCGTGCCGGAGGGGCCGGTGCGTGGTTCGTCGACGCTGAACATCGCGTCCATCACCGGCGTCGGTCCGCTGCGATCCTGATGCGGCAATGCCTTCAACTGCTCGCAGCGCCAGCGGATCACCGCCGCGGTGGCCGCGACCACACCCGGAAACAGCCGGCGCTCGCCGTGCGGCGGAAACGGCATCTCGAATTCGCGCTCTTCGGCGACCGTTGCCAGTGAATCGAGCTTCAGTTTCAACCAGGCCGGATCGTTGGCGCGCAAGTCCATCGACAGCGTCTTGGCCAACGCGCCCAGGCCGCGCGGTTGCTCGGCACCGTTGATCCAGACCTCGAACGGTTGCGGCGCACCGCCGTCGGCTGCAGCCAGTTCGCCGACGAACAGCGCGAAATCGCCGAACGGATGCTGGACCATGAAGGTCCACGACGGGTTGCCCGACGGCAGCTCCGGACGTCCCGGCCAGCGCAGCGACGACAACACCGGCGCCGGCAGACGATCCAGCGTCAGGCGGCGGTTCGTGTGGTCGATCTGCAGCGGGGTCGCCGGCGTGGCGCCGACCGGCGCAGACACGCTGAGGATCGAGCCGAGCACCGTATTCGGCCGGTAGGTCGCGAGTCCTTTGAGGCCCGACTGCCAGGCGTCGATGTAGAGGTGCTGGAAATCCGTGTATGGATAGTCGGCCGGCACATTGACGGTTTTCGAGATTGACGTATCGATGAAAGGTGCCACCGCAGCCACCATCGATCCGTGTGCCTGGGCGCTCAGTTCGAGCGCGGTGACGAAGGCGGGCGGCAACGGCGCATCGGCGCCGCGCAGGTGGTGGAACAGCCGCCACGCATGATCCTCGACCGCGTATTCCTTGAAGCTGCCGTCGGCCATGCGTTTCTTGCGGGTGTAGCGCCAGCTGAACGGCGGCTCGATGCCGTTGCTGGCGTTGTCGGCGAAGGCCAGGCTGATGGTGCCGGTCGGAGCGATCGACAGCAGGTGCGAGTTGCGCAGCCCGTCGCTGCGGATGCGCTCGCGCAGCGCGGCCGGCAGCCTTGACGCGAAGCTGCTGCCGCTCAGAAACAGATCGGCGTTGAACAACGCGAAGGCGCCGCGCTCCCTGGCCAGATCGGCCGATGCCTCGTACGCGGCATCGCGCAGCGTGCGGGCGATGCGCTGCGCCATCGCGCGGGCCGCATCGCTGTCGTAGTGCAGGCCGAGCATGATCAGCGCGTCGCCGAGGCCGGTGAAGCCGAGCCCGACGCGACGCTTGTTGCGCGCCTCGTCGTGCTGCTGCGGCAGCGGCCAGACCGTGATGTCGAGCACGTTATCGAGCATGCGAACCGCGATTCCGGCAAGGGCTGCGAACGCCGAATCGTCGAACTGCGCATTGACTTCGAAGGGTTCACGGACGAACCGTGTCAGATCGATCGAGCCCAGGCAACAGCAGCCGTAGGCGGGCAGCGGCTGCTCGCCACACGGGTTGGTGGCCGAGATGTGCTCGCAGTAGGACAGGTTGTTGTCGCGGTTGATCTGATCGAGAAACAACACGCCGGGCTCGGCATGGTCGTAGGTCGAGCGCATGATCAGATCCCACAGGTCGCGCGCCCGCCGTTTGCCGTAGACCCAGGTTCCGGCGCCATCGACCTGCTCGCGCTGGTAGGCGCCAGACTCTTTCAACTTCGGTCCCGGCTCGGCCGGATGAACCAGTTCGATCTCGACGTCGGCCTGCACAGCGTTCATGAAGGCATCGGTGACACCGACCGAGAGGTTGAAATTCTCAAGGTCGCCTTCGTCTTTCGCGTGGATGAATTCCTCGATGTCCGGATGATCGCAGCGCAACACACCCATCTGCGCGCCGCGCCGAGCGCCTGCCGATTCGACCGTCTCGCACGAGCGGTCGAACACCCGCATGTAGCTGACCGGCCCGGATGCCCCGCTGCGCGTGCTGCCGACCCAGGCGCCGCGCGGGCGGATGCGCGAGAAGTCGTAGCCGACGCCACCGCCGCGACGCATCGTCTCGGCCGCTTCGGTCAACGCGGTGTAGATGCCCGGATGGCCGTCTTCGGCCTGCGAGATCGAATCGCCGACCGGTTGCACGAAGCAGTTGATCAGCGTGGCTGACAAGCCGGTTCCGGCCGCCGACTGGATTCGCCCGGCTGGCACGAAGCCGCTGCGCAGCGCGTCGAGGAAGCGTTGCTCCCAGGCGCTGCGTTGCGCCGGCGCCTCGGCCTGCGCGAGTGCGCGGGCCACGCGCAGGGCCACGGCGTCGATCGACAGTTCGTCGCCCTTGGCGTATTTTTCGATCAGCACCTCGTGGCTGATCGCCTGGGCGGGCAGGTTTTCAAGCGTGTGAGACAGATCGGGGGTCGTGCTGGACATGGCTGGCGCTCCGAGAACGTTGCATGGCTGGCGCCGATCGGTCGATGCCAGGTTGCCGTGGGAAAGCTCACTCCGACACCTTGCCTGAAGCGCCTGACGTTGGAAAACCGCTCCCGCGCAGGCCCTGTTGGCAGCGGGCCTATCGGGTGCTATTTCAGCGCCTGGCGGCCAGTTCGGACTTGATCCAGCGCAACAGGTCGCTTGCCGACAGGACACCGGACTGGCGGGCCGCCTCCCTGCCGCCTCGGTACAGGATCAGCGTCGGAATGCTGCGGATCTGGCTGGCCGCGCTGGTCTGCGGGTTGGCTTCGGTATCGAGTTTGGCGAAACGCACCTCAGGCAGCTTGGCTGCCGCATCGGCAAAATGTGGCGCCATCATCTTGCACGGGCCGCACCAGTCGGCCCAGAAGTCGACCAGCACCGGCATCTCGGTGCGCGAGAGGTAGTTCGAGAAGGTGGCGTCGGTCAGCGCGATCGGCTGGGTGGGCAGCAGCGCGGCGCCGCAGCGCCCGCAGTTCGGTTGCTCGTTCAGCCGGTTTTCCGGAACGCGGTTGACGGTGATGCAGGCAGGGCAGGCGAGGTGCATGATCTTGAGAGCGCGAAAAATGCGAGTCAGACGCTGAACGGCTTGATCTTGCAACGCAGACCGACTTGGCAGTGTAGGACGGGCGGTCGACCGAACGGATTGTGACGATGAGCTGGGGTTCCGATCAATCCCTGGAATTCATTGCATGCGGGCCGCGGTCGACTGCTGGCCGCCGTTTCACTCAACCACGCCGGGCTGATCCAGCCGTTTTTCGATGCCCCCGAGCGAGCCGATCGGGCTCGATTCGAGCAGGACAATGCGGCGCGACTGCGCCTGTCGGTTCCGACGCTTGCCGACGGCAAGTTGCGGTTGGCGTTCAGGCGGTTGGTCATCGTCGCGAGCGGCGTTGATCAACGCCGCGTCGACAACCAGATCCCCGGCAGGATCAGAAGGCCGCCGACCGCATGGAAACTGTGCACCTGCTCGCCGAGCACCCACCAGCCGATCCCCGCGCTGTACAGCGGCGACAGATACAACACGACCGAGACCCGCGCGGCGCCGAGCACGCGCTGCATCGTCGAATAGGCGGCGTAGGCCGCAGCTCCGGGGATCAGCGCGGCGGCCAGGATCAGCGCCGCTGCCGTCCATGAGGCCTCGGTCGGCAGCCAGAATATGGCTTCCGCGATCGTGAACGGGATCAGCACGACGATGCCGCCACAGGCGATCAGCGCCAGCCTGGCGACCGAGCTGAATTGCGAGGTCCAGCCGCGCAACAGCAGCGAATAGACGGTCCATGCGAGCACCGCCGCGGCGATCCAGATGTCGCCGGGCGTGAAGCGCAACGCGGCCAGCGCGCCCCAGTCGCCACGCACCAGGATGTGCAACATGCCGGTCAGCGCCAGCGCGACCCCAAGCACAGCCGACACCCCGATCCGTTCGCGCAGCCACAGCGCCGAAGCCAGTGCGATCAGCACCGGTGAGGTGGCATACAACAGACCGATGTTGACCGCGCTGGTGGTGCGTCCGCCGATGTAGACGAATGCGCCGCAGATCCACATCCCCAGTGCGCCGAGCACGAGAAACTGCCGCCATTCGGCGCCGATCAGGTGCCGCTTGGCTATCAGCTCGGTGCGGCAGACGAAGGCCAGCACGGCCGCAGCGACGACCCAGCGCCCGAGCGCAAGTGCATGCGGCGCGATCACGCCGGGCGCCCAGCGCGCCACCAGATAGTTGACGCTCCACAGCGCCGGTGCGATGAAGATCAGCGCTTGCGCGATTCGCAACTCGGTTTCGCTGTGCTTGGCCATCGCGCCGACCACCGGCGTCCCGGTTGTCATCGAGCGCGTGGCCTGCGCACGCTGCAATCCCGATGCCGGCAAGGGTTGGAACAAAGCTGTATATTCATCCAGTATGCTCAATACAATCTGTTGGAGTGTTTCCGGTGGAGCTTGATCGCAAACTTGCCATTCTGGCCGACGCCGCTAAATACGATGCATCGTGTGCGTCCAGTGGCAGCAGCAAGCGTCATTCGCTCGGTGGGCGCGGCATCGGCTCGACCGAAGGGTCGGGCATCTGTCACAGCTACACACCGGACGGGCGCTGCATCTCACTGCTGAAGATTCTGCTGACCAACTACTGCACCTATGACTGCCTGTATTGCGTCAACCGGGTCAGCAGCAACGTGCCGCGGGCACGGTTCAGCGTCGACGAGGTGGTGCAGCTGACGCTCGATTTCTATCGCCGCAACTGCATTGAGGGTCTGTTTCTCAGTTCCGGAATCATCCGCAGCGCCGACTACACGATGGAGCAGGTGGTCGAAGTGGCGCGGCGGCTGCGCGAGGACCACGATTTTCGCGGCTACATCCATCTGAAGACGATTCCCGAGGCAGGCCCCGAATTGCTGGCCGCGGCCGGCCGCTTTGCCGACCGCCTGAGCATCAATGTCGAACTCCCGACCCAGGCCGCGCTGAGCGAACTGGCGCCCGAGAAAGACGGCGCGGCGATCCGACGCTCGATGGCGACCATCCGCATCCACATCGACGACGCGAAGGAGGCGGCGCGGCCTGCCAAGGTGTCGTCGCAGGCCGGCGTCGCGCCACGCAAGGCGGCGCCTGCTCGGTTTGCGCCAGCCGGACAAAGCACGCAGATGATCGTCGGCGCCGACGCCACCAGCGACCGCAGCATCCTCGATGCCAGCGCCCATCTGTACGGCGCCTACCGACTGAAGCGGGTGTACTACTCGGCCTTCAGTCCGATTCCCGATGCACCCCGCGCGTTACCGTCGAAGCCGGCGCCGCTGCAACGTGAACACCGCCTCTACCAGGCGGATTGGCTGCTGCGTTTCTACGGCTTCGCTCATGACGAAATCGTGGCTGGCGCCGATGGCATGTTGTCGCTCGATGTCGACCCGAAGCTGGCCTGGGCGCTGGCGCATCCGGAGCGCTTTCCGGTCGACCTGAACCGCGCGCCGAAGGAGATGTTGCTGCGCGTTCCCGGCGTCGGCGTCAAGGCGGTCGATCGCATGTTGCAAACGCGTCGGGTTCGCGCGTTGCGCAGCGACGATTTGTCGCGTCTGCACCTGTCGGCAGCCAAGGTGTTGCCCTTCGTCATCTTGCCCGATCATCGACCGCCCGCCCGGGTCGATGCCACGGCGATGGCGGACCGTCTGAGGCGCCAACCGGTGCAGGCGTCGCTGTTCTGATGCCTGGCCTGGGTCTGCGGGTCGGTGCCGATGGCAACCGCATCGCCGAGCTGGCCGGCGAGACCGATCTGGCCGGCTTTCGAAGCGCGGCGCGCGCATTGATCGCGGCTCGCGTGGCGCCGGAGCGCGTGACGTGGACGATCGCCGGCTCGCCGACGGCTGGCTTGTTCGATATCGCCGATTTCGAATCACGCTCGGCAGGTCCGGGCAGCGGCTCGGGCAGCGTCGAAGGCAATCGGCCGCTGGGCCTCGGCCTCGGCACCGCCGCCGACAGCGACATCAAGCCTGTCGGTGGCACCGCGACGCCCTTGCTCGTGCCGCGCCGTTTCGTCCAGCTCGCCGAATCGCTGGTCCTTCACATCGATCCGGCGCGTTTCGCGCTGTTGTACCGATTGCTGTGGCGCCTGCAGCACGAGCCCTCGTTGCGCGACGATGCGATCGATGCGCAGTGGCTTCAAGCCGACCGGATGGCCCACGCCGTCCGCCGCGATCAGCACAAGATGACTGCTTTCGTTCGTTTTCGGCAGATCGAACGCGGCGCCGGACAGGCGCCGCTGTTCGTCGCCTGGTACGAACCCGACCACCACATTGTCGAGGCGACCGCGCCTTTCTTCATGCGCCGCTTCGCGCAGATGCACTGGAGCATCCTGACGCCGCGGCGCAGCGTCTCGTGGGACGGGCTGCAGCTGCATCTGGCCGACGGCGCAGCCCGCGATGATGCGCCGCCGCCCGACGCCGGCGAGGCGCTCTGGCTCACCTACTATCAGAACATCTTCAATCCGGCGCGCCTGAAGCTCGCGATGATGCGCAAGGAAATGCCGGTGCGCTACTGGAAAAACCTGCCCGAGGCGACATTGATCTCGCCGCTCACCGCAGCCGCCCATCAGCGCAGCGGCACCATGGTTGCCCAAGAGCCGACACAAGCCTTGCGAACCATTCGCCGCCTGCCGGCATCCAACGCGGCGATGACCGACGCCGACCACGCCGACCTACCGCCCCCGATTCCCGATCGCGATGCGCCGCCCGACCAGCGAGCCGCCGCACTGGAGCAGACGCGCCAGGCCGCGCGCGGCTGCACCAATTGCCCGCTGTACCAGCACGCGACGCAAACCGTGTTCGGCGCCGGCCAGGTCGACGCGCGCCTGATGTTTGTCGGCGAGCAGCCCGGCGACCACGAAGACCTGCGCGGCGAAGCGTTTGTCGGCCCGGCCGGCCAGTTGTTCGACAAGGCCATGAACGAGCTCGGCATCGAGCGCAGCCAGGCCTACGTCACCAACGCCGTCAAGCATTTCAAGTTCGAGCTTCGCGGCAAGCGGCGCATCCACAAGACACCGGCGCAACGTGAGGCGGCAGCCTGCCTCGACTGGCTCGAGCGCGAAGTCGCTCTGGTTCGCCCGCAGGCGATCGTTGCACTCGGCGCAACCGCCGCGCGGGCGGTGCTCGGGCGCACAGTCGCGGTGACGCGCGAGCGTGGCACCTGGCAGCTGCGTGGCGACGGCACGCCGGTGCTGGTGACGCTGCATCCGTCGGCCTTGCTGCGTGCACCACTGGAAGAGCGTGGGCAGGGCTATGCCGACTGGCTCGACGACCTGCGGCTGGCCAAGACACCACCGGAGCGGCGGTGAAACAATCGATCCAGGCCTGGTTCAGTGCGCGCAGCTGGAAACCGTTCAAGTTCCAGCGCGAGGTCTGGCAGGCGATCGCGACGGGTCGATCCGGCCTGCTGCACGCCACCACCGGTGCCGGCAAGACCTACGCGGTCTGGCTCGGCGCGTTGGCCGCGCTGGCCAAGGTCGCGCCGTCGCGCAACGGCGGCGCGCCGCCACTGACGGTCTTGTGGTTGACGCCGATGCGGGCGCTTGCGGCCGATACGCTGAGGGCATTGCAGACGGCACTCGACGGCTTGGCCGAAGTGAAGCACTGGAGCGCCGGTGCGCGCAGCGGCGATACCGGCGCGACCGAACGTGCCGCGCAGAACAAGCACCTGCCGACGGTGCTGGTGACGACGCCGGAGAGCCTGTCGCTTTTGCTGGCGCGCGCCGACTCCCGCCAGGTGCTCGGCAGCGTGCGGCTGGTGGTGGTCGACGAGTGGCACGAGCTGCTCGGCAACAAGCGCGGTGTGCAGGTGCAGCTGGCGCTGGCGCGGCTGCGCGGCTGGAATCCCGACATCGGCGTGTGGGGCATGTCGGCCACGCTGGGCAATCTGCAGGAGGCGATGCACACCTTGCTCGGGCACGAGGACGGTGTGCTGGTGCAGGGCCAGGTGCCGCGCCGGCTGGTCGTCGATTCGTTGCTGCCGCCGGTCGCGCAACGGTTTCCGTGGGCCGGCCACCTGGGCCTGACGATGTTGCCGCAGGTCATCGACGAGATCGCCGGCAGCAGCACGACGCTGGTCTTTACCAACACCCGCTCGCAGGCGGAGATCTGGTATCACGCGATTCTCGAAGCCCGGCCCGATTGGGCGGGGCGGATCGCGCTGCATCACGGCTCGCTCGACCGTGCGGTGCGTGAATGGGTCGAGGCCGGGCTGAAAAGCGGCGAGCTGAAGGCGGTGGTCTGCACCTCGAGCCTGGACCTCGGCGTCGACTTCCTGCCGGTCGAACGGGTGTTGCAGATAGGCTCGCCGAAAGGCGTGGCGCGCCTGCTGCAGCGCGCCGGCCGTTCCGGACATGCGCCGGGGCGCGCCTCGCGGATCACGCTGGTGCCGACCCACAGCATCGAGATCATCGAAGGTGCAGCCGCCCGAGATGCGATCGCGGCGGGGCACATCGAGACGCGAACCTCGCCGGAGCAGCCGCTCGACGTGCTGGTGCAGCACCTGGTCAGCGTGGCACTCGGCGGCGGCTTCACGCCCGACGCCCTGTATGACGAGGTGTGTTCGACCCGCGCCTACGCCAAGCTGTCGCGCGAGAATTGGCAATGGTGTCTGGACTTTGTCTCGCAGGGCGGCCCGTCGCTGCATGCCTACCCCGACTACCACCGCACCGTGCCCGACGCAGACGGCATCTGGCGGGTACCGGATGCACGGCTGGCGCGCCGCCACCGCGCCAACATCGGCACCATCGTCAGCGATGCCAGCATGACGGTGCAATATGTCAACGGCTCCCGAATCGGCAGCGTCGAGGAAAGTTTCGCCGCTCGCCTCAAGCCCGGCGACTGCTTCATGTTTGGCGGGCGGCTGCTCGAGCTGGTCCGCATCCACGAGATGACGGCGTGGGTGCATCGCGCGACCGGCCGCAGGCCCGCCGTGCCGCGCTGGAACGGCGGGCGCATGCCGCTGTCGACCACATTGGCCGATGCCGTCGTCGATCAGCTGGGATTGGCCGGCTCGGGGCGCTTTGAATCGCCCGAATTGAAATCCTTGCGGCCGCTGCTCGAGATCCAGCAGCGATGGTCGGCGCTGCCGTTGCCCGGCACCTTGCTGGCCGAGGTGCTGAAGACACGCGAAGGCTGGCACCTGTTCCTGTTTCCGTTCGCCGGCCGGCATGTCCACCTCGGCCTGGCCAGTTTGCTGGCGTGGCGGGTGGCGCAGCACCAGCCGCGCACCTTCTCGATCGCGGTCAACGACTACGGATTCGAGTTGCTGAGTGCCCTCGAGGTCGACTGGCCGATGCTGCTGCCGTCGCTGCTGGAAGTGAATGAAGCGCAGCTGCTGCCCGACGTGTTGGCGTCGCTGAATGCGAGTGAACTGGCGCGCCGCCGTTTTCGCGAGATCGCCCGCGTGTCGGGTTTGATCTTCCAGAGTTATCCGGGCGAAAAACGCAGCGGCAAACAGTTGCAGGCCTCGTCGTCGTTGTTCTACGAGGTGTTTCGAAAATACGATCCGGCGAACCGCCTGCTCGAACAGGCCGAAGCGGAGTTGCTGGCGCAGGAGCTCGAGATCGGGCGGCTCGCCGACAGCCTGGCCCGCATGGCGTCGCAGCAACTGGTGGTGCAGCGGCTCGAGCGGCCGACGCCGTTTGCGTTTCCGCTGATGGTCGAACGCTTTCGTGAAAAGTTGTCGAACGAATCGGTTGCGGATCGAATCGCTCGAATGGTCAGGCAACTCGAGTCGGCGGCCGGCGGAGCGATGGTCGCCGGCGACACCGAATCGGTGCGCGACACCCTGGTGTTCGGCCAACCGGGCGACGGCGGAGGCGCCGCACGTCCCAAACGCAAGCGCGAACGCAAACCTTCCCGTCCGTTGCCGCCACTGTGAAATCGCATCGAGCCTTCAGGCAAGGCGGCCATGGCTGCGTGCCGGTTCTGGGACACTCGACATCATGTTGATGTCCGCTGCGGGCTGTGTGATCGATTACGCCGGTGAGCGACTGGCCCTGCTGCCCGAGCGCGCCGTTTGGTGGGCCGCCACACGCACCGTGTTCGTCGCCGATCTGCACCTGGGCAAGGCGGCGACCTATCGGGCGCTCGGCCAGCCGGTGCCGGCCGGCAGCACGCTCGAGAACCTGCGCCGCCTCGATCGTCTGATCGAATGCCTGGCGCCGGCGCAGATCGTCTTCCTGGGCGACTTTCTGCACGCCGCGCAGGCCCGCACGCCAACGCTGCTGGACGCGGTGCATTCCTGGCGGGCCCGCTGCCCGGCGCTGCGTTGCACGCTGGTGCGTGGCAACCACGACAGCCGCGCCGGCGACCCACCGGTCTCGCTCGGTTTCGACGTGTTCGACGAGCCGCACCTGATCGGCCCGTTCGCCGCCTGCCACCATCCCGCCGGCCATCCGACCCATGCGGTGCTGGCCGGACACCTGCACCCGGCGATACGCCTGCAGGGCCCGGCGCGCGACAGCCTGCGGATGCCGTGTTTCGTGGTCGACGACTTCGAGCGGCGGCTGACCCTGCCGGCTTTCGGTGAATTCACCGGGGGCTGGCTGGTCGCGGCGGCGGTGGGGCGACGCTTCTACGCGGTCGGTGGTGACGCGGTGTGGGCCGTGCAATCCGGTCGCTAGCCGTTGCAAGCGCCCGGCGCTCAGTCAGATCAGGCCGCTCGCACCGAGCGCCGCTCCGATCATCAACAGCACCAGCAGGTGCAGCCGAGTCTTCCACAAGACCAGCAGCGCCAGCGCCGCGAACAGCCAGTAGGTCCAGGACGAACCCGCCTGCACCTGCGGCGCGATCAGCAGCCAGGCGGTCGATGCGAGCAACGCCACCACCAGCGGCGTCATGCCCTGCTTGAAGGCTCGAACGCCGCGATGGCGCTGGTTGCGGTGCGCCCAGCGCGTTGCGAACAGCGTCAGCAGCGAACTGGGCAACACCATGCCGATCAGGCAGAGCAGCGCGCCGAGCAGCGCCCAGTGTATGCCCCCGGCATTGATGCCGACATTCCAGCCCATCATCGAGACGAACAGCACATTTGGGCCCGGTGCAATCTGCCCGAGCGCAATCGATGAAGCGAACTGCGGGTCGGTCAGCCAGGCATGCTCGTCGACCAGAAATCGGTGCATGCCAGGAATCACGCTCATGCCGCCGCCCACCGACAGCAGCGACAGCACCGAGAAGTGCAGCCACAGGTTCAACCAGTCGAGGCCCGACAGCTGCAGGTTCATCGGCTGCCCGCCGCCGCCCGGCCAAGCCGCCGATAAGTCCACAGGCATGATGGCCCGCCAACGCTCAGCAGCACCCACAGCAGCGGCCACTTGAGCACCACCACACACACGATGGTGGCGAGTGCGACCACTGCGCAGAACAGCGTGCCGCCCGGGTGCAGGCGCAATGCTGGCACCAGCTTCAGCGCGGTGGCGACAATCAGCGCAGCCACCACCAGGCCCATGCCCCGCATCGCCCCTTGCACCTGCGGCAGATGGCTGATGCTGCCGAATCCGATCGCCAGCAACAGCACCAGCACGAAGGGTACGGCGAGCAGACCGCTCACCGCGGCGAGCGCACCGCGGCTGCCCATGTAGCGGTCGCCGAGCACCACCGCCAGGTTTGCGACATTCGGTCCCGGCAACACCTGCGCCACCGACCAGTCCTCCAGAAAGCCCTGCGGACTGAGCCAGCGCCTGCGATCGACCAGCTCGCGTTGGGCGACTGCCATCACGCCGCCGAAGCCCTGCAGCGCGAGCAGCGTGAAGGCCCAGAACAACTCGCGCAGCGATTCGGGTCGGGCCAGTGGTGGAGGCGATTGCGGCGGTGGTGGGTCGAGCGGGTCCGAGGGCATGGGTTCAAACTGTGGTCGAGGCGACGAGACGGCGCTGCGTCAATGCACCACCCCCGTATTCTGTAGGAGCGGCTTCAGCCGCGATTGCGCGCCGATATGACCGGCCCTCCAATTGACTTGCCCTCTCCGATTGGCCAACATGGCCGCATCTCGTCGCAAGGAACAAGTCATGACCCCTCTCGAATCCCGTTGCCGCGCCCTCGATCTGCCGTCGCTCAAGGGCAAGGTGCCTGAAGCCGAATGGCTGGCGCGGGTCGAACTCGCGGCGGCGTTCCGCGCCTTTCACGATGCCGGCTGGGACGACCTGATCTTCACGCACCAGAGCCTGCGGGTGCCTGGCAGCGACAACCAGTTTCTGATCAACCCGTTCAACCTGACCTTCGACGAAGTGACTGCCTCGTCGCTGGTCAAGATCGATACCGCGGGCAACGTGCTGGGCGGCCGCGCGGCCGTGTCGGACGTGGCGCAGTCGGCCGGTTCTCACGATGCGACCGTCGACGGCGGCGAGGTGCCGATCGTCATCAACAAGGCCGGCTTCGTGATCCATTCGGCGATCCACATGGGTCACCCGAAGGCTCATTGCGTGATGCACCTGCATTCGATCGCCGGGCAGGCGGTGGCATGTGCCGAGGGCGGGCTGCTGCCGATGACCCAGACCTCGATGATCGCCAGCTACGGTGGGGTGGCCTATCACGACTTCGAAGGCATCGCGCAAGACGACAGCGAGCGCGACCGCCTGGTGGCCGACATGGGCGAACACGAGGTGATGATCCTGCGCAACCACGGCACGCTGGCGATCGGCGAGACCGTCGGTGACGCGTACTTCCGGATGTACTACCTCGAACGGGCGTGTGCCATCCAGGTGGCGGCCACCGCAATGAACGGAACGATCAACGCACACTCCGCCGCTGCGATGAAGCAGACCTGGGCCCAGGCCGCGAGCCAGCAGCCTTGGCTGCGCCGCACCATCGGCTGGCCGGCGGTGCTGCGCCGGATGCTGCGACGCTACCCTGAAATCGACAGCTGAATCGGCGGTGAATATCGACATCACAAGACGACGGCCAATCGTGCCTTCGAGTGTCTTCGCCACTGCGATGCGGATCTGCCCCTGCGATCAACGCCGGTATCTCGGTTCTCGACAAGCAGCAGCAGGCGCCGGGACCCACCGGCCTGCCATGCCCCGGATCGGCCCCGACCCCTTCAGGCCGCGGTCTTGCCGACGACCGCCACCGGCTTGTCCAGCACATACACCGTGCCGTGCAGCAGCGCGATGTGTGCGTTGTCGCGGGCCCGGGTGATCAACACCTGGTAGCTGCCGATCTTTCGCGAGCGGCTCACTTCGCGCGCATCGGCGATCAGCCAATCGCCTTCGTCGACGGCGGTCGAGATGCTCATCTGGCCATCGACCAGCGTCGCCAGCCGACCATGGGAGTTGCACGCCAGCCCGAGCGCCATGTCGCCCAGTGCGAACAAGACGCCGCCGTGGCACTTGCCGTTGAAATTGATGTGCTTGCGCCCGATCCGCAGACGCAGCGTGGTGCTGCCGACGGTTGCCGAGACCAGCTCGATGCCCAGCAGAGCCGCGAAGTTGTCTGCACCGAGGCATGCCGTGGTCTGCTCGTGAGCGTGCCTGGCGCCGCCGGCCGCATGCCGAAGGCCGCGTTGCGGGCGGCCATCCAGGCAATCGACCAGCGCCTGGATGCCGTCGCCGGACGGTGCGCAGACCTTCAGCACGACGGGGATCGACCCGGCATCGCGTCGCAGCGCCAGCATGGCCTGCAGGTCGGCCTCGGTGTTGCGGGCGTCGGGAAGGTCGGCCTTGGTCACGACGAAGATGTCGGCGATTTCCAGCAGGCCGGCCTTGATGGCCTGCACGTCGTCGCCGAGCCCTGGCGGACACACCACGACCCGCGTATCCGCATACCGCGTGATCGCCACCTCGGATTGCCCGGCACCGACGGTCTCGACGATGATCACGTCGAAGCCGGCCGCGTCAAACAGGTCGATGATGTCGCCGGTGGCTGCCGCCAGGCCGCCCGGGTGGCCGCGCGACGCCAACGAGCGGATGAAGACGCCTTCGTCGGCTTGTTGGGCTGCCATCCGGATGCGGTCGCCCAGCACCGCACCGCCGGTGAACGGACTGGAGGGATCGACCGCTGCCACCGCCACCGTCTTGCCGCGTTCACGCAGCCCGCGGATCAGCGACGCGACCAGGGTCGATTTGCCACCGCCCGGCGGCCCGGTGACCCCGATCACATGGGCGCGGCCTGGTGATGCGGCGATCGCCCGGCGAATCTCGCAGGCCGCATCGCCGCCGTCTTCGAGTGCACTGAGCGCCCGCCCGATCGAGCGGCGGTCGCCGGCCAGTGCCTGTTGAATGAATGCGCTGTCGGCCATGCTCAGACCATGGTCAGCGGCTGGCCGAAACCCAGCTGCTCGCGCAAGGTGCCGCAGATCTCGCCGTGGGTGGCGCCGACCTCGGCGGCGGCCACCACCTGCTCGAAGACATTGGAGTGGCGCGAGTCGGTCGACCGCGCCAATGCGCTCAGCGCCTTGCCGACCGCAGCGTTGTCGCGGCGCTTCTTGAATGCCGCCAGTTGCGCCAGGTGGTCGGCCATACCGACCGGGTCCGGGTAGGCCTGGCTGGGATACGACGTTGCGTCTTCCTCGACCCGATAGGCATTGACGCCGACGATGGTCTGTTCACCCGAATCGACCTTCTTCTGGAAGTTCAGCGCCGAGCGGCCGATCATCTGCTGGACGATCCCTTGTTCGACCGCCCGGTACATCCCGCCGGCCTGATCCACCATCGCGATGAGCTCGTCGATCTTGCGCTCCATGTCGTCGGTCAGCGATTCGACGTAATACGAGCCGCCGAGCGGATCGATCACCTCGGTCAGCTTGGCCTCCTCGCGCAGGATGTTCTGGGTCGCAACCGCGATCCGGGCGGCCTCGGTGGTCGGTGTCGAGAAAGCTTCGTCGTACGAATCGGTGTGCAGCGATTGCAGGCCGCCGAAGATGCCGGCCATGGCCTGCGTGGCCACACGCGTGATGTTGTTGAGCGGCTGCTGGCGCGTCAGGTCGACGCCAGAGGTCTGGCCGTGGAACTTGAAGCGCCACGAGCGCGGATCCTTGGCGCCGAAGCGCTCCCGGCACAGCCGCGCCCAGACGCGGCGGCCGGCGCGGAATTTCGCGACCTCCTCGAACAGGCTGATCGAGATGTCGAAGAAAAAGGTGAAACGCGGCAGGAAGCGGTCCGGGTCCATGCCGGCGGCGAGGCAGTCTTCAGCGTACTGGATGCCCGAACACAAGGTGAAGGCCATCGCTTCGGCGGGCGTGGCGCCAGCCTGCTGCATGTGCTGCCCGACGACGGACAGCGGGTTCCAGCCCGGCACGTGCTGGTTGCAGAACGCGATGTGATCGACCACCACCCGTCGCGCACCCTGCAGGGCGAGCCGGAAGAACATGTGGTTGGCAACGAAGTGCGAAATGCAGTCGCTCTGGTTGGATGTTCCGGTGATGGCGCTCCATGGCACGCCGCGACGCTTTGCAACAGCGAGCTCGAAGGCCAGCAGCGTGGACGGGGAGGGGTCGTTCAAGGCCGTCGACAAGCGCTCGATCGGCACGTCGGCCAGCGCGGTCTGCATGTCCTCGACATGATTGATGACCGTGCCGCAGGTGCCCAGAAGTTCGACCGGCACCTGGTCGGCGTCGTAGCCACGGAAAACCGAGTTGCACGGAATCAGCGACAGTGCCGAAGCGCCGAGTGCGAGGATCTCCTTGACGCGCCGGTTGTAGTCGGCCGGGATGCCCAGGCCGATCAGCTGGCGCTGCGACCAGCTTCGCCCGCGGTGCATCGTGGCGTAGATGCCGCGCGTGTACGGGTACTGGCCAGGGTAGCCGAGTGATTCATCGTAGGGCCGCGCATCGCAATCGGCCTGCGTATACAGGGGCTTGATCGGCAGGCCGGAGCGGTTGTGCGTGGTCGGTGCGCCGTCGAATGCCTGCGCAAACTCGTGCTCCCAGCGCCCTCGGCCGTCGGCCGGCGGCGCTGCATCGATGGCCTTGAGCGGTCGGACGGTGGGGCTGGCTGGAGCACCTGCCGCGCTGCTGGATTGTTCTTGTGGAGCTGCAGCGCCTTTTTCTAGTGGCTGGGGCTGTGCGGTGGCGCTCATGTCAATGTCTCCTGCAGTTGCCGGCGTCGGGCGGTGAGACCGACGACTTCGGTGATCACCTCGTCAAGCGGCGTTCCCGGATGAAAGACACGTGCCACGCCGGCCTGCAACAGCGTGGCTTCATCCTTGGCCGGCACGATGCCGCCGACGATCACCTGGATATCGGCCATTCCAGCATCACGCAGTGCCGTCATCAGGCGGGGAACGATCAGATGGTCGGTGGCCAATGAGGAGATCCCGATCACATCGGCATCTTCCTCGGCGGCCAGTTTCACGACGGTGGCGATTTCCTGCCACGGCGGCGTGTAGATCACCTCCATGCCGGCATCGCGCAGGCAGGCCGCGATCACCCGGCTGCCACGGTCATGTCCGTCGAAGCCGATCTTGGTGACGATCACCTTGGGCGGTCTTGGCGTCATCTTGTCTCTCCTTGATGAGTCCCACGAACTTTCTGGCCAGCACTCGCGGCGAGTCGCGGCCCTTCGGGTTGAACCACAGCGCCGCCCAGTTCAGTGCGCCGATCAGCATCAACCGCAGGGCCCGACGATCCGCCCGGGGCGCCAGCGGCAACGCGGCCACTGCGTCGCGAAACAGGTTTTCATAACGTTCGCGCAGCGCCCGCAGACGTTGCGCCTCACCGGGAATGTCGTCGGGGAACACGCGGATCAGCACCTGCGCGTAATCGCTGTCGCGCAGCACGGTCTCGAGGTGAGCGCGGCACAAGGCCTCGAGCCGCAGCCACGGCTCGGATTCCTTCTGCACCGCCTCGATGGCCGCGCGTTCCAGCTCTGCGACACCGGCGTCGTAGACGGCGACCAGCAAGGCCTCCTTGGAAGCGAAGTGGTAATACATCGAGCCGGGCAACATGCTCGCGTCGACGGCGATGTCGCGCATGGTCGTTGCAGCATAGCCGCGGCTGGCGAACAGACGCGCCGCCGAATCGAGCAATCCGGGCAGGCGGTTGTCCGAGCGAGGGCGGGAGGCCGGGCGATCACTTCGTTGCGGGACGGTCATAAAACAAACGATCGTTTGGTATATGGTTGCGCAATGCTGGTGCGCTGTCAATCAACAAAGGCCTGCTGTGTCGGCTTGCCGCCGTCGTTGCAAAAAGCCTCGGGCCGGCAGGGTGCTGGTGCTGCTGTTCCTCGGCTGCTTCGTCGATCAGGTGAGCATGTTGATGATCACGATCCCGCTGTTCATCCCGATCGCCCAGAGTGCCGGTATCGACCTGTTGTGGCTGGGTGTGTTGTATCTGCTGACGATGGAGATCAGCTTTCTGACGCCACCGTTCGGCCTGCTGCTGTTCGTGATGAAAGGCGTGGCGCCGGCCGGCATCACGCTGGTCGATGTGTACCGCGCTGCGTTGCCCTTTGTGCTGATCGAACTGCTGGTGCTGGCGCTGCTGATGATTTTTCCGCAACTCGGCACCTGGCTGCCGGCGGTGCTGGTGCCTTGATGGGTTGTTGCGATCAGGCCGCTTGTGGACGCGGTCCGGCAGCGGCATCGCGCGCCGGTACGCGACGCCGTCGTATCACGCCAGCTGCAGCAAGAACACCTGTTGCGCGGCAGGAGCGTCCGGCGACTGAAACTTCGTCAGCAGCTTGCCGACCTCGGAAGAAACACCGTCGACAAGATCGAGCGACAGGCTGGCCGCCGGCATCGTCTTCAGGTGATCGCAAAGACTTGGCGCGTCGCAGCACAACAACTCGAAGGCGTTGCCGTCGGCCTGGAAGCGCAAGCCGATGCCGCCCCTGATCGGCTGAACGATCCAGCTCGGCGTCGACGACAAGCGTGCGTTCATCGCCGTGAAGGCACGTGCGGCCGCGCGCGGATCGAAGCGCCCGTCGATGAAGGCCTGGCGCGGGAAGTAGCCACGGTCGACGTCCATGAAGGTGTCGAACACCCAGCGGATGTGACGCGAGCATTTCGACAACACCATGGCCTGCGCCACCCTTGCGACGAACTCGCGCTCGTCGGCGCGTTCGGTGGCCAGATTCGGGCCACTGGTCTTCAGCGACACCAGAACCTGGCATGACACCGACTCCTGGAACGACATGATGCGGCGCGCCGCGTCGAGCACCGACTCGCTGGCCTCGACCCGCACCGTCACGCCGTCGATTGCGCCGGTCTGTAAAGCGGCGCGCACGATCGGCGCGGCATCGGCCAGTTCGTCCAGCGTCAGGCCGGCCTTCACGAAATGGCTGAAATGTTGCCCGTCGAAGCGCGAACCGTCAGGGGTGTGGATCTTCGAGAAGAACACCTCCAATCCGCTGGACTTGCGCCATTGCGCCAGTCGTTCGGTGTGGCGCTGCAGATTGGCCAGGGGTGGCGTTCACCTCGCAGCCGATCACGCCGTATTCGGCCGCCTGCTCGGGTGTCAAGGCGACTTTCGGCGCACCGATGCAGGTCACGATGTAGTGCTGGCCCATGCCGGCCATCAGCGCCATGCGACGGCTCGACTCGGCCTCGGCCAGATCGATGTCGGGAACCTTTGCCAGGCGCACGCCCATTTCCCAGAGTGCCAGCAACGGGTAATCGTTGCGAGCCCATTTGCGACCGAACTCCTGGACCCCGCCGGTGGCCGATATCTGCCGGCGCTCGGTCCATGGATGGCGCAATTCGACGCCGACACGGTCGAAGCTCGAGGTTTGCGGATGGGCCAGGTGGATGGTGCGTGCCGCGTCCGAAGGACTGCCGGCCGTGGCTTTGACGCCATGCGTGCGCACCAGCTGAGCCACGTGCCCGTCGGCGAAGACGTCGACCACGAAATAGCCGAACTTGGCGGCATCGCCGCGACCGAATTCGACCTGCGGGGCGATCCGGTAGAACTCGCTGAAATCATGTCGAAGAAAGGCAGTCGACGGCAACATGTACAGCTCGGCGCTGCCGACCCGGTCATACCAGAAGTTGTGCACATGGCCGGTGAAAACCGCCTCCACCTCGGGGCGGCGCATCTGCTCGAGCAGCCAGCTGCGACCGGGTTCGTCGATGTTGTCGTAGTTGCCGCGCTCGTCCGCGCTGTAGATGTAGGGCGGGTAATGCATGAACAGGTAGACCCGCTGACCGTTGGCCTGCGTGATCTGCTGTTCGAGCCAGTCGCGCTGGCGTTGTTCGTCTGCCAGTCCCGAATTCAGCAGCAGTGAATGATCGCGAGCAGGCGCAGCGGGCCTTGGTCGATGCAGAAGAAATCGGCGCCGAAGGCTTCACGGTAGGTGGCCAGGTAGTCGTCACAGACCAGATCGGCCGGCATCCAGTCGATCCGTTTGTCGCCGACGTCGTGGTTGCCGGGTACCACGTGCAGCGGAACCGTGACCGGCGAGGCCAGATCCTTGAATCGGGCGATCGCATCGGCGTAGGTGGGCAGCGATGGAACCGGATGGACGATGTCGCCGAGGTGAAAGACAAAGGCCGGGGGTGGATCCATCGCCGCGATCTCGCGGAAAACATGGCGCGCCCGGTCGTTGGCCTGGCGATTGGTCTCGAACGGCGAAGTCGAGACATCGTCGCGTTCGTTGACGTGGGTATCAGCCACGACGACGAAGCTGAGCAGCGGTTCGCGCTGGTTCTCGGGTCGGCCGTTGGCGCGGATCAGGGTGGTTCTGCCCATTTTTTTGTTCAACATAGTGGAATACAATTGCGATAGATAGAACCAGTTTGGTTGAGTCAAGCATGCCAGTCAAGTACCAGTCGGTCGGTCTTCCACTGCCTGATGAAGAGGTCGGCGATCGTGCGGGCGTCGTTTTGCAGCCGGTCGGCACCGAAGCGTGGCGCGACAACCCGGCATTCGCCTCGACGCTGGCCAATGGCCTGGCGGTGCTGGGCTGCTTCACCTCCGGCGCGCCGACCTTGGGCAACCGCGAGATTGCCGAGCGACTGGGCCTCGCCAAGCCGACCGTGTCGAGACTGGCGTTCACGCTGATGGCGCTGGGTTATCTGCGTCGTGAACGAAGCGGCGGCAAGTACCAGCTCGGCCCCGCCGTGTTGTCACTCGGGTATCCGCTGTTGACGCAGCTGACGATGCGCCAGGTGGCGTCCGCCGAGATGCTGAAGCTCGCGCGTCTGGCGGGTGGGCCGGTTTCGGTCGGGGTGCGTGACCGGCAGCAGGTCGTCTACGTGGAGACCCAGGGCGAAGAGAGCAACGCGACCCGGCCTGGCATCGGTTGCACCCGCCCGATGTTGCGCACCGCTGTCGGCCGCTCGCTGCTGTACGCTCACGCGCCCGAGGAGCGCGCGGCCATGGAGCGCCAGCTCCAGCAGGCCTTGCCGAAGGAATGGGACGACCATCGAGCCGGGCTGGCCGAAGCGTATGCCGAGATCGATGAAAGCGGCTTTTGCATCGTGGCCGGCGCCTGGCGACCCACGCTCGCCGCGGTCGGCGTACCGTTGATCGGGCAGGTGCATGGCTTGCACCTGGCCTTCAACCTGACGGTGCCGAGCTATTCAGCCAGCCGATCGCGACTGGTGCGGCAGCTCGGCCCGCGGATGGTCGAACTGGTTCGGAACATCGAGGTCCGGCTCGGGCTCTGAAATCAGCGCGTGCGCGGCCTGCACAAGGCCGGAAGCTGCCGCCGCGCGTCTCAGGTCGGGCCTGCCAACACGCTCGCGTGGCCTGGCCCGGCCCCATCGACCTCGCTCGGGTCGAAGTCGAGCTCGACCTTGGCGCCGTTCGGATCGACGCTGAACAGCTGCCAGGTGCCCGCACCGCGCTGGCGGCGCAGCTCGTAGGGCACCGCCGCGGCTTCGAAGCGGGCTTTTACCGCCGGCAGGCCACTGGCGGTGAACGCCAGGTGATCGATTACGCCGGTGCGACCCGTGGGCATCGGTCGGTCCCAGTAGATGTGCAACACCGCCTGCGGCGTGCCTTCGGCGTACAGCCACGCGCCGGGAAAGCCCAGATCGGGCCGGTGGCCTTCGGTCAGACCGAGCAGCCCGCAGTAGAAACCCAGCGTCGCCTCGCGGTTCTCGGCGGTGATCGTGAAATGGTTCATGCCGTGGATCATCGAAACCCCGTTTCGTATCTATGCGATCAGCACCAGCGAGCCGATCGAACGGCGCGATTCGAGCCGCTCGTGGGCGTCGCTGGCGGCGTCGAGTGTGTAGCGCTCGATCTGCGGCTTGTTGATGCTGCCGTCGGCCAGCGCGGACCACAGCCGTTGCGTGCGCTGCTGCAATTGCTCCGGCGATGCCAGGTAGGCGAAGATCACCGGGCGGGAGAAGCTTGCCGATTTGTCGGCCAGCCGGTCCGCGCTGATCGGCTGCAACGGCCCGCTGGCCTGACCCAGGCTGATCCAGTGGCCGCAGGGCGCCAGCGCGGCGAAATTCTGCTCACGCGCGGCTTCGCCGAGGCCGTCGATGATCACATCGGCACCGCCGCAGATGCGTGTCACCTCGTCGGCGAAGCGGTGCTCGCGGGTGACGATCACATGCTGGCAGCCGTGTTCGCGTGCGACACGGGCCTTGTCGTCGCTGCTGGTGGTGCCGATCACGGTGGCGCCCAGGCGCCGCGCCCACGCCGCGACCAGCAGTCCGACACCACCGGCGGCCGCATGCAGCAGCAGCCGCGTGCCCGGGCCGACCCGGCCCAGATCACGCAGCAACATGTCGGCAGTCAGGCCCTTCAGCAGCAGCGCTGCGGCGGTCTCGTCCTCGACGGCGGCGGGCAGACGCACGGTCCAGGCGGCCGGCACGCAGCGCACGCTGCTGTAGGCCCCGGGTACCGGCCCGAGGTAGGCGACCCGATCGCCGGCCATCACGCCGGTGACACCGGGGCCGACATCGATCACGGTGCCGGCCGCCTCCATGCCGGGTGTTCCGGGCAACGGCAGCAGGCCAGGCATCCAGCCCTTGCGCAGATAACAGTCGAAATAATTGACGCCGATTGCACGCTGGCGGATCCGTACCTCACCCGCAGCGGGAGCAGCGGTTTCGCCGTGTTCGACCGCCAGCACCGACGGACTGCCATAGGCGCGTTGCATCACCCGTCGGGACGCCACCGGCAATGCGAGGGGCAGCGCTTCGCTGCCGCGCGACGCCCGGTCGCTGCCACGCGCCAAGTGCTGGCGCAGATTGGTGAAACCGGCCTCGTAGACGCCGGTCGCCACCATGTCACGCAGTTCGCGTTCCATGCCGGGTGGGGTCGCGAACGACGATTCCCAGTGCCAGAAGGTTCGCTTGCCATCGGTCACCGGTTTCAGCGTAACGGTGGCGACATAGCGTTGCAGCGGCACCGTCGCCTCGACGATGCAATAGGTGCTCTTGTATTCACGGTCGTCGAGCGTCAGCAGCTGTTCGCGAATCCGGTTGCCATCCTTCAGCGTGAAGCTGCGAACGCAGCCGACGCGGTCGCTGCGTTCGTCGCCTTCGATTTGGCTGCGCTCGACCACGTCGTGCCACTGGTCGTGGCTGTTGAAGTCGCGCAGCACCGCCCAGACGCGCTCGATCGGCGCATCGATCACGGTCGAGCGCACTATCTTCTGCAGCATGTAATTGGCCCGGGATCGGTGCTGCTTCAGCGCCGGCCGAAGTGGCGCTTCAGCGCATCGAAGCCGCCCTGGAAAACGCCCTGGCCGATCAGCTCGGTCAACTCGCGTTCGCGACCCTCGGCGCAGTCGAACTCGGCGCTCCATTCGGCAAAACAGCGGTTGCCGTCGGTCACCGGAGTGAGCTTCAGCGACGCGACATAGTTGTCGACGCCCATCGGGCTTTCGAGGATCTCGTAGCTGCAGCTGAAGTCGTAGTCGCTCAGGCCGAGCAGCCGCTCCCGGATCATTCCGCCGTCGCGGGTATGGAAGTGGCGAATGCAACCAACCCGGTCGGCCGCGTCGTTGTTCTCGATCCGACTGTCGGCGATGCCCGGATGCCACGCCGGCAAGGCGTTGAAATCGCGGATTCGCGACCAGACGTTGTCGGCCGATGTGTCGATGACGGTCGAGACATAGACCTTGATCACGGCGTGTCCCCGCGATGGGGTGCGGCGGTGGGTGTGCCAGACAGCATGCTCACTCCTTGCTCGAACCGGACGACGACGGCAAGGCCTGCGTGCTGGTCACGCCGGCGGTCAGCCGGCCCAGGTCGCCGGCGTCCAGGCCGATCTCGCGCAGCAGCTGGTCGACCAGCGGGGCCTGGGCCCGGAAGCGCAGCGCCGAGTTGACCATGCCGTCGGCGAAGCCGCCGCCGTTGTCGTCGCCGGTGCCGTTGCTGCGGCCACCGCCACCGCCCAGGCCGTCCACATGCAGGATCTTGATGCCTTCGATGCGCTCCATCGGACGCACCGACTCGCGGATGATGGCCTCTGCCTTGTCGACCAGCCGCAGCCGCAGCGCCGACGCCCGCGCCTCGGGTGTCAGCATGTTGTGCGCCTCGTTCATCCAGCGTTGCGCCTCAGCCTCGACCTCGGCGCGCAGCCGGGTCGCGATGCTGCGGATCTTGTCGGCATCGGCATCCGCCGTGGCCTGTGCGACCAGCGCCGCACCGCGGTCCTCGCTGGCCTGTCTTTCAGCCGCGGCGGCGCTGGTCAGCCGCAGCGCGTCGCGTTCTGCCGACTGGGCCGCGCTGATCAACTCGATCGCCTTCTTGCGTTCGGCCATCTCGACTTCGCGGGCGGTGAATACCTTCTCCTCGGCGGAGACCGCCAGCGCACGCGCCGTCTCGGCTTCGGCCTGGGCTTCGCTCTGCGCCTTGCTTTCGCGGGCGACCGCGATCGCGCGCTGCTGCTCGGCCAGTTCGAGCTGCTGGCGGCGCTCGATTTCGGCGCCCTGAATCGTGCGCTCCTTGCTGATCCGCTCCTGCTCCAGCGTCTGGTCGGAGCGGATGCGTGCCGCCTCGATGGTCTGGCGTGCGGTGATCTGCGCGCCTTCGGCCTCCTGCTCGCGCTGCGCCTTTTCGGTGGCCACCTCGGCGCGCTGGCGGGCGCGAGCGATCTCGACCTCGCGTTGCTGGGTCAGGCGGGCGAATTCGCTTTCGCGGTCGATGCCCAGGCTCAGCCGTTCGGCTTCCAGGTTCTTGTTGCGGATCGCGATCAGGGTGTCCTGCTCGACATCGTTGCGCTCCTTCTTGCGGTGTTCGATCTGCTCGGTCAGCCGGGTCAGGCCTTCGGCGTCGAAGGCGTTGCTGGGGTTGAAGAATTCCATGCCGGTCTGGTCGAGCTGGGTCAACGATGCGGCCTCGAGTTCGAGGCCGTTCTTGGTCAAGTCTTCGGCCACCGCCTCGCGCACCCGCCGCACGTAATGGCCGCGCTTCTCGTGCAGATCCTCCATCGTCATCTCGGCCGCCGCGGTGCGCAGCGCATCGACGAACTTGCCCTCGACCAGCTCCTTCAGCTGCGCCGGCTCCATCGTGCGCAGGCCCAGTGTCTGCGCCGCAGCCGCTACCGCGACCGGCGTTGCAGCGACCCGGACGTAGAACTCGGCGATTACGTCGACCCGCATCCGGTCTTTCGTGATCAGCGCCTTGTCACGCCCGCGAATCACCTCCAGGCGCAGCGTATTCATGTTGACCGGGATCACGTCGTGAACGATCGGCAACACGAACGCACCGCCATCGAGCACCACCTTCTGCCCACCCATGCCGGTGCGCACGAAGGCGCGCTCCTTGCTGCTGCGCAGGTACAGCCAATGCAGCAGCCAGACCGCCACCGCGACGACGATCGCGACGACGATCAGGCCGAGAATGAAACTGCCGAACTCGGCGCCAGTCATGCTGCGCTCCGCTGCGCGCGGCCATCCAGACGGTTCGAAGCTGCGTGGGGTGGCAGCGAACCGGTGTCGTCATGCGGATCCATGGTCGTCTCCTGAAGCTCGTGAGCGGGTGATCTGGGTGAAGCGCTTCGTGGTTTCGGTCAGCGCGGTTTCGGTCGGCAGCCGTTCCATCGAACTCGCGCCATAGAAGCCGGCAATCGCTGGGCAGTGGTCGAGGATGAAACGTGCGTCGTCCGGGGTCGCGATCGGACCGCCATGGCACAGCACGATGGTCTGCGGGTCGACCGCATGTGCCGCGGCGGCCCAGGCGTTGATCGGTCCCACGCAGTCGCTGAGCTGCAGCGCGGTCTCGGCGCCGATCGAGCCGCCGGTGGTCAGTCCCATGTGGCAGACCACGATGTCGGCACCGGCCTCGGTCATGTCGGCAGCGTTCTGCTCCGAAAATACGTATGGGCTGGTCAGCAGGTCCAGCGCACGGGCCGCGCGGATCAGATCGACCTCGAGCGCATAACTCATGCCGGTCTCTTCGAGGTTGGCTCGAAAGCTGCCGTCGATCAGGCCGACACTCGGGAAATTCTGAATGCCGCTGAAGCCGAGGGCGATCAGGCGCCGCAGGAATTGATCGGTGATCATGAACGGGTCGGTGCCGTTGACGCCGGCCAGCACCGGCGTGTGTTTCACCACCGGCAAGACCTCGTGGGCCATCTCGCAGACGATTTCGTTGGCATTGCCATAGGCCAGCAGGCCGGCGAGCGAGCCGCGTCCGGCCATCCGGTAGCGGCCCGAGTTGTAGATCACGATCAGGTCGATGCCGCCGGCCTCCTCGCATTTGGCCGACAGTCCGGTGCCGGCACCACCGCCGATCAGCGGTCGACCGCTGGTGATCTTGTCGCGAAAGCGTTTCAGCAGGGTCTGGCGAGGGATGCGTGCCATGGCGGAATTCGGGTTGGAGGATGTCAGGCTCGGCGCGCGCCGGTCGGCACACGCAACACGTCGTGCCACGCGGCCACCAGTGCATCGGCAAAGGCGTCGTCGTTGATGTGGTGCGGCAGGCGCATCAGCTTGCGCTGGCTGCCGACGCGCAGGTGCTGCTCGATGGTGGCGAACAAAACACGGTCGGCCTCTGGATCGTGGAAGGGCTGGCCGGGCTTGTCGATCGCCGACACGCCGCCTTCGGGAAGCAGGAAGCGCACCGGCCCGTCCATCGCGTTGAGCTTGGCAGCGATGAATTCACCGATCGCGCGGTTCTCGTCGATGCTGGTCCGCATCAGTGTCACGGTCGGGTTGTGGCGATACAGGCGGCGCGCCTTGAAGCGTTCCGGCACGCTGTCCCAGGCGCCGAAATTGGCCATGTCGAGCGCGCCGCAGCTGCCGACATACGGCAGGCCGCTGCGTGCGAATACATCCAGCCGGGTCGCGCCGGCCGACAAGGTTCCGCCGGCGATTTCGTCGGCGATCTCGGTCGTCGAGACATCGATCACGCCGGCCAGCAGACCGGAGTCGGCGAGTTTTTCCATGCTTTGCCCGCCGACCCCGGTGGCATGGAAGACCAGGCAGTCGAAATCGTCCTGCAGGCGCTTCGTGACGGCCTGCACACACGGCGTCGTGACGCCGAACATCGTCAGACCGATCGCCGGCTTGGTGGTCGGGCTGGCGGCCACCGGGTGCATCAGCATACCGGCCAATGCGTGTGCGGCATTGGCCAGAACCTTCTCGCTGATCCGGTTGATGCCCTGCACATCGGTGACCGAATACATCATGCAAATGTCGCTCGGACCGACGTACGGCCGAACATCGCCGCTGGCCATCGTGCTGACCATCACCTTCGGCACGCCGATCGCCAGCGCACGCATCGCCGGCGTCGCCAGCGAGGTGCCGCCCGAGCCGCCGGCCGACATCAGCCCGCCGATGTCACGCCGCGTGCCGACAAAGATCTCGAAGGCCAGCGCCATCGCCGCCACGGCTTCACCGCGGTCGCCGTTGAAGACTGCCGCCTCGCCGCGGGGATGGTGGCGCGCCACTTCACGCGGATGGATGCTGGCCGGCGACGGCTTGCCGCTGGTCGACAGGTCGACCGTCACCACGCGCAGGCCGAGCTTCTCGAGGCACTGGCGCAGGAAGAACAGTTCACGCGCCTTGGTGTCGAAGGTACCGGCGACATAGGCGGCACGGCCGCTGCTCGCGGCAACCGGAAATGCGAGTACCTGAGCACCGATGTCCGACGGGCGCTGGGGTGAGGGGGGTGGCTGGCTGTCGGCTGTCGGCGTGCTGCGTGGGCGGTCACCGACCGGCCCCGACGCGTCGGCGGCGTTCCAGCGGGTGTAGCCGCGCACGGTGCGCGAGCTGCGGTCGTCGAGCGACGGCGCGCCCTCGGCATGGGCGCGCTGCACGGTGTAGACCTGAACCATCGCGTCGTCATTGGGCACTGCGGCCACCGGCTGCTCGTCGGGCTCGATCTCGTCGTGGTGTCCGCCGCTGCGAACGCCGAGCAGGCGTTCCTGCAGTTCACGATCAGCCGCCAGCTGGGCGGCAGGCATCTGCTGGGTGATTCGGCCATTCACCATCACGCCGATGTGATCGGCCAGATCGAGCGCGACCCCCAGGTTCTGCTCGATCAGCAGGATCGCGATGTGGCTTTCCGCCGCCAGCACCCGCAACGACTCGACCACATGACCGACGATCACCGGCGCCAGGCCTTCGGTCGGTTCATCCATCACCAGCAGGCGCGGTTCGAGCAGCAAGGCGCGGCCGATTGCCAGCATCTGCTGTTCGCCGCCTGACAGCTGGCCGCCGCCGTTGCCCTTGCGCTCGGCCAGACGCGGGAACATCGTGTAGACGCGATCGACGTCGCGCTTGTTGCGCGCCACCAGCCGCAGTGTTTCGTCGACGGTCAGGCTGGGCCAGACCCGCCGGCCTTGCGGCACGTAGGCGACGCCGCGCTGCGTGATGCGGTTCGCATCGAGGCCGAGAATTTCCTCGCCGGCCAGCCGGATGCTGCCGGTTGCCCGCACCAGTCCGGTGATTGCATTGCACAGCGTGGTCTTGCCCATGCCGTTACGCCCGACGATGCCCTGCACCCCGCTGCCCAGGCTCAGGCTGACGCTCTGCAATGCGTGAGCTCGCCCGTAATAAACGTCGAGGCCTTCGATGACGAGCAGCGGCGCCTTGTCCGGCGTGCTGGTCTCGCGCTTGTTCCACCAGCTCATGCCTTGGACCCCATGTAGATGGCCTGCACCTGCGCGTCGTTCTCGATCTCGTCGGGTGTGCCGTGGCGCAGCACCTGGCCGTCGTGCATCACGGTGACCCGCTCGACCACCCGCAGTGCAATGTCGAGGTCGTGTTCGATCAGCACGAAACTCATGTGCGCCGGCAAGCCGCGCAACAGCGCGACCAGTTCACGGCGCTCGGCCGGCGACAGGCCGGCCGCCGGTTCATCGAACAGGATCAGCCGCGGCGCGCCGGCCAGCGCCATGCCGATCTCGAGCTGCCGCTGCTGGCCGTGCGCCAGGTTGCCGACCAGCTCATCGCGCAGGTGATCCAGCCGCACGCGGTGCAGGATGTCATCGGTGGCGAGTTGCGATGGATGGTCGGCCCCGGCGCGCCAGAAGCTGAAGCGGCTGTTGCCGACGCCGCGCACGGCCAGGAACAGGTTGTCGCGCACGCTCAGGTCCTTGAACAGCAGCGACGATTGATAGGTGCGCCGCAGCCCTTTGCGGATGCGTTCGTAGGGCTGCAGCGCGGTGATGTCTTCGCCGAAGAACAGGATGCGGCCGGCGGTCGGCGGGAAGTCGCCGGTGATGGTGTTGAACAGCGTGGTCTTGCCGGCGCCGTTCGATCCCAGCACCGCGTATTTCTGCCCGGCGGCGACGTTCAGCGAGACGGCGTCGACGGCGCGCAGCGCACCGAATGCGCGCGTCACACCTTCGAGCACCAGCGCGTCGCCGGACAACAGCGGCTTGCGTTCGGCAGCTGCCGAGACGCGCGGCGTTGCCGCGCGCCGGATCGCAAGATTGCCGATCGAGGCCAAGGCGGGTTCAGTCCGTCTCGTGAGGCTGCCGAATCAGGACGGGCATGCCGGCACGTCGCGGCTGCCCATCTGGAACTCTTCCTTCTTCATGCCCAGCAACTGGTCGACGTTGTCGACCTTGCGGGTCACCTTGGTCGACAGGTTGCCTTGTGCATCCTTGACCACTTCGGTAACGAAGGTGGTGCCGATGGCCTGGCGGTTGGCGTCGAGTCGCACATCGCCGGTCGGCGTCTTCAGCACCATCTTCGACAAGGCCTCGCGGTATTTGGCCTGGCCGCCGCTCAAGTCGCCGTTGACCGCGGCGAGTCCGTCGAGCGCTGCCTTCATGTTGACGTAGTAGACGAATGCAAACAGGCTCGGGCTCGGGAAGCCGCCGGCCGATACCGGATAGGTCTTCTGATAGTCGGCGACGAAGGCTTTCCAGTCGGCGCCATCGAAGCTGTCGGCCACCGGCCCGGCCGAAATCGTGCCAACCAGCGACTCGCGGCGTTTGCCCTTGTAGTTCAACACGTCCTGGCTGACCGTGATGCTGCCGCCCATCATCGGCTTGTCGCCGCCGGAATTTTCATACTGGGTCAGAAAATTGACCGCATCGGCGCCACCCAGCACAACCAGCAGGGCGTCGACATCTTTCGGAATCTTCGCGATCACCGACGAATAGTCCTTGCCGCCCAGCGGTACCCAGGCCTTCTCGGGAACCTTGCCGCCGAGCTTGCAATATTCAGCCATGAAGCCCTGCACCTGGCTGTACGGGAAGGCGTAGTCCTCGGCGATGATCATCGTGCGCTTGTAGCCCTTGTCGATCGCCGCCTTGCCGAGACCGACCATCCACTGCGCGCCCTCGGTGTTGAAGCGGAAGAAATTGGGGCTCGGATTGACCAGCGTGGTGGCCTGCGCGCCGGAGCCGCCGTTGATGAAGGTCACCTGCGGCTGCGAGCGTGAATAGTCCTTCACCGCAATGCCTTCGCCGCCCGACAGCGGGCCGACCATGATGTCGACCTTGTCCTGCTCAACCAGCTTGCGGGTCGCGTTGACCGCGACATCGGGCTTGGCATCCGAGCTCGCCTTGATGATCTCGATCTTGCGTCCGGCGACCACGCCGCCGCGTTGCTTGACCGCCAGCTCGGCGCCGCGCATGCCGTCGGCCCCGCCGGCCGCGAAGGGCCCTTCGAGGGTCGCCAGGAGGCCGATCTTGACCGGCTGACCCTGCGCCCACGCGGCGCCGCACAGTGCCGTCGCCGCGGCGGCGCCCAGGATGGAACGTACCCAGATTTGCTTCGTCGTCACTTTCACGGTTGTCTCCTATGGTTGGATGGATTGGCCCGGCCCGATCCGAAGCGAAACCGAAGCTTCGCCCACAGTCCGAGCAGGCCGTCGGGGGAAAACAGCACGATGGCGAGGAATACGACGCCGATCACGAGGTTGAATCGGTCACGATCGATGACATCGATCGCGAAGGTCTGCAGCAGGATGAAGACGATGGCGCCGAGGAAGGC
>JANNNE010000051.1:0-5326 GCA_031398385.1 Ideonella sp.
GAAAGCGCGGCTGAAGCCGCTGCTACGGAATTCGGGTGCTCAGCCATCGACGCGCGCGGGTTTTGTAGGAGCGGCTTCAGCCGCGCTTCGTCGCTTCCACGCACCTGTATCAATCCCTTGCAGTTGCTTACAAGAAGGGCCTACAGAATCGCCACCGACATGCCGAATTCAATGGCAGTTCGGCGTCGAGCGGGCATCCGCCCGGCGCTTGCTCACACCAACCACCTCGACCGGGACCGGGCGGATTCATGACAACTATTTGCTCCCGATTGGTGCGGACGATCGGCGCGCCGCTTGACGCTTTTTGCCGGGGGGTGATGTTGGTTGGTCCGGTCGGTGCGATCGGCGCGCCGCTCGATGGTTTTTGCCGGCGGATGATGTTGGTTGTGGCAGTCGGCTCGGCATCGCTGCTGAATGCGTGTGGCGGCGGCGGGGCCGATTCGGACTCGAGTGCGCCGCAGTCGACGGCGTCGGTGAGGTCTGCCGGATCTGGATCGTCATCCGCATCGGCATCGTTCAATGCATCGACCCCGGCATCGACTGCAGACGCAACCTCCGCATCGCCGCAATCGAGCACCAGCAGCGCCTCGCGCGTCTCCCGGCTCGCCGTCCAGTCGCCGAACGCCACCGGCGCCTTCACCGCCAACGGCTGGTTCTGGAACCCGAACGAGGGTGGCACCGGGTTCATGTTCGAGGCGCAGGGCAACTTGGGTTTCGTCGGCTTCTTCATGTACGAAGATGGCACCGGCAAGCCGATCTGGTACGCGGCACGGGGTCCGTTTGTGGCCAATGGTGATGGCACGTTTTCCTTCACTGGCGACATGCGCCTGTACAGCAACGGGCAGGCGGTATCGGCCACCAGCTATCGCGAGCCGAGCTCGGTCTCGGTCGGCCCGGTGAGCATCACCTTTACCGGTCAGGATGCGGTGGCGCAGTTGCCGGGCGGACGCCGCTGGACGGCGACGCGATTCGATTTCAACGGGCTGGCCACCACCTCGGCGCAGCCGCACCAGCCGGAGCTGGGCTGGTTCTGGAACCCGCTCGAAGGTGGCCGCGGCTATGCGATCGAGGTTCAGAACAACCAGCTGTTCATGGCGATTCCGCACTACAACCCGGACGGCACGCCGACCTGGAACGTGGTGCAGGGCGACATCCGCAGCGGCGTGACAACGCTGCCGTTCGACATGTATGTAGGCGGGCAGTCGTTGACATCGACCTACCGCAACGGGATCAAGTTCCAGTCGGGCAGCTACACGACGAGTTTTCGCAATCCCTGCGCGGGCCAGGTGCAGCTGGCCGGCACCCCGGCGGTGTCGATCCGCCGCTTCGTATTCGGCACCCTGCCTGCGGGCAGCGAGTGCCATGCCACCACCCAGGCCATTGGCGACCGCGTGCCCGGGGTGCAGGCCGGGCCGGTGCGGATGCTGCCGGGCGACAGCGTGTTCGGCCGGATCGACAGCACGGGCGATGTCGACGCCTACGGCATCACCTTGCAGGGCGGTGTGGCGTACCACTTCGATCTGAAGGGGGCGTCCGGCGGCGAGGGTACGCTGGCCGATCCGTTGCTGTCGTTGTACGACGCCGGTCTGCGCCTGGTGGCGACCAACAACGACCTGGCCGCCGGCCGGCCCGATTCGCGCATCACCTTCACGCCGTCGCTCACCGGCACCTATTACTTGGCGGCACAGGGCGTGGGCCTGATCGGCGGCGGCATTGGCAGCTATGTGCTGACCGCCAGCGGCCTGGCGCCAGGATTGACGCCGACGCAGGTGTTGCCAGCCAGCAGCTTTGCCGGTGAACTGAGCGCCACGCTGACCGGCCGCTTCAGCGGCACTGCCAACCTGGTGATCGACAGCCAGGGACGCGTCACCGGCAGCCTGCAGATGGTGCGCGGCGGCCGCGCGGTGACTTTGGTGGGTAACGGCTCGGTCGACGTGGGCGGACCGATCATCTTTTACGCCCCGGGTGCCGAGATGGCGATCGCATTTCGCGGCATCCTGGGAAACGACCGACAGGTGGTCGGTACCTGGTGGGACGACGACGGGCATGGTGGCACCTTGTTCGGCCAGGGCACTGCGGGCGGTGCGGTTGCGCGCAGCCTGGTGGTGCGCGCCCGCGGCTCGATGGCTGCGGGTGTCGGGCCGACGATGGTGGTGCGGGTGGGGGGCAGCGTGGTGGGGACGGTCGAGGTGCGCTCGACCGAATTCGTCGACTACAGCTTCCCGGCTCCGGGCTTGACGGCTGGCTCCAGGGTCGACGTGGTTTATACCAACGACGGCGGCGGAAACGGCGAAGACCGCAACCTGTTCGTGCAATATGTCAGCGACGGCAGCCGCAGCGTGTTGCCGACCGCGCCCGATGCGATCGTAGACAAGGGCAGCAACGAGCGGGCATTCGACGGCCTGGATGTGATTCCCGGCCAGGGCGAGTTGTACTGGAATGCCGCACTGCGGCTGATCTGGGTCGGCCCGGCCACGGTGGACCCGAACCTGGCGCGCAAGCTGGAGGCGTCGCGGTTGCTGCAGCAGGCCACCTTCGGGCCGACGCCGGCTGAGATCGACCGGCTGGTGGGCACCACCGATGCCGCCTGGCTGGCCGAGCAACTGGCGCTTCCGGCCAGCCCGGACTTCGTCAACACGGTGCAGGCGCAATACGACCGCGGTGCCGCCTGGCGGCCCGGCGGTGGCAGTTATTCGCCCGCGGTGGTGGCGCAGAAATTCTGGGCCACCGCGGCCACCAGCCCGGGCCAGCTTCGCAAGCGGATGGCGTTTGCGCTGCACCACATCATGATGGTTTCGCAGGCCGATTCGAACCTCTACAACCACTCGCGTGCCTACGCCAATTACCTGGACATCCTGAACAAACACGCCTTCGGCAACTTCCGCAATCTGATCGAAGACCTGGCGCTGAGCCCGGTCATGGGCATCTACCTGTCGCACATCCGAAACCGCAAGGAAGACCCGGCCGCCGGACGCAACCCGGACGAGAATTTCGCGCGCGAGCTGATGCAGCTGTTCACGATCGGCCTGCACGAACTGAACCCCGACGGCAGCCAGAAGCTGGATGGCAACGGCCAGCCGATCGAGACCTACAACAACGCCGACGTGATGGCGATGGCGAAGGTGTTCACCGGCTGGAGCTGGGGCTTCCCGGATGCCGAACTCACCGACAACAAGTTTCGCTCGGGCAACCCTGACTATTCGGTGACGGGCGACAACCGGTCCGACCTGCAGCGCATGAAGGCCTACCCCGGCCAGCATTCGACCGCCGCGAAACCCTTGTTCGCCGGCAAATCGTTCGCGGTGACGATTCCCGCCAATACCGCGGCGGCCGACAGCCTGCGGATTGCGCTGGATAGCTTGTTCAACCACCCGAATATCGGCCCGTTCATCGGCCGGCAGCTGATCCAGCGGCTGGTGACCAGCAATCCGAGCCCGGCCTATGTGGCGCGCGTGGCGGCGGCCTTCAACAACAACGGCCAGGGGGTACGAGGCGACTTGGGCGCGGTGGTGAAGGCGATCCTGCTCGACCCGCAGGCGCGGCAGGCGCCGGGGGCCGATTTCGGCAAGTTGCGCGAACCGGTGCTGCGGGTCGGACACTGGATGCGCGCGATGGGTGCCACCTCGCTGACCGGCGACTACATGATGGCGTCCGAACTCGACTCGCTGAGCCAGCGGGTGCTGCATGCGCCGTCGGTCTTCGGCTATTTCCGGCCCGGCTATGTGCCGCCGAACAGCGCTCTCTCGGTTACCGGTGCCACGGCGCCGGAGTTGCAGATCGTCAACGAATCGAGCACCGTCGAGTGGGTCAATCTGGCCGAATCGATGGCCGGCTCGGGGCTGGGCTGGACCGGCACGGCCCGCGATGTGAGCGTGGCGCTGGCGCCGCAGGCGGCGTTGGCTGCCGCGGGCAATGTCGACGGCCTGATCGACAACCTCGATCTGATGCTGTTCGCCGGCCGAATGCCACCGGCCCTGCGGCTCGACATCCTGCGCGCCGTCGGCGGCGTGAGCGGGCGCACCGACGCCAACCACCTGAACCGGGCCCGGGTCGCACTGTTCGTCGCGCTGGCGTCGCCGGATTACCTGGTGCAGCGGTGATGCGCCGCGAGACCGTTTCCCGATACCTCGGCGAGCCCCGTTTGTGGGACGCATCTTCTGTAGGAGCGCCTTCTGTGGAAGCGTCTTCTGTGCCACCTTCGGCAACCCGCCGGGTCGGCATATCGAGGAATTGCGCGACGCGGTGACCCTGCTCGACTCGCTCCAGACCGACTTTGAATATGAGGGCGAAATGGGCCCCGATGTCGCGCTCAGCTATGACATGCAGCGCAAATATTACCCCTTCAGCCGCCTCACCCGCCCGGCCAACATCCTCATCCTTCCCGGGCTCCAGTCGGCGAATATCTCGACCAAGTTGATCAAGGCGCTCGGCGGCGAGAGCGTGCTCGGGCCGTATCTCCTCGGCATGGCACTCCCGGTCCAGATCGCCCCGATGACGGCGAGCACCTCGGACCTGGTGACTTTGGCGGTTCTCGCCGCAGGCGGCGCCGACGCAATCCGCAAGCCGCCGAAACGGGGGAGTTAATCGTCACCCCGGGATGACGACCTTAAACCCGTTCCACCTGACTCACCCCATCGGCGCTGCGCAGCGCCGCGGTCAGCCCGTGGAGATGCGCCAGGTCATGCACCTCGACATCGACGTTGAAGGTGTGAAAACTGCCGTCGCGGTGGGCGAGCCCGAGGTTGACGATGTTCGCCCCCTTGGCGCCCATGATCCCCGCCATCTCGCCGAGCGCGCCGGCGATGTCGCGCAGGATCACCGTCAGTCGCGCGGTGCCGCCGTCCGATCCGTCGCCCCACGCGAGGTCGAGCCAGTCGGCATCGACCCCGCTGGCGAGCTTGTCGCAGCCGATGACATGGACCTCGATCGCATCATCCTCGCGCCGCAGCCCGACGATCCGGTCCCCCGGGATCGGGTGGCAGCAAGTGGCGAGGTCGAAGGCCACCCCCGGGGTCAGCCCCTTGATCGAAATCGCGGTGCGCTGCCCCAGCGGGCGCGGGATGACGCTGGCGCCCGATCCGGGCATCAGCGCCTCCATCAGCTCGACATCCGAGACGGTCCGCCGCGCGACGCGCATCATCAATGCGTCGGCATCGTCGGCCTTCAATGACTTGACCGCGCGCTTGACCGCGTCGGCGCCGAGCGGGGCGGGGAGCCGCGCGACGATTTCTTCGAAGATCTTGCGGCCAAGCTCGATCGTCTCGTCGCGCTCCTTGTGGCGCACGAAACGGCGGATCCCGGCGCGCGCCTTGCCCGTCGTCACAAA
>JANNNE010000203.1:0-18362 GCA_031398385.1 Ideonella sp.
ATGAAGTCTCCTGTTGCTCCTTCGCCCCAATCCGCGCTGCGCATGCTGGCACTGGCTGCGGGCTCGATCTCCGTGGTGGTCGGTTGCGCCTCTGCCCAGGCGCCGTCGAACGCGGTGGCGCCAACACAGGCCCAAAAAACGCAAACCGCGCTAACAACCCAAGCCGCACCGACCTTGACCCAGCGCGATCAACGCCCGACGTTCTCGAACTGGGTGGGTGGTTTCCGCGCCGAGGCCCTGGCCGCCGGTATCGACCAGGCCACCCTGGACCAGGCATTCGGCGAGGTTCGACTCGTGACGCGGGTCGTCGAGCTCGATCGTGCGCAGCCTGAATTCACCCGCACGGTCTGGGACTATCTCGACCGGGCGGTCTCGGCGCAGCGGGTTGCGCGCGGACAGGACCAGCTGGATCGGGTACGCACCTTGTTCGATGCAAGGGCCGCGCGTTTCGGCGTGCCGGCCGAGATCATCGTTGCGATCTGGGGTCTGGAAAGCAACTACGGCAGCAACGTCGGCGACATTCCGATCATCGACGCGCTGGCCACCCTCGGCTTCGATGGCCGTCGCGAAGCCTGGGCGCGCGGGCAATTGTTGGCAGCGTTGAGGATCCTGCAGAACAAGGATATCGACCGCGCCCGCATGGTCGGCTCGTGGGCCGGTGCGATGGGGCAGACGCAATTTTTGCCGTCGAATTTTCTGGCATACGCGGTCGATGCCGATGGCGATGGTCGGCGCGACCTGTGGGGCAGCGAGGCAGACGTGATGGCGTCGACCGCCAATTTCCTGGCCCGATCGGGTTGGCAGGCCGGACAGCCCTGGGGCATCGAGGTACGCCTGCCCGCAGGCTTCGACTTCGCCCGCGCCGATCCTGATCAGCGCCAATCGGCGGCCACCTGGGCAGGCGAAGGCGTGCAGTCGATGAATGCAACTCCGCTACCGGCGTTGACCGACAGTTCGATCCTGCTGCCGGCCGGCGCGCGTGGGCCGGCCTTTCTGGTCGGTCCCAATTTCCGCACCATCCTCAAATACAACAACTCGACCAGTTATGCCTTGGCGGTCGGCCTGCTGGCGCAACAACTGGCTGGCGGCACGACCGTGCAGGCCGGCTGGCCGCGCGATCTTCAGGCACTGACGCGCAGCCAGGTGCTGGCTCTGCAAACAGCGCTCAATGCACGCGGTTTCGACACCGGTACACCGGATGGCATATCGGGCCCGGCCACGCGGCGCGGCGTTCGGCAATACCAGCAGAGCCTGGGGCTGCCACCGGACGGCCTTCCGACCCTGGAACTGTTGCAGAGCCTGCAGTGAGACCTGGCAGAACCGACGCCTTTCGGCTCCCGCCGCGGTGACGATTCGAGGCGCGTAGGACAAGGCCCACAGCGCATCACGCGCGCGTCCGAACGACTCCTCGGAGGGCGCCCCGTACAGTCTGTTCATCAGACAAAGCCTTGCAAAGGCCGTCATTTCAATTCACACCCCAGCCGTCCATGACCACCACCACTTCGCGGTATCTGTTGGCCGCCCCGGCGTCGAGCGAGTGTTCTGATTTGGGCCGCCACCTGTTGCAGTGCCGGGCGGCGCAGGGCCGGATGTTCGCGGCGTCGATTTGGGCCGAACGCGCACACAGTCTGGTCGCCCCCCGTTTCGTCACCTCCGTGGCGGTGGTGGCAACGATGATGCTGGTGGGCGGTTGGTCGATCTGAGCCGCTCCCGCCAGTGGCCGTCCACGAACCACTGGCAAGCGGCAGCCTGGCCGACGACCTGGGCCAGCTCTGGCAACACGGCGGGCCGCTCGAGCCACCGATCCGTTCGGTGGTATTCGGGCTGGCACGATTCGAGCAGCATGGTCACAGCCTCGCCGCGACCCACGAGGTAATTGGCGGCGATTCTGGCGGCGGTCGGTTCTTCCCACGCCTGCAGGAAAATGCCGACGTGTTGCGGACCACGCGAGCCTTGCTCGAGCGGCACGTCGGCGAAGGGCAACACCTTGGGCCAGCGGCCCACTGGCTGCTCGACAACGCGGCCCTGCTTGAACAACAGATCGAGACCATCTACCGCGGCCTGCCGCGCAGCTTTTTCAGATTGCTGCCTCGCCTGCGTGATGAACCGCTGGCCGGTCTGCCGCGCATCTACAGCATCGCCTGGGCGTGGGTGGCGCATACCGACAGCAGCCTCGACACCGGCTTGCTCGAAGCCTACCTGCGGTCCTATCAAAGCGTTCGCGAACTGACGTTGGCCGAACTGTGGGCGTTGCCGAGCACGCTGCGAGTCGTTCTGCTCGAGAATCTGCGCCGGCTGGCCGAGCGAATCGCGCTCACCCAGGCGGCGCGCGATGCAGCACACCGCTGGATCGATCTGCCCGACGACGAGCGCTCGTTGAGCGCGCTCGCGACGCTTGATTCCGCCTTGCTGGAGCACGGCGTTGCCGAGCCGTTCCGGCTGCAATTGCAGCAACGTGAAGACGAACTGCCCGTCGCCGCAGGGCATGAACTGGCGATCTGGCTTGCACAGCGCCTGCCCGATGTCGGCCTGGCGTTGAGCCACCAGCAAAACGAGAACACCGAGGATCACCAGAGCATCCGCAATGCGATCACGACCTTGCGAAGCCTGGATCGGATCGACTGGCGACGCATCGTTGCGTCGACCAATCGCGCAATGCTCGCGTTGGCGCGCTCGCCGGTGTTCGCTGCCGAGCGGGAGGATACCCAGGACAGCAGCCTGCATGCGGTTGAACGGCTGGCGCGCGAATCCGGCGCGCCCGAGTCGCAGATTGCCGCCGTGATGATCGATCTCGCAGCGGCCGCGGAAAGCACCGACCCGCGTCAGGCCGCGCTGGCGCACTGGTACGACGGGCCTGGTGAGCCGGCGTTGCGCAGCGCCATCGGGCTGAAGCCGCGGCGCTTGCCTCGCTTCGGCAGCCCGGCGTGGCGGCGCGGCGCGGCGACGATCTATCTGAGTGCCCTCGCGTTGCTGAGCATTGCTTCAGTGATCTCGGCACTGCACCAGCATGGCCTGCCCTCGGCATCACCCTGGTTGCTGGCAGTGACCGGCTTGTTGATGCTCGGACCCGCCAGTGAGGCCGTGGTGGCGGTGGTCAACCGCTTGATCAGCGAGTCGGGGCGGCCGACCCATCTGCCGCGGATGGCGTTCAAGGACGGCATTCCAGCGGCGCACCGCACGCTGGTGGTGATTCCCGCGCTGTTGTCGAGCCCGACGGCCATCGACGCTCTGACGGCCCAGCTCGAGCAGCATGCGATCGCCAATCGCGAAGCACAGGTGCAGTTTGCCTTGCTGAGCGATTGGGTGGACGCCCCGACCCGACAGCTCGCCGACGATCAGCTGCTGCTCGACATCGCGGCCGACGCAATCGATGCGCTGAATCGGAAATATCCGACCGGCGCCAGCGCGCCGCCGCGCTTTCTGCTGCTGCATCGTACCCGCAGCTGGTCGGAATCGGAGCAGCACTGGATCGGCTGGGAGCGCAAGCGCGGCAAACTCGAGTTGCTGGTGCGCGCACTCTGCGAACCAGGTCTGTTTCCCTTTCTTGCATTGGGCGAGCTGTCGGAGCCGGCGCCCGACATTCGATACGTCGTCACGCTCGACGCCGACACCGACATGCCGCCGGGTCGTCTGCGTGCGCTGGTCGGGGTGGCAGCACATCCGCTGAACCAGCCGCAGTTCGACTCGCAGCGTCGCCTGGTCGTCGCTGGCTACGGCATCCTGCAGCCGCGCGTCGTGACACCACTGCCGGAGCCCGAAACCGTCACGTGGTTCCACCGCCTGTTCTCGGGCCAATGCGGCATCGACCCCTACAGCGCGGCCAGCTCCGAGGTCTACCAGGACTTGTTCGGCGAAGGCACCTTCACCGGCAAGGGGTTGCTGAATGTAGCGGCAGTGCACGCTGCGCTGGTCGGGCGCCTGCCCGAAGCCCAGGTGTTGAGCCACGACCTGCTCGAAGGTGCGATCGTCCGCTGCGGCAGCGTCAGCGACATCACGCTGGTCGAGGACGCACCCGTACACGCCGATGTTGCGAACTCGAGGCTGCACCGCTGGACGCGCGGCGACTGGCAGCTGCTGCCATTCATCCTGCGCGCACGGCAGTTCCCGCTTTCGACGATCAGCCGCTGGAAAATGATCGACAACCTGCGACGGTCGCTGGTGGCCCCGATGTCGTTGCTGCTGCTGTTGCTGGTGTCGACGACCGGCGTCATGCCGCTCGGCTGGGCGCTGCTGATCGTTGCCGCCGCATTCGGCGCCGGCCCGCTGCTCGGCGCGTTGGCCGGCCTTGCCCCCAGTCGAGACGACATCGCGCTGCGCCTGTTCTACCGCCACGCCATCGCCGATCTGGCGCGGGCATTCGCGTTGTCTGGCTGGCATCTGGCACAGCTGCTGCAACTGGCGATGTTGTATGGCCACGCGATCACGCTGGCGCTGTACCGGC
Source organism: Ideonella sp. (assembly GCA_031398385.1). GTDB lineage: Bacteria > Pseudomonadota > Gammaproteobacteria > Burkholderiales > Burkholderiaceae_C > Ideonella_A. Next base: position 4,442 of record JANNNE010000203.1, read on the forward strand.
AGCTGTGGTCGCGCCGCGCTCTGTTGCAGTGGACGACGGCAGCGGCGGCACAGTCAGCCGCGGCGCGTGACCTGCCGCAGCTGCTGCAACAGCACTGGCGGATTCCGCTGCTCGCCACCTTGCTCGGCGCGGCGCTGCTGGGCACCGCGCGATTCGACACACTGCTTCAAATGGCTGCGACTGCGCTGCTGCTGTCGCTATGGGCCGCGTCGCCGGTATGGACATGGCTCGCCAGCCGGCCCCGGCCGGTTCCCCGGCGCGAGCGGCTCGACCAGCCGGCCCGCGAATGGCTGCAGGGCCTGGCGCGCGACACCTGGCGCTACTACGAACACCATGTCGGTGCAGACGACAACCACCTGCCCCCCGACAATGTGCAACATGCGCCGCACCTGCTGATCGCGCACAGGACCTCACCGACCAACATCGGCATGTACCTGCTGAGTGCGGTCAGCGTGCAAGCGCTCGGCTTCATCGGTCGCGCCGAATTGATCGATCGGCTCACCGCAACGCTCGACACACTGGAGCGGATGCCCCGCCACCGCGGCCACTTCTTCAACTGGTACGACACACAGACGCTGGCGGTATTGCCGCCCGCTTATGTTTCCACCGTCGACAGTGGCAACTGCAGCGGCCATCTGCTCGCCGTGGCCGGTGCCTGTGCGGCTCTGTCCTTGACGCCCCCATCATCGGCTCCGGCCCGCCTGGCGCTTCGCGTCTCGGCCCGGCGGCTGGACGCGTTGCAACCGATGCTGCAGCACGCGGGGTCGATGCGCGAAACACAGGCGCTGTTTGGCGGCGCCGAAATCGACTGGCCGGCCAACCCGGCTGATCTTGCCGACCTGAGAGCGCGGGTGCAGTGCGCACGTGTCGAGATCGATGCGCTGAATCTCGGACTGTTCGGATCGAGCGACGACGCATCCATGTGGCTGCTGCATGATCAGGTGGCAATGCTCGATTCGGCGCTGCGCGACCTCGAACAAGATCCGGGCGAATCGGCCGATCGATTGAGCCGACTCGCCGACCGGTGCCGGCAGCTGGCGCTCGAGCCCGACTATGCGATGTTGTACGACGCCGAACGCCGGCTGCTGCACATCGGCTACCGGGTCGAAACCCATCAGCTCGACGACAGTCACTACGACCTTCTGGCCAGCGAGGCGCGTCTGACCAGCTTGCTGGCGATCGCCAAAGGTGATCTCCCGGTCGAGCACTGGGCCGCACTCGGTCGGCCGTTCTTCGGTTGGGGCACCGAGGTCGGATTGAAATCGTGGTCGGGTTCGATGTTCGAGTACCTGATGCCATCACTGATCCTCGACGAGCCGATCGGCAGTGTCCTGTACCAGGTCACGCGCAGCGCGGTCTCCGCCCAGCGCGCCGACTCGGAGCACCGCTCGACGCCCTGGGGCATTTCCGAATCGGCCGTCGCCGGCCAGGACCACACGCTGGCCTATCAATACGGGCCGCAAGGTGTCGCCCGGCTGGCGCTTCGGCGCACGCCGGCTGACGAGCTGGTGGTCGCGCCCTATGCCAGTGCGATGGCCTTGATGGTCGCCCCGGTCGATGCGTTGGCCAATCTGCGTCGCTTGCAGCAACTGGGTGCGCGGCATGTGATGGGATTCATCGAAGCGATCGACTACACCCCGCTGCGCCAGATTCGTGGCAGCGATTGCATCCCGGTGGATACCTTCATGGCGCACCACCAGGCGATGAGCCTGGTCGCGATTGCCGATGTGCTGACCGACGGCGCGCCGCGCGGCTGGGCGATGGCCGATCCGCTGTTGCGTGCCGTCAAGGCCTTGCTGCACGAACGCGCGCCGCGCGAGGTCCCGCTGCTGCGCGATCCGCCACCGCTGCCGAGGGCGCGACGCCTGCGCAGTGCCCGTCTGGTGCACGAGCACGAACCGCTGGCCATGGCGCTGCCCGCAACCCATTTGCTGACCAACGGACATCATGCCGTCGTTCTGCGAAGCCACGGCGGCGGCTACAGCATGTGGGACGGCATCGGGCTGACCCGCTGGCGCGACGACCTGCTGCGCGACGACCTGGGCAGCTTCTTCTACATCCGGCGCGCCGGCGCACCGGACTGGCATTCGATCACCGCACATCCGGCAGCCGATCCGGCGGCCAGCTACCGGTGCCGACTGCAGGCCGACCGGGCCATCTTCGATGCGAACTGGCCGGATCTGCACAGCCGCTGCACCGTCTGGGTCGCTCCCGAAGACGACTGCGAGATGCGCCAGATCGATCTGTCCAACAACGGCCGACAGACGCTCGAGCTGTCCTTGGCTTCGTTCGCCGAGCCCACACTCACCGCCCATCGCGCCGACGAGTCGCATCCGGCCTTCTCGAAGCTGTTCGTGCAGGCCCGCTGGGACCCGCTCGAGCAGGCCTTGTATTTCCGCCGCCAGCCCCGACTCAACGACGAGCAGCCGCTGTACGCCGTGCACTTCCTGTCGCTCGGCGAATTGCAACCCGTCTCGGTCACTGCCTGCACAGATCGTGCGCGCTGGCTCGGCCGTTACGGCAGCACCGCCCGGCCGCTGGGCGATGGCGGGCAGAGTCTGCTGCCCGAATCAGCCAGTTCATTCGACGGCCCCGGTGACGCGGTCGATACCGGGCTCGACCCGCTGGCCTCGATGGCCGTTTGCGTCCGCATCGAACCCGGTCAGACCGTACGGCTGACCTTCTGCAGCGCAGCCAGCCGCGAGATCGAATCGCTGGCCGCCAGCGTCGACAAATACCGCCAGGCGAGCCATGCGGCACGGGCCTCGAGCATGTCGCACACGATGGCGGGAATCCGCTTGCGCGAACTGCCGTTCGACACCGACACCTGGGCCGCGATGTTGCATCTGAATACGCTGGTCACTGCTCTGGTGACACGCGAATCGCCGCCACCCGAGGCAAGTGGAGACGCCGGCCGCTGCGACCGGCGGGTGCTGTGGCGCCACGGCATCTCCGGCGACCGGCCGATCGTGCTGGTGGGCATTCGACGCGAACAGGGGCTGGGACTGCTGACGGTGCTGAAGAAGGCCTTGCGCCTGTGGAGCGCGGCAGCACTCGGCGTCGACCTGGTGGTTCTGAATGCCGAACCGGCATCCTATCTGTCGCCGGTCCAGCATCAGCTCGTGATGTTGCGCGAACGCGCGCAACAGCAGCGCGGTACCAATCCGTCGCCGTGGGCCAGTCAGATGTTCATACTGACCGAATCGGCGCTCGATCAGGACGACCTGCGGAGCCTGCACATGCTGGCACGCGTGAGGCTGCAGGCCGATGGCCGGTCGCTCGCTCAACAGATCGAGCGGCTGCTTGAAGACCACGCCCGCTCACAGCAATTGCGAAACGTCGCGGCGGCGCTGCCGGTGGCCTCGGTGCTGCCCGCAGCGCTGACGTCCGAGCGCCTTGCGGCTGCCAGCGCGCCGGTCCACAGATTCGCCGCATCGAACGGCGCAGTGTCGTTCGCGGTGACACCAGCGAGACACCCGGCTCGCCCGTGGGTCAACGTGCTGGCCAACCCGCGTTTCGGCTGCCAGGTATCGGAGTTGGGCAGCGGCTTCACCTGGGCCGGCAACAGCCGCCTGCATCAGGTCACCGGCTGGTCGAACGACCCACTGTGCGATCCGCCGAGCGAATGGCTGCTGTTGCACGATCTCGACAATCGCAAGGTCTGGCCGCTGGGTCGCATGTTGTCGGAAGACAGCCCGTGCGAGGTGGTTCATGGCATCGGCCACAGCCGGCTTCGTCAACGCATCGATGACATCGAGATCCAGCTGCAGTGGAGTGTCGATGCCGAACTGCCGTTGCGCCAACTGAGCGTCACGCTGCGCCGCCTGGGGCGTCAGCCGCGCCGGCTGCGGCTGGTCGCGGTGGCCGAATGGACACTCGGCGGCAGCCGGGCCGAACGTTTGTCGCTGTCGACCAGTGGCTTGAACTGGACGCCCGCAGCGGCCGGCGAGGGGCTGCCACGCCAAGCCGCGGTGCGGGTGTTGCAGGCGACGCAGAACGACCACCTCGGCGGGTTCGGCGGTGCGACCGCCTTCATCGTGTGGCGGGGTGTGTCGGGCCAAACGGGCGGGGCAGCACTCGACGACTGGACCTGTGATCGCCGCGAACTGTTCGACAACGCCGGCCGCCTGGTCCTGCCACGTCGACTTCAGGCTGCCGACGGCGCCGGACTCGACGCCTGCGCCGCGCTCGGTTGCGAACTGTCGATCGTCGATTCGACGGCGACCAGCTGCACCCTGTTGCTTGGTCACGCGCCAAGCCCGGCTGCCGCGAGTGCGTTGCTGGAACAGGCCTGGACCATCGAACCCGAGCTCAGGCAGCAGCGCCAGCGCGCGCAACTCGATCATCTGCTCGGCGGTATCCGGGTCGAGACGCCCGATCCGGCGTTCGACGCCCTCGTCAATCACTGGTTGCCGTACCAGACGCTGGTGTGCCGATTGTGGGCGCGCGCCGGTTTCTATCAGGCCGGCGGCGCCTTCGGCTTTCGCGACCAGTTGCAGGATGCGATGTCGCTCGTCAACCACGCGCCAGTGCTGCTGGCACAGCAGATTCGCGCCAACGCGGCCCGCCAATTCGGCGAGGGTGATGTACAGCACTGGTGGCACGAACCGGGCGGTGCAGGTGTGCGAACCCATTTCTCTGACGACCTGTTGTGGTTGCCGTATGCCTGTGCCTTGTACCTGCACCGCACCGGCGACGCTTCACTGCTCGATGAACCGATTCCGTTTCTGGTCGGCTCGCCGATCCCGGACGGCGCCGAAGACATCTACGAAACGCCGCAACCGGGTCCGGAGCTGGCATCGATCTACGAACACGCCGCGCGTGCGATCGATCGCAGCTTGCGCGTCGGCAGCCACGGCCTGCCGCTATTCGGCACCGGCGACTGGAACGACGGCATGAACCGGGTCGGCCACCTGGGCCGCGGTGAATCGGTCTGGCTGGCGTGGTTCGCCTGCGCGGTGGTGCAGGACATGTTGCCAATCGCTGCGGCGCGTGGTGATGCGGCGCGGGTGGCGGCCTGGACCAGCGCCCGCCGAGAATGGCGTGCCGCGCTCGACGCTGCAGCCTGGGACGGCGACTGGTATCGGCGCGGATTCTTCGACGATGGTTCGGCACTCGGCTCGGCAACCAATCCCGAGGCCCGCATCGACCTGATCGCCCAGGCCTGGGCCGTGTTGTCGGGCGCCGGAAATTCCCGGCGCGCCATGACTGCAATGGCGAGTGCACGCCGCCTGCTGTTCGACGAGCCGAACTCGCTGCTGCGGCTGCTCGACCCGCCGCTGCGCCACGCCGAACCGAGCGCCGGCTACATCCAGGCCTATCCGCCCGGCGTGCGCGAGAACGGAGGCCAATACAACCACGCCGGAGTCTGGGGCATGATGGCCTGGAGTCAGCTGGGCGACGCCGACATGGCCTGGCGCGTGTTCATTTCGCTGAGCCCCGCGCACCGTTGGCAGGATGCTCAACTCGGGGCAGCCTATGCCATCGAACCTTATGTGATGGCCGGTGACATCTATACCCACGAGCCGTATGTCGGGCGCGGCGGCTGGAGCTGGTATACCGGTTCGGGCGGCTGGCTGGCGCGCGCGGCGATCGAAACGATCTGCGGTGTCGTTCTGCAGCACGGTACGTTGACGGTTCGACCCGGCCTGCCCAGCCATTGGCCCGAGGTGTCGATCACCTTGCGGCGCGGCAGTGGCCCGCTGCGTCTGGTGATCTGCGCCGCTGAAACCCGCGCGGTGCAGGCCATGGCACGCGAACCCGACGCGCGGCGACTCGCACCCGGAATGCCGATCGAACTCGCGAGCCTGCCCGAAGGCACGGTGCTGGTGGTCACTGCCATGGCTGTCGACGCCGTTCCGCGCACAGCTGTGAATGAGCGTTCCTGATCGTCACAGCCTGTCGCGACGCAGCGGGATACACAGCGCAGACCGCGCGGCGACCAACACGCAGCAGGTCGGCCCGTCTCAGCGCTCGATGATCGAGCGGACTTTCGAAGCCGGTGTCGCAAGCTCGAATGGTTTTGTCAGCACGTCCATGCCAGGACCGAGCTCGATCTCGAACAGCGCACGGGTGCGCTCCTCGACCTTGGCCTCGAGCGTCTCGTTCGCCTCGCGCAGCCGGGCTACACACGCGCGCAACGCCAACTCGCTGCTGCGCTCCATGAGGGCAACTGTTGCCTTTCCGCGAAAGCCGCGCAACCCGATTTCGATATTCGGAACACCGGTTTGCATTCAGCGGGGGCGCCGCTTATGGTTCGGCCCATGATCCGTGACCGCCAACAACTCGATGCCCTGCTCGCCGACGTGAGGCAATTCGTCGTCGAACGATGGCACCCCGAAGAAGACCGCGTCGAGGCGCTGGATGCCGTTCCCGACGAACTGGTAGCCGAGCTGCGCTCGCGCGGCTTTTTCGGCTGGAGCATTCCCGAGGCCTACGGCGGACTCGGCTTGACGACCGAGGAACTGGTGCTGGCCGCGTTCGAGCTGTCGCAGAGTTCGGTGGCGCTGCGCGCACGCGTCGGCACCAATACCGGCATCGGATCCGAGGCCTTGGTGGCCGATGGCACCGAGGCCCAGAAACAGCGCTGGCTGCCGCGCATGGCGCGCGGTGAAGCCACCGGCTGTCTGGCGCTGACCGAGCCCGAGGCCGGCTCGGAAGCCAGCAACGTGTCGACCCGCGCACGCCGCGACGGCGACCACTACGTGCTCGACGGCCGCAAGTGCTACATCACCAACGCACCGATCGCCGACCTGTTCACGGTGATCGCCCGTACCGACGACAACAGCAGCGGCAGCGCCGGCTTGAGCGCCTTCATCATCGAGCGTGGCACGCCGGGTCTGCGCACCGGTGACCCCTATCGGAAGATGGGCCAGGCCGGCTCGCCGGTGTCCGATGTCTATTTCGAGAACTGCCGCGTATCGGCCGACAACCTGATCGGCGGCGAGGAAGGGTGCGGCTTTCGCACCGTGATGAAGGTGCTGAACAAGCAGCGCATGCACCTGGCTGCCCTGTGCACCGGCCCGGCCATGCGCATGCTCCAACTGGCGATCGAACACACCACGCAACGGCGCCAGTTCGGCCAGCCGGTGTCGAGTTTCCAGCTGGTGCAGGCGATGATTGCCGACTCGCGCACCGAGATCTTCGCCGCCCGCTCGATGATCCTGGAGGCTGCGCGTGCGCGTGACCGTGGCGAGGACGTCGCGCTGCAGGCATCGATGTGCAAATATTTCGCCTCCGAGATGTGTGGCCGCGTCGCCGACCACTGCGTGCAGATGTTTGGCGGAGCCGGCTACGTGGCCGACCACAGCCCGATCGAGCGTTACTACCGCGACGTGCGGCTGTTCCGCCTCTACGAAGGAACCAGCCAGATCCACCAACTGAACATCGCCAAGCTGACGTTGAAGGAGCACGGTGCATGACCCCGACCGACAACAACGGCCTTGACCGACTGTTCGCACCGCGCAGCCCGCCGAGGTGCACGCGATGATCCGCGAGATCCGCGCCTTCGCGCTGCTCGACGGCGCGCGTGGTGCCGCAAAGGCCGATGTGGATGCGCTGGCCGATGCGGTCGAGCGGGTTGCTGCGCTCGCCATCGACTTGCGCGGCACACTCGCCGAACTCGACATCAACCCGTTGTTCGTGCTGCCGCAGGGCCAGGGTGTGCGCGCCGGCGATGCGCTGATCCGCCTGAAGGAGAAGGCCCATGAGTGAATTGATCGAACGTGTGCGCCGTTTCGTCGACGACGAATGCATCCCGCGCGAGCGCAACGAGCACGCACATGATGTCGACGCACTCGATGCCGCGCTGGCCGAACTGCGGCCGATCGCCCGCCGCTTTGGCGTCTACGCGCCGCAATTGCCGGCGGCGTATGGCGGCCTCGACCTGAGCTGGACCGAACGCGCCGTGTTCCTCGAAGAAGCCGGCCGCAGCTACCTCGCTCCCGGCGCGATGAACTGCGCACCACCCGATCAGCCGAACATGATCAACCTGCTGCGCAACGGCACGCCGGCACAACGCGATCGTTACCTGACGCCGTTGGCCGCCGGCGCGATCCGCTCGTGTTTCGCGATGACAGAGCCCGCGCCGGGCGCCGGCTCGGACCCGTCGATGCTGCGCACTGCCGCGCGCCGCCGCGCATCCGGCCACGGCTGGGTAATCGATGGCCACAAGTGGTTCATCAGCGGCGCGGTTGGCGCGTCGTTTGCGATCGTGCTGGCCAAGACGGACGACGGCGCGACGCTGTTCATCGTCGATGCCGACAACCCCGGTTTCCGCGTCGTACGCAACATCGCGGCGGTCGGCGCCTATGCGATCGGCGGGCATGCCGAAATCAGGCTCGATGGCTGCGAAGTAAACGACGATGCGGTGCTCGGCGAGGTCGGCCGCGGTTTTGCCTATGCGCAGGTGCGTCTGGAACCGGCGCGGCTGTCGCACTGCATGCGCTATATCGGCCGGGCCAGACGCGCGCTGGAAATTGCGCAGTCTTATGTGTTGCAGCGCGAATCCTTCGGCCAGCGCCTGGCCGAGCTGCAGCAGATCCAGGCGATGGTGGCCGATTCGGCGATCGACCTGCAGGCCTCACGGCTGATGACGCGCGACTGCGCGGCGCGGCTCGACGCCGGGCTCAGCATCAAGGACGAATCGGCGATGACCAAGGTGTTCGTGTCCGAAGCGGTCAACCGGGTCGCCGATCGCGCGGCGCAGATGATGGGTGCGCTCGGCATGTCGGAAGATACGGTCGTGTCGCACATCGTGCGCGAACTGCGGCCGTTTCGCATCTACGACGGCGCCTCCGAACTGCACCGCGCCACGCTCGGCCGGCGCATCCTGCGCGAGTTCGAGAAGCGCGCGCCAGCGGAGACCGGCGAATGACCACAGCCCCGTTCCGCGCGTTGCGCATGCACGCGCCCACCATGCCGGATGGCGCGCCCGAGGTTCGGATCGAACACCTGCACGACGACGACCTCGGGCCCGGCAAGGTGGTGGTTGCAGTCGCCTATTCCAGCATCAACTACAAGGATGCGCTGGCGCTCGCCGGTCGCAACGCCATCGTTCGCGACTACCCGCGCATCGGTGGCATCGACCTGGCCGGTACCGTCCTGCGTTCGACCGACTCACGCTGGCACCAAGGTGATGCGGTGCTGGCCCACGGGCTCGGTCTGGGCGTGTCGCACAACGGCGGCCACGCCGAGCGGGTGCGCGTACCGGCCGACTGGCTGCTGCCGTTGCCCGCGGGCATGACGCTGCTCGAGGCCGCAACGATCGGCGCCGCCGGTTTCACGGCCGCGCTGGCCTTGCTGCTGATGGAGCACGAGGGCCTGGTACCCGACGCCGGACCGGTGCTGGTGACCGGCGCCACCGGCGGTGTCGCCAGCGTCGCGATCGACCTCCTGTCGCAGCGCGGCTATCACGTGGTGGCGCTGACCGGCAAGGATGATTCACATGACGAACTGCGCGCGCTCGGCGCCACGCAGGTGTTGTCGCGGCATCGGCTCGAGATGGGCACCAGGCCACTCGAAAAAGGCCAATGGGCCGGCGCGGTCGACTCGGTCGGTGGGGCCACGTTGGCATGGATCACCCGCACGATGCTGCCTCAAGGCGTGATCACGGCATTCGGCAATGCCGGTGGCGCGGAGTTGCAGACCACCGTGCTGCCGTTTATCTTGCGAGGTGTTCGACTGCTGGGCATCAGCGGCGCCAGCAGCCCGTCGCAACGTGTGGAAGTCTGGCGCCGGCTCGGCGCCGAATACCGACCCCGCCGGCTCGACCAGATCGCCCGCGTGATTGCGCTCGACCAGGTAGCAGCCGCCGCCTCGCAGATGCTCGAAGGCCGCACCCGCGGCCGGGTCGTGATCAGTCTGCGGTGATACTTTCGTTCAACAACCCAGGAGACAACACCATGAAATTCACGACCCGACAGATCCGCCGCGCCGCCGCAACCAGCTTGCTGCTGGCGCTGCCTGCCAGTGCGGTGCTTGCCGCCTTTCCAGACAAGCCGATCAGGCTGGTGGTGCCCTTCCCGGCCGGTGGCAGCACCGATCTCGTTGCGCGCGTAGTGGCGCAACAGATGGAGAAGTCGCTCGGACAGACGATCGTGGTCGACAACCGCGCCGGTGCCGGCAGCGTGCTCGGATCCGAGATGGTCGCGCGCGCGGCGCCGGACGGCTACACGCTGCTGCTGTCGGGCTCGTCGAACATCTACATGCCCTATCTGTACAAGCAGCTGAGCTTCAAGCCGATCGACGATTTCACCGGCATCGGCATGGTCGCCGACATTCCGAACGTGGTCGCCGTCAATGCCCAGACACCGTACAAGACGGTCGCCGATCTGTTGCAGGCCGCCAAGGCCAAGCCGGGCGACATCGCCTTCGGTTCGGCCGGTGTGGGAACGCCCGCCCACTTGGTGTGTGAACTGATGGCCGTGCGGTCGGGCGTCAAGTTGCTGCACGTGCCGTACAAGGGCAACGCGCCGGCCGTCAACGACCTCCTGGGCGGACAGATCCCGGTGATGTGCAACAACCTTGCCGGCACCTTGCCCTACATGAAAGGCGACGACAAACGCATGCGCATCCTGGCCATCACCGCCGCCAAGCGTTCGCCGGCTGCGCCCGATGTGCCGACCTTTGCCGAGGCCGGGGTCAAGGGTCTGGAGTCGGGCATCTGGATGGCGCTGGTGGCACCAGTGGGTACGCCGCAAGCGGTCGTCACGACCCTCTCCGACGCCTTGGAGCAGGCGCTGAAATCGGCGCCGGTTCGGGAACGCTTTGCGTCATTCGGTGCCGATCCGCTGGCCGGCACCCCGGCCGACTACACCGAGCGCATCAAGCAGGAAATCGACAGCTGGACGCCGGTTCTGAAATCGCTTGATCTGAAAACGCCATGACCTCAGCCGGGAGCGCCCCCGAAGGCGTGCAAATCATCATCGACGGTCCGGTCTGGCGGCTGGTGCTCGACAACCCGGCACAACGCAATGCGCTGAGACCCGGCATGAGCCGCGCCCTGGCGGCGGCGCTGCGCGATGCGGGTTCCGACGCCAGCTGCCGCGCCATCGTGCTGCACGGCGCCGGTGGCAGCTTCTGCAGCGGCGGTGACGTGCGCGCGATCGCCGAGCATCAGGAAAAGCCGCCATCGGTGCAATTCGAACGCATCGGTGCGCTGAACGAACTGATGCGCGCGATCCGGGCCTGCCCGCGCCCGGTGATCGGCGCCGTCGAGGGCCATGCCGCCGGCGCCGGCGCTTCGATCGCGCTGGCCTGCGACTTGATCGTCGCGGCGCAGGATGCGCAGTTCGCGATCGCCCATGTTCGCCTCGGCATCTCGCCCGATGGCGGCGCGACGCTGATGCTGCCGCGCGCGGTGCCGATGCAACTGGCCAGCGAGTGGTTATTGCAAGGTCAGCCGATCCCGGCGAGCCGCTTGCACAGCACCGGCCTGGTGAACCGACTCACCGCTCCTGGCGAAGCCGTGGCCGAAGCCCTGCGATGGGCCGACGAACTGGCTGCCGGACCATCGGAAGCGATGGCCTCGATCAAGCAACTGGTCAACGACGCCTGCCTGCCCGATCTGGATCGTCACCTCGAGAACGAGCGCCAGGGCTTCGTGCGCACGATGTTCGGCGCCGAGGCCCGAGCCCGGGTGCAGCGTTTTTTCGAGCGCAAGCGCAAATGACCTGAGATCAGAAACAGGGGCTGGCACGGGCACGAGACAGCGCGGCCGGAGCGCGTCATGATCGCTTGCTGTTCCCGTTGTCGATTCGAGGCCAGCTCGATCGTCGAGGGTCATGCGGCAACTGTCCGGTTGTCGCAGACAACCTGACCAACCGGAGATAACCGATGAGCTATGTCGATGGATTTGTGGCTGCGGTGTCGAGTGCGAACCGAGAGGCCTATGCCAAGCATGCGCGTGAAGTGGCGCAGATCTTCAAGGATTCCGGCGCCCTGGAGGTCGTCGATTGCTGGGGCGACGATGCGCCGGAGGGCAAACTGACCTCGTTTCCGATGGCGGTGAAGTGCGGGCCCGACGAAACCGTGGCTTTCGGATGGGTGACCTGGGCGTCGCGAGCGGCCCGGGACGAAGGCTGGAAGAAGGTGATGGCCGACCCGCGGATGGCGCCGGGCGCGATGGAAATGCCGTTCGACGGCAAACGCATGATCTACGGCGGATTCGAAGTGCTGTAGGCGCTGCAGGGCCGGCCCTCGATTCCGCGGGCGCACCCCACCCGCCTCGCGGGACCGGCGGCCGCGCGCTGCAAGCGATGCCGATCGTCACAGCCATCGGCAGTCTGTCGCCTGTCAGCGCATTCCGTCTCAGCACAGCGGCGCGGCGATCGCCAGCCCCTAAACTTCGCGCCCACCGGCACCGAAGAGCGCCCGGTGAAGGGGAAAACATGAAGAAAAGTTGGTGGGCGACCGGTGGCGTTGCCATGCTGATTCTGGCCGCCGCGGGCGGCGCCTGGCAGGCTGGGATCTTGAAGCTGCCCGCCGGCTTGTTCGGAGGCACCAAACCGAAACCGGCTGAAGTGGCCCTGCAGTTCGTCGCCGACGAGCTGGTGCGGCCGCTGTCCACCACCATGCCCGAGGTGATCGAGTTTTCGGGCCCGTTGGTCGCCCCGTCGACCGCCATCCTGCGCGCCAAGGCCAGAGGCCGATTGAGCGATCTAAGTGCCTCCGAGGGTCAACGCCTCTCTGTCGGCCAGCCGGTCGGCCGCATCGACATCGCCGATCAGGCCAGCCGGCTGGCCGAGCGAAACGCGGCGGTCGAGGCGGCGCGTACGGCGCTGGCGCAGGCGCAACGCAGTCAATCGTCGAACGAGCGGCTGGCAGCGCAGAATTTCATCTCGCCGATCGCCCTCGACAGCTCGCGCGCAGCCGCTGAAAGCGCAGCGGCCAATCTGGCGCAGGCCCAGGCGCTACTCGAAAGCACCCGGATCGGCCTGCGTGACGCGATGCTGGTCGCGCCGATCCACGGCATCGTCGCGAAGCGCCATGTGTTGCCCGGCGAGCAGGTCAGCCCCGAGCAGCCAGTGCTGACCATCGTCGATCTGAACAAGCTCGAACTGGCCGGCAATGTCGGCACCCACCTGGTCAGCCGCCTGTCGGCCGGGCTGGCGGTCCAGATCAATGTCGAAGGCACGTCCACGCCGGTGACCGGCCGCATTGCGCGCATTGCGCCGGCTGCCGAACCGGGAACGCGCTCGATCGGCGTGACGGTCGAACTGGGCAATCCGAAAGAGATCTTTCGCGCCGGCCAATATGCGGTCGCTCGGGTGGTGCTGGCCGACGACACCCCGCGCCTGACCCTGCCGCAGGTGGCCATCGGCAGCAACGGCGGACAGGCTCATGTGTGGGTGCTCGAGAACGGCGCGCTCGGCCAACGTGCCGTCACGCTGGGACGCAGCGATGCGCGCGCTGGAAGCGTCGAGATCCTGAACGGCGTCGATGCCGGATCGGTCGTCCTGGCCGCTCGCTACAACGACCTGAAGGAGGGGCGCAAGGCATTGGTCGTCGGCACCCGGCCGGCGTCGGTGGCGGCGAGTGGCTTGCCGGTTTCGGCCAGCGCGCCACGCTCGCAATAAGGCGGCCGCGTCATGTGGATCACCCGCGTCTCGATCAACAACCCGGTCTTCGCGACCATGGTGATGGTCGCCCTGTGCGTGCTGGGCCTGTTCGCCTACGCCAAGCTCGGCGTCGAACAGATGCCCGATGTGTCGCCGCCGGTGGCGTTCATCGACATTTTCTACCCCGGTGCCAGCCCGGAGGCGGTCGAGCGTGAAGTGACCAAGCTGGTCGAAGACTCGGTCAATAGCGTGGCCGGTGTCAAGCGCATCACCTCGCGCAGCTTCGAAGGGCGCAGCCAGACCAGTGTCGAATTCAGCCTCGACGCCGACATGTCGCGCGCGCTGCAGGAGGTACGCGACCG
>JANNNE010000222.1:0-19232 GCA_031398385.1 Ideonella sp.
CGCGCCGCGCCCCCCCAGGCGGGGCCAGCGTCTTTTTTCAACGCCACCACCCCGCAGCGGTGCCCGCGCACCCCCACGCCCAGGGCCTCCAGCCCCACGCCGGCCGCACACGCGGCGGAGTGCGCCACCACCACCAGCGGCGCCATCGGGGCGGGCGGCGTACGGGCGAGGGATGTCATGCGGCGGGGGCCGCAGCGCAGCGGGCGTCGGCCAGCAGGCCCTGGCCGAGCCAGTCCCGCCACAGCGCGCGCCAGGCCGGCCAGTCGTGGCCGCCAGGCGCGGTGCGCACCCGCTCGGTTGGCAGCAGTTCGGCAAAGCGTCGGTGCGCGCCGGCAAAGCGATCGTCGAGCCCGTAGCCCAGGTGCACATTCAGCAACGGCAGCGTCCCGGCGGGGCCGCTGAAGGCGCTCCAGAGCTCGCGGTCGAGCTCATCGCCGCCTTCGGACGCACTCCCATGAAGGCCCGCGGCGCGCCAGGCGCGCGGGCCACCGGCTGCTTCAATCTCTTGCGTGAGCCGACGCGGGCCCAGGTAGGGCGCGAGGGCCAGCACGCCATCGATCTCTGCGCCGGGGCTCATGGCATAACGGAGGGCACCGAAGCCGCCCAGCGAGATGCCCACCAGCCACACGCGGCGGTAGCCCTGCTCGCGCGCAGGCAGTACCACTTCGTCGCGCAGCCGGTTCAGCACACTGCGATCGGTGAAGTAGCCCAGGTGGCTGTCGACAATCAGCACGTCCGCGCTGCTTCCGCGCTCGCGCAACGCCTGTAGAAAGCCGGCCTCCACGAACTCGGGCGGACGGCTGTAGGCGCCGGGCAGCATCACCACCAGGGTGTCGGAACGACCGCGGCAAGGCCCGGGCAGGCTCAGCGTGTCCATGCGAGGGAGAACGGGGGGCACGAGCAGGCCGCAGCCGGCCAGGGGGAAAGCAGCAACCAGCGCCGAGGCAACAAGCAGCCAGCGACGGCGGAGCCCGGGAAGCAGCATGGTGTCGTCCTGCAGCGCATGTGTGAAAGAGCGCCTGATGGTATCGGCATCCAGGTGCCACCGTGCGAGCGGGTTTCGCGGGCGCGCTATCGTGCTGCCGCGTGCTTGCCGTGGCCATCCTGCTACGAAGTGACGCCGCCTGACTACAAGCTGCCTTGAACATGCCTCATGGATGCCTCCCCCCTGCCGGCGCTGCGGCGCCAGTGTTGATCTCTCGCCGCATGCTGCTGGCAGGCGCGGCCTTGCCTGCTCTGGGCCTGGCTGGCTGCAGCACGCCGCTGCCGTTGGCTCTGCAGGCCACCCCGACGCACGACCCCGTCGCCGAACGCTTGCTGCAGCAGAGCGCCGACGAACACGGCTGGACGGCCTTCCGCCAGCTGCGGGACATCAACGTGCGCTACGACGGCGCCTGGCGCCCGCTGATAGACCGCGTGCAGCCCGTGGTAGTGGACAAGGGCTTTCGCGGCTGGTCGGAAGAGCGGCTGATGCCGCAAGCTGGCGTGGTAGCCCAGGCCTACACCGGCCCGGCCGGTAACAAGCACGTCTGGTGGCAGCGCGGGGAAGGCCATTCGCAGCGCCCGGGCGAGGTGGCGGTGTGGCTCAACGGCCAGCCCAGCACGAACGCCGATGCGTTGACGGCCTCGGCGCTGGTGGCCGAAGCCTACGGCTTGTTCTTGCTCGGCCCGCTGTGGCTGGCGGGCCAGGGCCATGTGATGCAGATGGGTGGCGCCGCGCGCGTCGACGGCCGCGCCTGTCGCGCGGTCCAGGTGTGGAAGCGCCCGGGCCTGGGCCGCGTGGCACTGGACCGCGTGGCAGTGTTCATCGATGCCGACCTTGGCATCACGCGCCGTGTGCGGTTCACGCTGGAGGGTTTTGCCAGCACGCAGGGTGCAGTGGCGGAGGTGGACACCTTCGAGCACCAGCGACGTTTCGGGGTGCTCTGGCCGATGCGCAGCTACGAGGAGGTGGTGCACCCGCTGCGCCTGCCGGCGCACGACTGGCGTATCACCGGTCTGGATGTAAACCGCGGCTACGCCGCTGCCGCGCTGCGCGGGCCGCAGTTCACGGGCGCTGCGGCGGCAGCGGCGGCCCCGCTGTGATCGAGGCGCAGCGGCGTCGGCACGTCAGTACAGCCCGCTGTTGACGGAAATGATCTGCCCCGTGATGTAGCCTGCCGCCAGGCTGGCAAGAAAACCGGCCAGCGCAGCGACATCGTCCGGCGTGCCAGCGCGCTTGGCGGGCACGATGCGCTCGATCGTCGCTTTGTCGAAGCTGTCGTCGGTCATCGGCGAGGCGATGATGCCCGGCGGGGTCGGGTTCGTGGACAAGGCGGCGTTGAGCGCGACGGTGGCGCGCCCGTCCTGCTCTGCCCCGCAAAATTCTGTCACAGCGAAGCCTTGGCCTTGGCTGGTGGCGCCGACCTTGGGCGCGCCGAACCCGACGCGAATGCCGCCGCCAGCACCAGGGCCAGCAAGGCGCCCGGCGCCACCACACAGCCGATGGCCGACAAGGCCTTGATGTCCGACATGGCGATGAGCCCGAAACCCAGCACCGTGGTGAGGTTGGCCAGTAGCAGCGAGGCCAGCGTATCGTCGTCGTCGGTGCCGCTGCCGTGCTGCAGCATGTCGAAGAAGAGTGCGTAGTTCGAGCCCACGGCCACCACCAGCAGCAGTCCCACCAGGTGCAGGATGCCCATCGGCACCTGCAGCAACGCCAGCCCACCCAGGCACAGCAGCACGGCCAGCAACAGCGACTGGCTCACGGCGAGTACGCGCCGGCCCTGACGCAGCGCCAGCGCCATCACCAGAAGTACACCCAGCCCTCCCAAAGCCGCCTGAGCGCGTGCCTCGCCGAGGTAGCGGCTGTACATGCGGCCGAGTTCACCGCCGATGTCCAGAACCTGGGCCTGCGGCACGCCCCGCAAGGCGGCCCGTACCCGCTCGATGTCCACCGTCTCGCCCACGGGCTGCAGAGGCAGCAGCACGGTCCAGTGGCCATCGGGGTGCTGCAGCGTCAAAGCGTCCAGCAGAGGGGCCAGCGCGCTGGCACGTGCCATCTCGGGCGTGGCCAGCGGCAGGCTGCGCGCCTGGGCCACGGCCTGCACGAAGGGCGCCAGCCGCTCCGCACGCAGCGGGCCGCCGGCAGTGGCCTCGGCCAGCGCCGTCTGCAGCGCTGCGGTTTCCGGCAGGGCCGTCTGGCGCTGACGCTGCGTCTGCAGGCTGGGCAGGAAGCGCGTGACGCTGTCGAAGCCGGCGATCACCTGCGTGTTGACAAGCGCTTCCAGCCGCATTGACACCGCCTCGGCGCGCTGCAACGTGGTTTCGGCATCGGCGCCTTGCACGACGACGAAGGCTCCGCCGTCGTCGCCGCCGGTGATGTCGGCACGCAGGCTGGCGTCGAGCGCCAGCGCCTCTCGCGACACCGGGCTCAGCGACGAGAGCGTTGCGTTCCACAGTCCGTCTCGCTGCCACACCAGCACCAGCGAGGCCAGGCCCAGCACCAGCCACAGCGCCCGCGTGCGCGGCAGCACCGCGATGGCCGCGCGCGCGGCGCGGCCCATCGGGCGGCGCAGGCCCTGGCCGCGGGCGCCGTCGGGCATCAACACCGGCAGCACGAAGCGCGTGGTGAGTACCGCGCCCAGCAGGCCGGCGAGCGAAAACACCCCCAGCTGCTGCAGCCCCGGAAAGCCCGAGAACAGCAGCGCCGCAAAGCCGCACAACGAGGTCAGCAGCCCCAGGCGCACCGTCGGCCAGTTGCCGTTCAGCCAATTCCGCCAACCGGTGCCCCCCTGGCCTCGGGCCTGGATGAGGTAGTAGATGGCGTAGTCCACCGCCTCGCCGATCAAGGTCGCGCCAAAGCCCAACGTGACGCCGTGCACGCCGCCGAAGATCAGGCCGACGGCGACGACGCCGACCAGGAGGCCGCTGACCACCGGCAGCAGTGCCACGCCCAGCGCCACCGGCGAGGCGAACGCCGCCAGCAGCAGCGCGCTCATCACCAGGGTGCCGGTCATCGCCAGCCATTCCACCTCGCCCTTGATCTGTGCCCGGCTGTCGACCGAGAACACCGGCGCACCACTGACCAGCAGCTTGAGATCGGCGGCCTTCACGGCCGCCTGCACGGTGCCGAAGTTGCGGCGCACGGTCTCGATCGCAGCGTGTTGGGCGTCCAGGTCGGCGCCGTCGGCGCGGACGCCGGCCAGCAGCAGCGCGCGTGGCGGCGTGCCGCCCGCTTCGCGCGAGACCCACACGCCGTCGTCGGTGCGAGGTGACGTCACCGGGATCATGCTTTCCGCGATGCGCTGCACCTCGCCGGTGGGGTCCTGTTCCAGCAAGGGCTTAAGCGCCATGCCCGCCGGCGTGCCCAGCAAGGACAGCGACTCGTCGATGCCTTCTCGCAGGCCGTCGGGGGTGAAGCGTTCGGGCGCGACGGCCGGACTCAGCAGGTAGCGGCGCTCCACCATCCAGCGGCCGACGCCGGCCCAGGCGTCGTTCTCGCCATTACTCACCTGGTCGAACAGGCCACTGGCGCGCAAGGCCGCAGCGAGCTGCCTGGAAGCGGCCACGCGCAGCGCCGCATCGCCACCTTCGATGCCGATGAACAGCGTGCGCGCCGGCGCGCCGCTGCGGATCTGGTCGATCAATACCTGCTGCTGCTCATCGGCGGTGACGGGCAGAAAGGCCGAGAGATCGGCGGTGAAGGACGTGCGGGTGATCTGCCAGCCCGCCAGCGCCAGCGTCGCCAACCACAGCAGCAGCACGGCCGCGCGGTGGCGCTGGCTCAGAGCGCCCAGACTCTGCGAAGGTTTCACTTCGTGGCAGGGATGAGGGACGGGACGGGGGCAGCGCGCAGGGCCATCAGGCACAGCGCGGCGGTCAGGCAGGCGCGACGGCCGGCTTCAGGCAGCCTCTTCTTCATGCCAATAATCATAAAAATTGAACCAGTTGTAGGGCGCCTCGCGGCACAACGCTTCCAGGCGGCGCACGTAGTCAGCCACGGTGTTCAGCACCAAGGCTTCACGTTCGGCCGCATCCGTGGGTAGCTGGCGAAAGTCAGCCAGCTCTTCGAAGCCCACCTCGTATCGCCGGCCGCCGCGGTACAGAGCGACCATGAAGATGACGCGGCGGCGCAGCATCATCGCCAGGCGCACGGGCCCGTCGGTGAAGCGCGTCGGGCAGCCCAGGAAGGGCAACTCGACGCTGCCGCCATGCACCGCGTCGCTGGACACATAGCGGTCACCCATCAGGCCGGTGAGGCCGCCCTTGTCGAGAAAATCACGGATCGCCAACGCCGAGCCGCGCTGCCCGATGGGGATGATGCTGACGTCGAAATCCGGCGCCAGCGCCTGCAGCACCGTGTGGATCATGCGCGCGTTCTGCGGGTACATGACCATCGCCACGGGCAGTCCGGGGTAACTCAAGCCCACGGCGTGCAGCGCTTCGAAGCTGCCGATGTGCGCGCCCAGCAGGTACACACCACGGCCTTCGGCCAGCGCCGCTTCCATCACCGCGCTGCCGCTGATGGACATGTCGAAGAGGTCCATCCGGCCGGCGGCGAACCAGATGCGGTCCAGCGCCACCGAGGCGAAGGCGTGCGCGTGGCGGTACAGGTCGCGCCAGCCGGCGGGCCGGCCCAGGGCTCGCTCCAGATAGCGGCGCGAGGCGCGGCGCGCCGCCGGCGCGAAGAGCAGGTAATACAGCGTGATCGGGTGCAGCACCAGCCGCGCCACCGGTCGGCCCAGGTGGGTGGCCATCCACGCGATGGCGCGGATGGCCCGCAGGTTGCTGCGCTCGGGCGTGGAGTTCCAGTCGCGCACGTGCCCACGCTCTGCCGGCATGCTCATGCCGTAAGCTCGATCGGCGCGCCGGGGGTGAGCAGCAGCGGCCCAAAGAGCGCGGCCACTGCCCAGGGGCTGGTGGGCCACCGGGCCATCCTTGCCCGGGAGATCAGTGCGTAGGCCGTCAAGGGGGCTGCGGCAGCCAGCAGGCGCCAGCGTGACATCGGACCTACTTGGTGCGGTGCTGGGCGACGTGCGCCGCGAGCGTACGCAGCGAGCGGAAAATCTGGCGGTTGTTCTCGTCGTCAGAGCGCAACTGGAAGCCGAAGCGTTGCGAGACCTCCAGTGCCACTTCCAGGATATCGATGGAGTCCAGGCCGAGGCCGTCGCCGAAGAGCGATGCATCAGGGTCGATCTCGGCTGCCGACGTCTCCAGATTGAGCGCCATGACGAAGATCTCGGCGAGCTCTCGCTCAAGCTCGGGGAGATCCGCCTCGACGGCAGGTGAGACAAGGGAAACAGGATTCGGCTCGGACACGGAATGGCACCTCAACAGCTCTTAGCAGCAACACCACGCAAGAGCGCAAATTGTAGGTGGGCCCGCCGCGCGCTTGCCGGGGGCAGTATGGAAGGAATCCAGTGGGCGCGCTTTTGCGCCGGGCCAGTCGTTGGCGCACTTCTGCTCGGGGTCGTGGGTTGAGGTGACGTCGGCGCCACATGCGCGTTGCCAGGTCCCGATCACGACCAGGTCACGACCGCCGAGAACATGTAGCCCGCGCCATAGACGGTCTTGATGATCTTGGGATTCTGCGGATCGCTCTCGAGCTTTCGGCGCAGGCGCGAGATGCGCACGTCGATGCTGCGGTCCAGCGGCGAGAGGTCGCGCTGGCCGACGAGTTGTTCGCGCGTGAGGATCTGGAACGGCCGCTCGATGAAGGCGCGCAGCACCTGGGCCTCGGCGGTGCCGAGCAGGTGTTCACTGCCGTCGGCCGCGTGCAGGATGTTGGCGGCGCAGTCGAGGCGCCAGCCCAGAAAGCTGGCATGTCGGCGAGGCTGCCCTGGCGTGCCGAAACCACTGTCGGCGCCCATCGCGCGTCGGCGCAGGATGCTGCGCACCCGCGCCACCAACTCGCGCGGTTCGAAGGGCTTGACCATGTAGTCATCGCCGCCGAGTTCGAGGCCCATCACGCGATCGACCGTGTGGCCGCGACCAGTGAGGATCAGCACGCCGCAGCTCGATACAGTGGTGATCTGCCGCACGAGCTCGATTCCGTCGATGTCTGGAAGACCAAGATCGACGACACACAGATCGGGGCGCCCGGTCCGCAGCCGCCGCAGCACCGTCTCGCCGTTGCGGAACGCCTCGGTGGCGAAGCCGAACTCGTGCAACGCGGCGACCACCAGCTTGGCGATCGCATCGTCGTCTTCGACGACATAGATCATCGGCGTGGTTGCCGCCCCGGCATCGACTCGCGGACCGGCCGCGTTCATGGTGCGGCCTTGTCGAACAGGGCCGCCAGTTGCAGCTTGGTGAACGGCTTGGCGAGCAGCGGTACGTTGCTGACCGGGTCCAGATCTGGCGCATAGCCTGACATCAGCACCACCCGCGGCACGTCGCGGCGCGCGAGGGCATGGGCCGCCAGCACCCGACCATCGACGTCCCCGGGCATCACCACATCCGTCAGCAGCAGCGCAATGCACGGCGTCTGATCGAGCATCTGCATCGCCTCGCTGCCATTCTCGGCCTCGATGACGCCGAAGCCGAGTTCGACCAGCCAGCGCCGCACCACCTCACGCACTTGTGGATCGTCGTCTACCAACAGCGCCAGGCCTCGATCGACGCGCGCGATGGCGTTGCCCGGGCCCATCGGCGGCACCAGATCGTCAACCAGATCGGTCGCCGGCAGCCACAGTGATACGGTCGTGCCCTCGCCGACGGCGCTTCGAATATCGATCGCGCCGCCAGATTGCTTGATGAAGCCGTAGACCATTGCCAGCCCCAGGCCGGTGCCTTGCTCCGCTCGCTTGGTCGTGAAGAAGGGCTCGAACGCACGTGCCAGCGTCGGCGCATCCATGCCGCTGCCGTCGTCGCTGACCTCGATGCACACATAGCGCCCCGGCTCCGTCTGCAACTCCGCCGCAGGCACGTCGCCCAGCACCCGAGCCGACGCGTGCACGCCGATCCGGCCTTTGGCCAGGGTGGCATCGCGCGCATTGAGGATCAGGTTGAGCAGGGCGTTCTGCAACTGGTCGGCGTCGATCCAGGCCCACAGCGGTGCAGCATCGGTGCCGATGTGGAGCTGCAGCGTGTCGGGCAGTGAGCGCCGCACCAGGCGGCCGACCGCGGCGATCAGCGGCGCAATGTCGATGGCCTGGGCTTCGAGCGGTTGCGTACGCGCGAACGACAGCAGCGCCTTGATCAGTTCGGCTCCGCGCCGGGCGGCATCGACCGCTGGATCGACGAATTCGGCCACTGCCGCGTCGTTGCCGCGCGCGGCCGAGAGCGCGCTCAGGTTACCGAGGATCACGGTCAGGATGTTGTTGAAATCGTGCGCCAAGCCACCGGTCAATTGACCCAGTGCCTCCATCTTCTGCGCCTGCACGAGCATCTCCTGGGCGCGCCGCTGCTCGGTGATGTCGAAGGTCAGCTCGAAGCAGCCGGCGACGCCGCCGTCGGCGCGGATCTCCGGGATCAGTGTGGTGCGCGCGATGATGCGGCGGCCACCCGAGATCTTGATCTCGTACTCGAAGCTCACGGCCTGGCCCGCCATCGCGTGATCCACGTGGTGCCGAATGCCGGCGTAGGTGCGGTGGCCGAGATACTCCTTGGCACTCGCGGCGCTGGGGCGGCTGAGGTCGAGTCCGAACCAGTCGTGGTAGCCGCGGTTGATGTAGCGATAGACGCGGTTGCGGTCGAAGTAGGCGATCAACGCCGGGATCGAATCGGTGATCAGGCGCATCTGCGCCTCGCTGCGCCGCAGCTCGCTGGTGCGATCCGCAACGCGGGTCTCGAGCAACGCGTTGTGTTCGCGGATCTGGCGCTCGGCGTTTTTCTGCGCGGTGATATCGGAATAGAGGGTCACGAAGCCGTGCCCGGGCACCGGCACGCCACTTACATGCAGAACGGTGCCGTCGGGTCGGGTGCGTTCGAACTCATGCGGCAAGAAGGTGCGTGCGTCGCGCATGCGCTCGTCGACGTAGCGCTGCGGGTCGCCGCTGCCGTAATCGCCGCGCTCCGCGTTGTAGCGAATGAAGCTTTCGAACGGCGCGCCGACATAACCCATCTCAGGTGGGAAGTCGAGCAGGCGCAGGAAGGTCTTGTTCCAGGCCACGAAGTGCAGGTCGTCGTCGATCAGGGTCAGACCCTGGTCGATCAGGTCGAGTGCCGCGCGCAGCGATTCGTAGCGCCGGAAGCTGTCGTCCGAACTCACCGTGGACCAATCTCGGATGCAAACATTCGTCACATTGTCGCGCGGCTGGTGCAACAGTCACAGCGCATCCTTCATTCCACGTTGCAGCCCGACCGCGGGCAGGCAGCGGAACCCGAAGGACACTTGATGACGCGAAGCAACCCGTTTGAGATCGGCCTCGACAAGAACGAAGCCAACTTCGTGGCGCTGTCGCCGCTGAGCTTCATCGAACGCGCGGCCAGCGTCTACCCGGATCGCTGCGCCGTGATCTATGGCTCGCGGCGCCAGACCTGGCGTGATACCTACGCCCGCTGCCGGCGCCTGGCCAGTGCGTTGCAGCAGCGCGGCGTTGGTGTCGGCGACACCGTGGCGGTGATGCTGCCCAACGTACCGGCGATGTTCGAGGCGCACTTCGGCGTGCCGATGACCGGCGCCGTGCTCAATACGCTCAATACGCGTCTGGACGCCGAGGCAATTGCTTTCATGCTGCAGCACGGCGAAGCCAAGGTGCTGCTCACCGACCGCGAGTTCGCCGCGATCGTCGAGCCTGCCCTGGCGCTGCTCGGCGCCAGGCGCCCGTTCGTGATCGAGGTCGAGGACGAGGAGGCCCCGGCAGGCAAGTCGCTCGGCGACGTGGCGTACGAGACCTTTCTGGCGCACGGCAACGCGGCATTCGCCTGGCAAGGGCCGGCCGACGAGTGGGACGCGATTGCGCTGAACTACACATCGGGTACGACCGGCAATCCGAAGGGTGTCGTCACGCACCACCGTGGTGCCTACCTCAACGCCGTCTCAAACGTCGTCACCTGGGCCATGCCGCGCCATGCGGTGTACCTCTGGACCCTGCCGATGTTTCACTGCAACGGCTGGTGCTTCCCATGGACGATGGCCCTGCAGGCCGGCACCAGCGTGTGCCTGCGCAGGGTCGACACGGCGCTGATCTTCAACCTGATTCGCGAGCACCGGGTGACCCATCTGTGCGGCGCGCCGATCGTCTACGGCTTGCTGATCAATGCCCCCGAGGCGCAGCGCGCCGGCATCACGCACGCGCTGCACGGCCTCATCGCAGGGTCGGCTCCGCCAGCCGCGATCATCGAAGGCTGCGAGCGCATCGGCATCGAGATCACGCATGTCTACGGCTTGACCGAGGTCTACGGACCGGCGGCCGTGTGTGCCCAGCAAAACGAATGGGCCGGGCTGCCGCTGGGCGAGCGGGCCCGCCTGAATGCTCGCCAGGGTGTGGCCTATCCGCTGCAGCAATCGATCTCCGTGCGGGACCCGCAAACGCTGCAGCCGGTGCCCGCAGACGGCCAGACGATGGGCGAAATCTTTTTCCGCGGCAACCTGGTGATGAAGGGCTATCTGAAAAACGGCCCGGCCACCGAAGAAGCCTTTGCCGGCGGCTGGTTTCACACCGGTGACCTCGCGGTGCTCGAGCCCGATGGCTACGTCAAGATCAAGGATCGCAGCAAGGACGTGATCATCTCGGGCGGCGAGAACATCTCCAGCGTCGAAGTCGAGGAAGTGCTGTACCGCCACCCCGACATCCTGGTGGCCGCGGTGGTCGCCAAGCCCGACCCGAAGTGGGGCGAGGTGGCGGCGGCGTTCGTCGAACTGCGTGACGGCTCCGCAGCCACCGAGACCGAAATCATCGACTACTGCCGCAGCCAGATGGCGCGCTTCAAGGTACCCAAGCAGGTGATCGTCGGCCCGCTGCCAAAGACCGCGACCGGCAAGATCCAGAAATTCGTGCTGCGCGAGCAGCTCCAGTCGGCCTCGGCCATCGAAGCTTGAGGGCACCCACCATGGCCGAAGACATCATCCTGCAGACCCAAGGTCTGACCAAAGAATTCAAGGGCTTCGCCGCAGTCCAGGACGTGAACCTGAAGGTCAGGCGCGGCAGCATCCATGCACTGATCGGCCCCAACGGCGCGGGCAAGACGACCGTCTTCAACCTGCTGACCAAGTTCCTGCAGCCGACGAGGGGAAGCATCCACTTCAACGGCCTCGACATCTCGGCCGAAGAGCCGGCGCAAATCGCGCGCCGCGGCGTGATCCGCTCGTTCCAGATCTCGGCCACCTTCGGCCACATGAGCGCACTCGAAAACGTGCGGGTGGCCCTGCAGCGCCAGCTCGGCACCTCGTTCTGCTTCTGGCACTCGAAAGCCAGCCTGTCCCGCCTCAACGACCGCGCAATGGAGTTGCTCGAAGCGGTGGACCTGGCGCAATACGCCCGCACGCTGGCGGTGGAGATGCCCTACGGCCGCAAACGCGCGCTCGAGATCGCCACCACGTTGGCGCTGGAACCCGAACTGATGTTGCTCGACGAACCGACCCAGGGCATGGGTCACGAAGATGTTGACCGCGTGGCCGAGCTGATCCGCAAGGTGGCGGCCAATCGCACCGTGCTGATGGTCGAGCACAACCTGTCGGTGGTCGAGAAATTGAGCGACGTAATCACCGTCCTGCAGCGTGGGGAGATCCTCGCCGAAGGGCCGTACGCTGTCGTGTCGCAGGACCCGCGTGTGCTTGAAGCCTATGTCGGAGTCGAAGCATGAGCGCACAACTGTTGCCGATGGCCCAGGCCAGCGAGATATTGCGGCTCACCGATCTGCACGCCTTCTACGGCGAATCGCACATCCTGCATGGCATCGACCTCCAGGTGAATGAAGGCGAGCTCGTCACGCTGCTGGGCCGCAACGGGGCAGGCCGCTCGACGACGCTGAAGGCAATCATGGGTCTGGTCGACCGGCGCACCGGCTCGGTGATGCTCAACGGCAGCGAAATCACCGCCATGGCGCCGCACACGATCGTGCGGCTCGGCCTGGGCTATTGCCCCGAAGAGCGTGGCATCTTTTCGGGCCTGACGACTGAAGAAAACCTGATGCTGCCGCCTGTGGTGCGCTCGGGCGGCATGACGCTGGAAGAGATCTACACCGTCTTCCCCAACCTCTACGAGCGCCGCGCCAGCCCTGGCATGCGCCTGTCGGGTGGCGAGCAACAGATGCTTGCGATGGCGCGCATCCTGCGCACCGGTGCGCGGCTCCTGCTGCTCGACGAAATCACCGAAGGCCTGGCCCCGGTGATCGTCAAGAAGCTCGGCGAGGTGATCCGCCTGCTCAAGAGTCGCGGCTACACGATCGTGCTGGTGGAGCAGAACTTCCGCTTCGCGGCGCCGCTGGCCGACCGCCACTACGTGCTCGAGCACGGCCGCATCGTCGCCACCGTCCTTCAGGACGAACTCGAGTCGAAGACCGAAATGCTGCACGAGTTGCTCGGCGTCTGAGCGGCGATCCGCTCTTCCTTTCGTTTTTTTCCCGCTCAACCACCCGGAGACATTCATGAACTTCAAGCAACTTTCAATCATTGCCGCACTGGCCGCGGCCTTCGCGCCGGCACAGGCCCAGATGTCCGACGGCGTCGTTCGCATCGGCGTGCTGACCGACCTGTCGGGTGCCTATTCCGACATCGCCGGCAAAGGCACCATCATCGCCACGCAGATGGCCATCGATGATTTCATGGCCAAAGAGAAGCCCGCATTCAAGGTCGAGATGGTTTCGGCCGACCACCAGAACAAGGGCGACATCGCCGCCAACAAGGCGCGTGAGTGGTTCGAGCGCGGCGGTGTCGACGTCGTCAGCGAACTGGTGACGACCTCGGTCGCCCTGGCGGTGCAGAAGATCGCCAAGGACAAGAACAAGATCGCGTTGATCTCGGGTGCTGCCTCGACCCGCATCACCAACGAGGACTGCAACGACGTGAGCGTGCACTGGACCTACGACACCTACGCGGTGGCCAACGGCACCGCCAAAGCCGTGACCAAGGCGGGCGGCAAGAAGTGGTTCTTCCTGACCGCCGACTACGCCTTCGGCCATTCGCTCGAGAAAGATGCGAGCGCGGTGGTCAAGGCCAACGGCGGCGAAGTCGTCGGCGCGGTCCGGCACCCTTTCCCGGGTGGCGACTTGTCGTCGTTCCTGCTCAAGGCGCAGTCCTCGGGGGCGCAGATCATCGGCCTGGCCAATGCCGGCGCCGACACCATCGCATCGATCAAGCAGGCGGCTGAATTCGGCATCACGCCCAAGCAATCACTCGCTGGCCTGCTGATGTTCATCACCGATGTGCACTCGCTGGGTCTGAAGACCACCCAGTCGATGTACCTGACCGAAGGCTTCTATTGGGACCTGAACGCCGATACGCGGGCCTGGTCGAAGCGCTTCTTCGAGCTGCACAAGCGCATGCCGACGATGGTCCAGGCGGGCCAGTATTCGTCGGTCTCGCATTACCTCAAGGCCGTCAAGGCGCTCGGCAGTGACGACACCGCCAAGGTCATGGCGCAGATGAAGAAGACCCCCGTCAACGACTTCTTCGCCAAGAACGGAACCATTCGCGCCGACGGCCGCATGGTGCACGACATGTACCTGCTCCAGGTGAAGAAGCCGGGCGAGTCGACCACGCCGTGGGACTACTACAACGTGCGCGCCACCATCCCGGCGGCCGAGGCCTTCCAGCCGCTCTCCGCGTCGACCTGCCCGCTGGTCAAGAGCTAAGCCCTTTTCGCCGCGTGGCACCGCCCGGGCTCCGGCCGCGGGCGGTGTGCCGGCTCCACCCTTTCGGGACATTGGCATGCAAGTCTTCGGCATCAGCACACAGGAACTGTTCGGGCAATTGCTGCTCGGGCTCATCAACGGCTCGTTCTACGCCGTACTGAGCCTGGGCCTGGCGGTCATCTTCGGCCTGCTCAACATCATCAACTTCTCGCACGGTGCGCTGTACATGCTCGGCGCATTCCTGGCCCTGCTCGGGCTCAACCATCTGGGCATGAACTACTGGGCCGCGTTGCTGGTGGCGCCAGCGGTGGTGGGCGTGCTCGGTATCTTCGTCGAGCGGCTGATGCTGCGCCATCTGTACAAGCTCGATCACCTGTACGGGCTGTTGCTGACCTTCGGCCTGGCACTGATTGCCGAAGGCACGATGCGCTACTACTTCGGCATCTCGGGCGAGACCTACCCGGTGCCCGAGGCGCTGCAGGGTGGCGTCAACCTGGGCTTCATGTTCCTGCCGCTGTACCGCGCCTGGGTCGTCGTGGCGGCGCTCACGGTGTGCTTCGCCACCTGGTACCTGATCGAACGCACGCCGCTGGGCGCCACCTTGCGCGCCGCCACCGAACGGCCGCAACTGGTGCAGGCGCTGGGCATCAACGTGCCGGTGCTGGTAACCGCGACCTACGCCGCCGGCGTGGCGCTGGCGGGTTTTGCCGGCGTGCTGGCAGCACCGGTGGTGCAGGTGAACCCGCTGATGGGCTCGAACCTGATCATCGTCGTCTTTGCCGTGGTCGTGATCGGCGGCATGGGCTCGATTCTGGGCTCGATCGTCACCGGCGTGGCGCTCGGCCTCGTCGAAGGCCTGACCAAGGTCGTCTATCCGGAAGCGTCCAGTGTCGTGATCTTCGTAATCATGATCGCCGTGCTGCTGCTGCGTCCTGCGGGCCTGTTCGGCAAGCAGGTCTGATCTGCCAATCTCTGGAAATCTACATGACCACCACCACTTCCGACGCGGTCCTTCCGCTGCCAGGCGCCGAGCCCAAATGGTCGCGCCAGGCGCTCGGCTATACGCTGCTGATCGCTGCCGGCACGATTGCGCCGTTCATCGTCTACCCGACCTTCCTGATGAAGGTGCTGTGTTTCGCACTGTTCGCCTGTGCCTTCAACCTGCTGCTCGGTTTTGCCGGCCTGTTGTCGTTCGGACATGCGGCGTTCTTCGGCGCCGCTGCCTATGTCTGTGCGTGGCTGAGCAAGGCATGGGGCGTCACACCTGAACTGGCGATCCTGGCCGGCGGGCTTGTGGCCGCCGGCCTGGGCGCGCTGTTCGGCTCGCTGTCGATCCGGCGCTCGGGCATCTACCTGACGATGATCACGCTGGCGCTGGCCCAGCTGGTCTTCTTCTTTGCCGTGCAACTGCCGTTCACCGGCGGCGAAGACGGCCTGCAGGGCGTGCCGCGCGGCAAGCTGTTCGGCCTGATCGATCTGACCAACAACACGACGATGTACTTTTTCGTCTTCGCGGTCTTTGCGGCCGGCTTCTGGCTGATCCATCGCACCGTCAATTCGCCCTTCGGCCAGATTCTGAAGGCGATCCGCGAAAACGAGCCACGTGCCATCTCGCTCGGCTATGACGTCGCGCGCTACAAGCTGCTGGCCTTCGTGTTGTCGGCCTTCCTGGCCGGAGTCGCGGGGGGCATGAAGTCGCTGGTATTCCAGCTCGCGTCGCTGACCGATGCGCACTGGCACATGTCGGGCGAGGTCGTGCTGATGACCCTGCTCGGGGGCCTGGGCACGCTGTTCGGGCCGGTGGTCGGCGCCTTCACGATCGTGGCGCTCGAGAACGAACTTGCCGACAAGGTCGGACCCTGGGTCACCGTGATCATGGGTGTGATCTTCGTCGTCTGCGTGCTGGCCTTCCGCCGCGGCCTGGTCGGCGAGCTGCTCGCAAGACTGGAGCAACTCGGCGGCAAGAAATCCCCGCAACAAGATCATTGAGCACCAGCCCGATTTTCAGGAAGACACGACCATGACCACTTACGCCCCGCCGCTGCGCGACATGCTGTTCGCGATGAAGGAACTCGGCGGCCTCGACGCCGTGCTGGCCCAACCCGGCAACGAGGAAGTCGGCGACGTGGTCGAGGCGATTCTCGACGAAGCCTCGAAGTTCGCGGCCAACGTGCTGGCGCCGATCAACCAGCAGGGCGACGCGCAAGGCTGCCGCTGGGAAAACGGCACCGTGACGACCGCCGACGGATTCAAACAGGCTTACGCGGGCTTTTGCGAGTCAGGCTGGAACGGCATGCCGGCACGCACCGAGTTCGGCGGCCAGGGCATGCCCACGCTGCTGTCGACCGCGGTGCTGGAGATGTGGAAGGCTTCAAACATGGCCTTCTCGCTGTGCCAGATGCTGACGCTCGGCGCAGTCGAGGCGATCGCACACCACGGCAGCGACGCGCTCAAGCAGCGCTACCTGCCGGCGATGGTCGAAGGCCGCTGGACCGGCACGATGAACATCACCGAACCGCAGGCCGGCTCCGACCTCGCTGCCATCCGCAGCAAGGCCGTGCCAGAGGGCGATCACTGGCGCATCAGCGGCACCAAGATCTTCATCACCTGGGGCGAGCACGACATGGCCGAGAACATCGTCCATCTCGTGCTGGCGCGCCTGCCGGATGCGCCAGCTGGCGTGAAGGGCATTTCGTTGTTCCTGTGCCCGAAATTTCTCGTCAATGCCGATGGAACACTGGGCGATCGCAATGACCTCGTCTGCGCCTCGATCGAACACAAGCTGGGCATCCACGGCAGCGCCACCGCGGTGATGTCGTTCGGTGAGGGCCCGGGCGCCATCGGCTGGCTGGTCGGCGATCCGAACCAGGGCCTGGCCTGCATGTTCACGATGATGAACCACGCCCGCCTGAATGTCGGGCTGGAGGGCGTCGCGATATCGGAGCGTGCCTATCAACAGGCGCGCGGCTACGCCCTCGATCGCGTGCAGGGCAGGACGCTCGGCCGCGAGGGTGCACCCAGCGCTGCCATCATCGGCCACCCCGACGTGCGGCGCATGCTGATGGACATGAAGGCGCGCATCGAGGCGATGCGCGCGCTGGCCTATTACACCGCCGGCCAGATGGATCGGGCCCATGGCGATGCCGATCCCGAGCAGCGCGAGGCCGCCCAGACCAGAGTCGACCTGCTGATTCCGATCGTCAAGGGTTGGTGTACCGAAAACGCACTTGGCATCACCTCCAACGGTGTGCAGATCCACGGCGGCATGGGCTTCATCGAAGAAACCGGCGCCTCGCAGCACCTGCGCGATGCGCGTATCACGACGATCTACGAAGGCACGACCGGGATCCAGGCCAACGACCTGATCGGGCGCAAGCTGGCCCGCGATGGCGGCGTCGTCATGCAGCGGCTGATTGCCGTGATGAGCGCCGACGCCACCGCGTTGGACGGGCAAGGCGATGTGTTGCTCGCCAGCGTGGCCGCGGCGCTCGCCACCGGCCTGCGCGCACTCACCGAGGCGACCGACTGGCTGCTCGCCGCCCCGGGCCGCGAGGCCGCAGCCGGCGCGGTGCCGTACCTGAACTTGTGCGGCACGGTGATCGGCGGCTGGCTGATGGCCCGCGCCGCCGACGCTGCGACCGTGCAACTCGCACCCGGCGATGCGCTCGCTGACTTTCTCGCCGCGAAACGCATCACGGCGCATCACTACGCGCTGCACGTGTTGCCGCAAGCCGCCGCGCTGCGTGACACGGTGCTGCACGGCGCGACCACCACGCTCGGGCTCGCCGACGCGCAGTTCTGAACCCCGCGAGGCAACATCCATGAACGAAATGAACGGCCACGACGTCGAGGACCTGCATCTGGGCATGCATGCGACGTTCTCCAAGACCATCACCGAGGCCGATATCGTGCTGTTCGCCGGCGTTTCAGGAGACAACAACGCGATCCATGTGAACGAGGAGTTTGCAGCGACGACGCGTTTCGGTGGCCGCATCGCCCACGGCTTCCTCACCGCCAGCGTGATCTCGGCCGCGGTCGCCAACCATCTGCCCGGCCCCGGCACGATCTACCTCAGCCAGCAATTGAACTTCCGCGCCCCGGTGCGTCCCGGGCAGACGGTGCATGCCTGCGTGAGCGTCAGCGCGATCGACCACCAGCGCCGCCGCGTCACGCTCGACACCGTCTGCCGCGTCGGCGAGACGGTGGTAGTCGACGGCCAAGCGCTGGTGATGACGACTTCGTCGGCCAAGCGCCTGCCTGCGGCGCTGGCTGCGGCGGCTGCTGCGGCCGCGCCAGCACCCAACTTGGTCTGAATCACCCATACAAGAGTCCACTCACGAAGATGCTCGTCGCGGTCATACGTACGGCGACTACGACGTCAAGGTCCGGGTCAAGTCTGACGGCAGCGGCGTTGACATCGCTTCAGCGAATCGAGCAATTCAAGACTTGTCCATCTCCGCGCTGCGCAGCCGCAGCGCGTTCGTGATGACCGAAGCCGAACTGAGGCTCATCGCCAGCGCGGCGATCAGCGGCGACAGCAGCCATCCCGTCAACGGGAACAACACGCCTGCCGCCAGCGGCACGCCGAGCGCGTTGTAGATGAATGCAAAGCCCAGGTTCTGCTTCATGTTGGCAACGGTGGCTACCGACAACGCGCGCGCCGCGGCGATTCCGCGCAGGTCGCCCTTGACCAGCGTCAGTTGTGCGCTGTTCATCGCGACGTCCGTTCCAGTGCCCATCGCAATGCCGACGTCAGCGCGCGCCAGCGCCGGTGCGTCGTTGATGCCGTCGCCGGCCATCGCGACAACAGCGCCTTCCTTCTGAAGCTTCTCGACGAGAGCGAGCTTGTCGGCCGGCTTGACCTCGCCATGCACCTCGTCGATGCCGAGGCGCTTGCCGACGGCGCGCGCCGTCGTCAGCCCGTCGCCGGTGGCCATCACGATGCGCAGCCCCGATTTGCGCAGCGCGTTGAGAGCGTCGAGCGTTGTCGCCTTGATCGGGTCGGATACCGCCAACAGGCCGGCCAGTTTTCCGTCGGTCGCCAGAAACATCACGCTGGCGCCTTGGCCGCGCAGTTCTTCGGCTTGCGCTGTCAGCGCGTCTACTTTCACGCCGAGCTGCTCCATCAATGCGGTATTGCCCAGCGCCAGCGCCTTGCCTTCGACCGTGCCGCGCACACCGATACCCGATTCGGAATCGAACTGCTCGGGTTTTGCCAAAGTCAGCCCCTGCTCGCGCGCTGCCGCGACGATGGCTGCGGCCAGCGGATGTTCACTCCCCTGGTCCAGGCTGGCGGCAAGGCGCAGCACGTCCACATCCTTGAAACCTTCGGCGGCTACCGCCTTCTCGTAGGTCGGTCGGCCCTCGGTCAACGTGCCGGTCTTGTCGACGATCAACGTATCGATCCTGCGCAGATTTTCGATCGCTGCGGCGTCGCGGAACAACACCCCACTGGTCGCGCCCTTGCCGGTGGCAACCATGATCGACATCGGCGTGGCCAGGCCCAAGGCACA
>JANNNE010000239.1:0-26892 GCA_031398385.1 Ideonella sp.
GTCGCGCTCGACCGCACCTCGGCGCTGCTGGCCGGCACCGCCAGCACGATGCTTCGCTTCAAGACCGATGCGGCCTTGCCCGAGGCGTTGCGATCTACCGCCCGCGTCACCGGCCGCATCGTTCAGTTGACCGCCCATGACGCGATCGAGGTCGAAAACATGCTGGCGCTGTTGCGGCAGGCCGGTGTCACCCCGGAAGACCTCGAGATCGGCCGCGCCGACCTGGAGGATGTTTTTCTCGAGATCATGCAGGGTGTGCGCGCACCCCGGGTGGCGGCATGAAGACGCCCGCCATCCACTCCGATCCGACCAGCCGGCCGTCGTACGGCATCCTGGCCGGAACCCCCACGCTGCTCTACAAGGAGGTGCTGCGCTTCTGGAAGGTCGGTTTCCAGACCGTCGGCGCGCCAGTGCTGACCGCAATGTTGTACCTGCTGATCTTCGGCCACGTGCTCGAAGATCATGTCAAGGTCTTCGGCTCGGTCGGCTACACGAGCTTTCTGGTGCCCGGGCTGGTGATGATGAGTGTGTTGCAGAACTCGTTCGCCAACAGCAGCTCGTCGCTGGTGCAGAGCAAGATCACTGGCACCCTGGTGTTCCTGCTGGTCGCGCCGTTGTCGCACTGGACCTGGTTCGTTGCGTATGTGGGCGCTTCGATGGTGCGTGGCATCGTGGTCGGCAGCGGGGTGTTGCTGGTCACCTTGTGGTTTGCGCCGATGGCGGCCGCCGAGCCGTGGTGGATCGTGATCTTCGCGTTGCTCGGCGCCGGCATGCTTGGCTCGCTGGGGCTGATCGCCGGGTTGTGGGCCGACAAGTTCGACCAGATGGCCGCGTTCCAGAATTTCGTCATCATGCCGATGACCTTTCTCTCCGGCGTCTTCTATTCGGTGCAGTCGCTGCCGCCGTTCTGGCAGCAGGTCAGCCACCTGAACCCGTTCTTCTACATGATCGACGGCTTTCGGCGCGGCTTCTTCGGCGTCAGCGATGTCTCGCCGTGGCTCAGTCTGGCGGTGGTCGGTACCAGCTTCGTGCTGGTGGCCGGGATTGCATCCAATCTGCTGCGGATCGGCTACAAGATCCGGAATTGACCGACACCGGGAACGACTGGCGCGGCATCCCGTCAAGTGGGCGGCACCCGCTGAACGGCAGCGCCGGATACGCGGTGTCGGCTTGATCGGCATCGGGCGAGTGCCTGCAGGCGCTCGATCCAATCGGTCTTACTTTAGAATAGGGCCACCATGGCTGATCCGACACCCGACCAAGTCGAGCGCTTCATCGCGCAGGGGCTCGACTGCGAGCATCTGACAGTGGAAGGTGACGGGCGGCACTTCTTTGCGACCATCGTCTCATCGGAATTCGAGGGCGCGAGCCGGATTGCACGTCACCAGCGGGTCTACCGTGCCCTGGGTGAACGGATGCGTGAAGAAATTCATGCGTTGTCGATGAAGACCCTGACCCCCGCCGAGTGGGCTTCGAGCGCCACCGCGGCCACCACCCACCACCACTGATTCACGGCTGCAGGTGCGCCTGCAGCCGATGGTGCGGCATCGAGCACCTTCGGCGGCACACACCTTCGGCTGTCCAAACCCCATGGACAAACTCCTGATACGCGGCGGCCAGAAGCTGGAGGGCGAAGTCACCATCTCGGGCGCGAAAAATGCCGCATTGCCCGAGCTGTGCGCCGCGCTGCTGACTGCCGAGCCGGTGACGCTGCGCAACGTGCCGCGGCTGCAGGATGTCAGCACCACGCTGAAACTGCTGAAGAACATGGGTGTGCAGGCCGAGCGCAGCAGCAACGGCGAGGATTCGGTGATGCTGGATGCCGGCCGGGTCACCTTGACCGAGGCGCCGTACGAACTCGTCAAGACGATGCGCGCCTCGATTCTGGTGCTGGGCCCGCTGCTGGCCCGTTTCGGACGCGCGCGGGTTTCACTGCCGGGCGGCTGCGCCATCGGTTCGCGGCCGGTCGACCAGCACATCAAGGGCCTGCAGGCGATGGGTGCCGACATCCATGTCGAGCACGGCTACATCGTGGCCGCCGCCGATCGTTTGCGTGGGGCCAGCATCACCACCGACATGGTGACCGTGACCGGCACCGAGAACCTGCTGATGGCGGCCACGCTGGCGAGCGGCGAAACCGTGCTCGAGAACGCGGCGCAGGAGCCCGAGGTATTCGATCTGGCGCAGTTGCTGATCGCGATGGGCGCGCAGATCGAGGGCCACGGCACGCGACGCATCGTCATCCAAGGCGTCGAGTCCTTGCACGGCGCGACCCATCGAATCGTTCCGGACCGCATCGAGGCCGGCACCTTCCTGTGCGCGGTGGCGGCGGCTGGCGGCGACGTGATCCTGAGGCGCGCCGATGCCGGGCACCTGTCGGTGGTGATCGACAAGCTGCGGGAAGCCGGTGTGCAGATCGAATCCGGCGCCGACTGGATCCGCGTCCGTGCCACCGAACGGCCGACTGCGGTGAGTTTTCGCACCAGCGAATATCCGGCCTTTCCAACCGACATGCAGGCCCAGTTCATGGCCTTGAACTGCATTGCGAACGGCAGTGCGCGGGTCACCGAAACGATTTTCGAGAATCGCTTCATGCACGTCGACGAGCTGATGCGACTGGGTGCGCATATCGAGGTCGAAGGCAATACCGCGGTTGTGCACGGTGTCGCCGGGCTATCCGGTGCCAGCGTAATGGCCACCGACCTGCGGGCATCCGCCAGTCTGGTGATCGCCGGCCTGGTGGCCGACGGGCAGACGCTGGTCGATCGCATCTACCATTTGGATCGCGGTTACGACCGGATGGAAACCAAGCTGCGTGCGATCGGCGCGCAGATCGAGCGCGTCGAGCAGGCGCCGTCATGATCACGCTGGCGCTGTCCAAGGGTCGGATCTTCGACGAGACCCTGCCGCTGCTGGCGGCTGCCGGCATCGAGGTGGCCGAGGACCCGGAGAAGTCGCGCAAGCTGATCATCGGCACCAACCGGCCCGATGTCCGGGTCGTGCTGGTGCGCGCCAGCGATGTGCCGACCTACGTTCAGTACGGCGGCGCCGACCTGGGCGTGACCGGCAAGGACACGCTGATCGAACACGGCGGCGAGGGCCTGTACCAGCCGCTCGACCTGCAGATCGCCAGGTGCCGCATGAGTGTTGCGGTGCGGGCCGATTTCGACTACGCCAATGCGGTGAAGCAGGGTTCGCGGATCCGGGTTGCGACCAAATTCACGCAGATCGCACGGGAGCATTTCTCCGACAAGGGCGTGCATGTCGACCTGATCAAGTTGTACGGCTCGATGGAGCTGGCGCCGTTGACCGGGCTTGCCGATGCGATCGTCGACCTGGTGTCGACCGGCAGCACGCTGAAGGCCAACCACCTGGTCGAAGTCGAGGAGATCATGCGCATCTCCGCGCGACTGGTCGTCAATCAGGCCGCGCTGAAACTCAAGCGCGAGCCGATCCGCGCGATCATCGACTGCTTTGCCGCGGCCATCGAGGCACGGGCATGACGGGCGTGACGATTCGCCGGTTGAGCAGCGCGGACGAGGGCTTCGACGCCCGGTTCGACGGCTTGCTGCACTGGTCGGAGGACACTGATCAGGCGATCGAGGAGGGCGTGGCGGGCATTCTCGAAGACGTGCGCCGGCGTGGTGATGCGGCGGTACTCGAGTACACCGCGCGTTTCGACGGCGTGAAAGCTGATTCGGTCGGCGAACTCGAAATACCGCAGTCCGAGCTGCAATCGGCGCTCGCCGCCCTGCCGGTCGAGCAGCGCCAGGCGCTGGAGCAGGCCGCAGACCGGGTTCGCAGCTACCACGAGCGGCAGCTCGAAGCCTGTGGCCGATCGTGGAGCTACCGCGACGCCGACGGCAGCCTGCTGGGCCAGAAGGTGACGCCGCTCGATCGCGTCGGGATTTATGTGCCCGGCGGCAGGGCCGCCTACCCATCCAGCGTGCTGATGAATGCCTTGCCGGCCAAGGTGGCAGGAGTCGGCGAGATCGTGATGGTCGTCCCGACCCCGCGTGGCGAGCGCAACCAGCTGGTGCTGGCAGCGGCCGCAGTGGCCGGCGTCGACCGTGTCTTCACGGTCGGTGGGGCACAGGCGGTGGCCGCATTGGCCTACGGCACCGCCACGATTCCGCCGGTCGACAAGATCACCGGGCCGGGCAATGCGTATGTCGCGAGCGCCAAGCGACGGGTCTTCGGCAAGGTCGGCATCGACATGATTGCCGGACCGAGCGAGATCCTGGTGCTGGCCGATGGCAGCACACCGGCCGACTGGGTCGCGATGGACTTGTTCAGTCAGGCCGAACACGACGAGCTGGCGCAGAGCATCCTGCTGTGTCCGGATGCGGCCTACATCGACCAGGTTCAGGCGGCGATCGACCGTCTGCTGGCCGAGATGCCGCGTGCCGCGGTGATCCGCGCATCGCTCGAAGGCCGCGGCGCGCTGATCCAGACCCGTTCGATGGAAGAGGCCTGCGCGATCAGCAACCGCATTGCGCCGGAGCACCTGGAGGTTTCGTCGCGCGATCCACATCGCTGGGAGCCGTGGCGCCGGCCTGCCGGAGCGATCTTTATAGGCGCCTTCACCAGCGAAAGTCTCGGCGACTATTGCGCCGGGCCGAACCATGTGCTGCCCACCTCCGGAACCGCCCGCTTCTCGTCGCCGCTCGGTGTCTACGATTTCCAGAAGCGCAGCAGCCTGATCGAGGTCAGCCGGGCCGGTGCGCAGACACTGGGCCGAGTTGCGTCGGTGCTGGCGCGGGGCGAAGGCCTGCACGCCCACGCACGAGCGGCCGAAATGCGGCTCGAAGACCGAACCATCGTCGATCCGACTCATTCACGCAGAGACTTGTCATGAGCAGCTCCCTCGCCGATCGCATGTCCCGTTACCTGCGTGCCGATGTTCAGGGCATGTACGCGTATGCGGTGCAACCCAGCGCCGGCATGGTCAAGGTCGACACGATGGAGAACCCGTTCAGGCTGCCGGACCATCTGCGGCAGGCGCTCGGTGCGCGGCTCGGCGAGGTGGCGATCAACCGTTATCCGGCCGAGCGGGGCGATGTATTGCGCGCCGAGCTGGCGCGTCACGCCCGGATGCCCGATGGCAACGACATCATGCTCGGCAACGGCTCGGACGAGCTGATCAGCCTGTTGACGCTGGCCTGCGCCGGACCGATCGGTGGCCGGGACGCGGCGCCGATCCTGGCGCCGCTGCCGGGTTTCGTGATGTACGAGATGAGCGCGCGCCTGCTCGGGCTACCGTTCGTCGGTGTGCCGCTGACCGCCGATTTCGAGCTCGACGGCCCGGCGATGCTGGCGGCCATCGACCAGCACCAGCCGTCATTGGTCTATCTGGCCTACCCGAACAACCCGACCGCCAATTTGTGGGACGACGCGATGATCGACCAGATCATCGATGCCGCGCCGGGGCTGGTCGTCATCGACGAGGCCTACCAGCCATTCGCCGCGCGCGACTCGCTGCATCGCCTGGCGCGTCACGAGCACGTGCTGCTGATGCGCACGATGAGCAAGTTCGGCTTGGCGGGGGTGCGCATCGGCTATCTGATGGGTCGAACCGCGCTGATCGCACAGATCGACAAGCTGCGCCCGCCTTTCAATATCAGCGTGCTGAATTGCGAGGCGGCCCTGTTTGCGCTCGAACACGCTGATGAATATTCGCGCCAGGCGCAGATCATCCGCGATGAACGGGAGCGGCTCGCTGGCGCATTGCGCGAGCGCGTCGGGGTGCGGGTATTTGCCAGCGAGGCCAACATGCTGCTGGTGCGTGTGCCCGATGCTGCGCGCATGTTCGCGGCGATGAAGGCCCGCCAGGTGCTGGTCAAGAATGTCTCGCCGATGCATCCGATGCTGGCAGATTGTTTGCGTATCACCGTTGGGACGCCCGACGAGAATGGCTTGACCTTGGCCGCGTTCGACGCGGCATTGCAGGAAACCAGAGCATGAGCGAGATCCGCCCCCGCACCGCCGATGTGCAACGTGACACCAAGGAAACGCAGATTCGCGTTCGGCTGAATCTGGACGGCACCGGCGCGGCGCAGTTGTCAACGGGCATCGGCTTTTTCGATCACATGCTCGACCAGATCGCGCGTCATGGCCTGATCGACCTGCACATCGAAGCCCAGGGTGACCTGCACATCGATGGTCACCACACGGTAGAGGATGTCGGCATCACGATCGGCCAGGCGATGGCGCAGGCTGTCGGCGACAAGAAAGGCCTGCGCCGCTACGGCCATGCCTATGTGCCGCTCGACGAGGCATTGTCGCGGGTGGTGGTCGATTTTTCCGGACGGCCGGGCTTGCACATGCGGGTCGATTTCAAGAGCGGGATGGTCGGCGGTCTCGATACGCAGCTGGTCTACGAGTTTTTCCAGGGCTTCGTCAATCACGCCGGGGTCAGCCTGCACATCGACAACCTGTTCGGCGACAACGCGCATCACCAGTGCGAAACCATCTTCAAGGCCTTCGCGCGCGCCTTGCGGATGGCGCTCGAGATCGATCCGCGTGCCGCCGATGTGATTCCGTCCACGAAGGGCAGCTTGTGATGTCTCGGCCCTGCTGCGCCCGGTCGGAGCGCGGAAGATGACCCGTACCGTTGCCGTGGTCGACTACGGCATGGGCAATCTGCGCTCGGTGTCGCAGGCGGTGCGGCATGTCGCGCAGGGCAGCGGGCTCGAGGTCATCGTCACTGCGCGCCCCGAAGAGGTGCGTGCTGCGGAGCGGGTGGTCTTGCCGGGGCAGGGGGCAATGCCCGATTGCATGCGCGAGCTGCAGGAATCCGGTCTGCGCGACGCCGTGCTCGAAGCCGCAGCGGGCAAGCCGCTGATGGGGGTGTGTGTGGGCATGCAGATGTTGCTGTCGCGCAGCGAAGAGGGACCGACCGATGGTCTCGGGCTGATCGATGGCGCGGTGCTGAGGTTTCGGCTCGAAGGGCAGCTGCAACCCGACGGCAGCCGCTACAAGGTGCCGCAGATGGGCTGGAACCAGGTGCTGCAGGTGCGTCAGCATCCTATCTGGGCGGGCGTGCCGGATGCTTCCTGGTTCTATTTCGTGCACAGCTTTTATGCCCGGCCGTCGGACCAGCACCACAGTGCTGGTGAAACCGAGTATGGGCAGCGCTTTACCTGCGCGCTCGCACGGGATAATATTTTCGCGACCCAGTTTCATCCGGAGAAAAGCGCCGAGCACGGTCTGGCGCTGTACCGCAACTTCCTTCACTGGAAACCCTGAAACGAATTGGCATCCAGCGTTCAGGCGGTGGCACATTCAAGGTGCCGCGGCTCCCCTCGGTCGAACCACAATCTTTCCCACCCCACTCTCCTCCAGCCCCGACAGGCCATGCTGCTGATACCCGCTATCGACCTCAAAGACGGCAAGTGTGTGCGCCTCAAACAAGGCGACATGAACGATTCGACGGCATTCGGAGATGATCCAGCCGCGATGGCTCGACGCTGGCTCGACGCCGGGGCGCGGCGCCTGCACCTGGTCGACCTGAATGGCGCGTTTGCCGGCAAGCCGGTCAACGAGCCGGCGATCAAGGCCATCCTGGCCGAGGTGGGCGACGAGATTCCGGTCCAGCTGGGCGGTGGAATCCGCGACCTCGACACCATCGAGCGTTATTTGGACGATGGCCTCAGCTTCATCATCATCGGCACCGCCGCGGTCAAGAACCCCGGTTTCCTGCGCGACGCCTGCAGTGCGTTCGGCGGTCACATCATCGTCGGCCTCGATGCCAAGGACGGCAAGGTGGCGACCGACGGCTGGAGCAAGCTGACCGGCCACGAGGTGATCGATCTGGCGAAGAAGTTCGAGGACTACGGTGTCGAAGGCGTGATCTATACCGACATCGGCCGCGACGGCATGTTGAGCGGCATCAACATCGAGGCGACGGTCAAGCTGGCGCAGGCGCTGTCGATCCCGGTGATCGCCTCGGGCGGCCTGCGCGGCATGCAGGACATCGAGCAGCTGTGCGCAGTCGAAGACCAGGGCGTCGAGGGCGTGATCTGCGGGCGCGCCATCTATACCGGCGATCTCGATTTCGCCGCGGCGCAATTGCGCGCCGATTCGCTCGCGGATACCTGAACCGACACCCGCTCGATGCTGGCCAAACGAATCATTCCCTGCCTGGACGTGACCGGCGGGCGTGTCGTCAAGGGCGTCAATTTCGTCGAATTGCGCGATGCCGGGGACCCTGTCGAGATCGCCGCACGCTACAACGAACAAGGCGCCGACGAACTGACCTTTCTCGACATCACCGCCACCAGTGACAACCGCGATGTCATCCTGCACATCATCGAGGCGGTGGCCTCGCAGGTCTTCATCCCGCTGACGGTGGGTGGCGGCGTGCGCACGGTGGCCGATGTGCGTCGCCTGCTGAATGCCGGCGCCGACAAGGTCAGCTTCAACTCCGCGGCGGTCGCCAATCCGGCGACGATCCGCGAGGCGTCCGGCAAATACGGTGCGCAGTGCATCGTCGTCGCCATCGATGCGAAGCGGCGCCATGGAGATGATCTGGCGGCCCGCGGCCCGGGCTGGGATGTCTACACCCACGGTGGCCGCAAGAATGTCGGGCTCGATGCGGTGGCCTGGGCACAACGCATGGTGGCCGAAGGTGCCGGCGAGATCTTGCTGACCAGCATGGACCGTGACGGCACGAAAAGCGGATTCGACCTGGAGCTGACGCGGGCGGTCAGCGACGCCGTGCCGGTGCCGGTGATCGCCTCGGGCGGCGTCGGTGCGCTCGAGCACCTGAGCGATGGCATTCGGATCGGCGGCGCCGACGCCGTGCTGGCGGCCAGCATCTTTCACTACGGC
Source organism: Ideonella sp. (assembly GCA_031398385.1). Classification (GTDB taxonomy): domain Bacteria; phylum Pseudomonadota; class Gammaproteobacteria; order Burkholderiales; family Burkholderiaceae_C; genus Ideonella_A. Next base: position 8,833 of record JANNNE010000239.1, read on the forward strand.
GAGTTCACGGTCGGTCAGGCCAAGGCGATGTTGGCGCGCGACGGCATTCCGGTGCGCTTGTGAGCCCTGCACCGCCGAAGCGCGGACGTTTGCCGGCGGCTCCGCCGGTCGGACCGAAGGCTGAAGTCCGGATCATCGGCGGGCAGTGGAAACGCAGCAAGCTGACGGTTGTGGATCTGCCCGGCCTGCGGCCGACACCCGATCGGGTGCGCGTCACCTTGTTCAACTGGCTGGGGCAGGATCTGGGCGGCTGGCGCTGCCTGGATGCCTTCGCGGGCAGCGGCGCACTCGGATTCGAGGCGGCATCGCGGGGCGCAGCGGAGGTGCTGCTGCTCGAACGCAATGCCGGTCAGGTCAAACGCCTGCGGGAAACGGCCGAACGACTGCAGGCCACGACTTTGCGGATCGAGCAGGTCGATGCGCTGTCGTACATGGCCCGTGCCGAGCGTGCGCGATTCGAACTGGTCTTTCTCGATCCGCCCTTCGATTCGGGGCTGGACGATGCGGCCTTGCAGGCTGCCATCCGCCTGGTCGTCCCGGATGGTTTCATCTACCTCGAATCGGACCGCGCAGTGGATTCCAAAGGCGTCGAGGCACTCGGTCTGCGTCTGCATCGACAAAGTTGGGCCGGACGGGTGTGTTTTCAGTTGCTGCAACGCACTGCGTCATGAGTGGCTGGCGCTGGTGTGCTGCCGAGGCGCGCGTGGGGCTGCCTGCGGCCTTGGCCTACACTTTGCGCCCGCCCTTTCAGCAACCTGATCTCGCAGGAGCGCGCCCTTGACCACAGCCACCCGACTCACTGCCGTCTACCCGGGCACCTTCGACCCGATGACCCTGGGGCACGAAGACCTGATGCGGCGCGCCAGCCGTTTGTTCGAGCGCTTGATCGTCGCGGTCGCCGCCGGACACCACAAACGCACGCTGTTCTCGCTCGATGAACGGATGGAAATCGCGACCGAGCTTGCCAGCAAATATCCGAATGTCGAAGTGATCCTGTTTCGCGGGCTGCTGCGTGATTTTGTGGTGGCCAACGACGGCAAGGTGGTGGTGCGTGGCCTGCGCGCGGTCAGCGATTTCGAGTACGAATTCCAGATGGCCGGCATGAACCGTCAGCTGATGCCCGATGTCGAGACGGTTTTCATGACGCCGAGCGACCAGTTCCAGTTCGTATCGGGCACCTTCGTGCGCGAGATTGCCACCTTGAACGGTGATGTCTCCAAATTTGTGTCACCGTCGGTGCTGGATCGCCTGAAACAGCGGGTGAAGGTGGAAAAGGACTAGCGTTTCCAGATGGCACTGACGATCACCGACGAATGCATCAATTGCGATGTCTGCGAGCCCGAGTGCCCGAACCAGGCGATCTCGATGGGCGCGGAGATCTATGTGATTGACCACCGGCGCTGCACCGAATGCGTCGGCCATTTCGACGAGCCGCAATGTGTGCAGGTGTGTCCGGTGGAATGCATTCCGGTCGACCCGGAGCATGTCGAAGACCAGGAAAGCCTGTGGGCGAAATATCGCCGGTTGCAGGCTCAGACCTGAGCGCCGCTCGGCGCTTTCTTCTTTTTCTTGCCGCTGCCCGGACCAATCGCGACAAATTCCTTCGGTTTTGCGGCCGTGTCTGCCTGTCGTTGTGGTTTTGCGGCCTTTGGCTTGCCCGGCTTACTGACTGTCGCCTGAAGCGGCGAGGCGCGCCGGAAATCGATGCCGCCGGCCACTGACGGGCGCAGCGCGCGCTCGTTGGCGCGGCGCTCATTCGCCAGCTGGAGCGCCAGTCTGGACTGAGCCGCGCTGGTCTTGCGCGCTTCTGCGATCTGCGCCGTCGAACGCGGATCGGCCACATCGATCGCCCGGCCAGATTGACACGGGGTTTGCGAATATTCGTTGCCTTGCGGGCCGCAGCGATAGACCGTCTGAGTCGCCGTGGCGCATAGGCAGAACACGCCGAGCAGGGCACCGATCAGCGACGGTGCAAACACTCCGAATGCAGCGGCCATGGCGTCACTCTTTCTCGGGGTTGGGTGGTTTCGGCTCGGTTGCCGGTGCGGCTGCCGCGGCGGGAGGTGCCGGGGGCTTGGGTTTCGCCGGCTTGATGTGCAGTTTCATCATGGCACGCTCCATCTCGCCGGCGAGCAGCAGATCGAGCGCCTTGATCCCGATCGCGATCGCGTCTTCGATCGCTTCGCGCTCGGTCTGCGGCGGCTTGCGCAGCACATAGTCGACCACCTCGGCGCGCACGCCCGGGTGGCCGATTCCCAGCCGCAGGCGCCAGAAATCGGCGCTGCCGAGTTGGGCCTGGATATCCTTCAGGCCGTTGTGCCCGGCGTGACTGCCGCCCTGCTTGAGCTTCAGGTGACCCGGCAGCAGGTCGAGTTCGTCGTGCACGACCAGTATCTCGTCGGGTGCGATCTTGAAGAAGCGCGCCAGCGCCGCGACCGATTTGCCCGACAGGTTCATGAAGGTCATCGGTTGCAGCAGCCACAGCGGCCCTTCGGGACGGTTGCTTCTGCCGACCAGTCCGAAGTAGCTGCGATCGACGCTGAGCGTCAGCTTCAGGCTGCGCGCAACCTCGTCTACAAACCAGAACCCCGCGTTGTGGCGGGTTGCCTCATATTCGAAGCCCGGATTGCCCAGACCCACCAGCAGGCGAATCATGTCGGTGTCTCGCGGCGAAGCCGCGCCAGCCGGGCGTGGCGCGGCGGCGGAGTGAGCGAACTCGAACGAAGGAGCATGGGTCGATTATCCGCAGCGGTCGGGGCAATAAAAAACCCCACCGTAGTGGGGTTCGTGGTGTGCCGACAGGCCGCACGAGCGACCTTGCCGCCAGCAAGCGTCACTTCTTGTTCTGCTTCTCGGTCTTCTTGGCCTTGGTCTTTTCGGCCGGAGCAGCCACCACGACCGGCGCGACTTCTTCCTCTTCGGCCGGGTTGACGACCGACACGATCACCGGATTCGGCTTGCCCTGCGTGACAACCTTGATGCCAGGTGGCAGCTTGATGTCGCTGACGTGCAGCGCCACACCCTTGGTCAGCGTGCTCAGGTCGACCTCGATGAACTCGGGCAGCGCCGACGCGAGGCAGGCGATGCGCAGTTCATTGACGACGTGGTTGACCAGGCACTTGTCGACCTTCACCGCATCGGAGTTTTCCTCGCCGGTGAAGTGCAGCGGCACCTTCTTGATGATCTTGGTGGTGTTGTCGACGCGCTGGAAATCGACGTGCAGGACGATCGGCCGGTACGGGTGCATCTGCTGGTCACGCAGCAGCACCTGTTCGGTCTTGCCGTTCAGTTCCATCTCGAGAACCGATGAATGGAAGGCCTCTTTCTTCAGCGCGAAGAACAGCGCGTTGTGATCGAGTTCGATCATCGCCGGCTCGCCGGCGCCATAGACGATGCCGGGCACCTTGTTGGCGAGTCTCAGGCGGCGGCTCGCTCCGGTCCCCTGCAGACTGCGCTCGTAAGCTGTGAATTTCATGTTGACTCCAAGTTGGATTGACGACACCCGCGACCAGGTGTCCGAACAATGGGGCCTTGCGACCCCGGGACAAACAATCGGGCCTTGCGGCCCGAAGAAGCGCCCGGCTTGTGGCCAGACGCGCTTGCAGGCAGATCAGACGTTGCTGTTCTGCTCCGCAAACAACGATGTCACCGATTCACCATCAGAGATCCGACGGATGGTTTCGGCAAACAGGAAAGCCACCGACAGCTGGCGCACCTTGCGGCAGCTTCGGCCGGGCTCGATCAATGGAATGGTGTTGGTGATCACGACCTCGTCGAGCATCGACGCCTCGATGCGCTCGATCGCCGGCCCCGAGAAGACCGCGTGGGTGCAATAGGCGTAGACGTTGCGGGCGCCGCGCTCCTTGAGCACCTCGGCCGCCTTGACCAGCGTGCCGGCGGTATCGATCATGTCGTCCATGATCACGCAGTTGCGGCCGTCGATCTCGCCGATCACGTGCATCACTTCGGATACGTTGGCCTTCGGCCGGCGTTTGTCGATGATCGCCAGGTCGCAATCGAGCTGCTTGGCCAGCGCACGCGCCCGCACCACGCCGCCCACATCGGGCGAGACCACCACCAGATCCTTGTAGCGCTTGGTGTGCAGATCGGACAACAGCACCGGTGAGGCGTAAATGTTGTCGACCGGGATATTGAAGAAGCCCTGGATCTGATCGGCGTGCAGGTCCATGGTCAGCAGCCGTTCGACGCCAACCGCCTCGAGCATGTTGGCCACCACCTTGGCACTGATCGGCACCCGCGTCGAACGCGGACGGCGATCCTGGCGCGCATAACCGAAATACGGAATTACCGCGGTGACACGCCGGGCCGATGCACGTTTCAGTGCATCGACCATGATGCACAGTTCCATCAGGTTCTCGTTGGTCGGCGCGCAGGTCGGCTGGACGACGAAGATGTCGCGCGCCCGCACGTTTTGCTGGATCTCGATGTCGACCTCGCCGTCCGAGAAGCGTCCGACCTTGGCTTTGCCGAGTTCGATACCCAACTGGGCGGCAATTTCATTGCCCAATTCCGGATTGGCATTCCCGGTGAACAGCAGGGTGTTGAACAGCACGTTTCCTCCGTCGAGGCTCTGGGGAAGCACCGGCTTCCTTTCAGTCCGGCCCCGGCGTCGGCTTGTTGACCGGCGACATGACAGCGCCTGGTCTGGTCGAACTCCGGGAATCAAAAGTCCTGGCAGGGGAGGAAGGACTCGAACCCTCGCATGCTGGAATCAAAATCCAGTGCCTTTACCAACTTGGCGACTCCCCTACACCGGAAAACGGCGGCGCCGTTTCCCGAAACCGCTGTGCTGCCTTGCGACAATGCCTTTGGCACTGCCTCGCTGCCGCACCTACGACGCCTCGTCTCGAGCCCAACCCGCCAGCGGGTGAAGCGCAAGACTGCGACACATCCGGCCCACCCAACCCGCTGGCAGAACCTGCGGCAACATCGCCTCGGGGGGGCGTTCAGCGCCGCGTCCAAACGCAGCGTCGTCGAATCTAAAACCTGCTCTTGCAAAGACGGCGCTGCCTGATCCGGTCATGCGGCTGTTGCCGAAACGTGCCGTCAACCACCGGCCCACTTCAGCGATTTCGCTGCAGACTGCCTCGGCAGCTGGCTGCAGGTCATTGCGGCCAAATCCCGAGGCATGTGGCGCTGAACCGCTGCGCGCTGAAAATCCGGATCCACCAACCTTCAAACCATCGCTTGCAAGAAAGCCTAAGATTGTAGCAGCTTCAGTATTCCTGCCGAGCAGCGGACTGCCGAAAATGGCCGCGGTTGCGATGCTCGCTGCTGGTTTTACAACGGCCAGCCATTGTTCGGGCAGCTCGATCGGCGTCAGGCGCTCGCCGACCCCTTCGACCCAGGCGTTGTGTCCGCCGACGAAAAATGGCACGTCGGCGCCGAGCGGTAGCGCCAACTGCTGCAGTCTGGCACGTGGCCAGTTCAGACCCCACAAGCGGTTCAACGCCAGCAGCGTGCTGGCGGCGTCGGAACTGCCACCGCCCATTCCGGCGCCGCTCGGCAACTGCTTGTCGATCGAGATATCGACACCGAAACGCCTGCCGCTGGCCGCCTGCAGCGCGCGCGCGGCGCGCAGGCACAAGTCATCGGCAGGCAACGAAGCGGTCAGATCGTGGCGCAGCAACCGTCCGTCGTCGCGTCTTTCGAAATGCAGCGCATCGGACCAATCAATCAGCGCAAAAGCCGACTGCAGCAGGTGATAGCCATCGTCTCGGCGACCCGTCACATGCAGGAACAGATTCAGCTTGGCCGGCGCCGGTACGTCGTAGATCGTGCGCATCGCCGGCTTGCCGCGGGGTCTAGGGGCGGTTGATCAGCGCGCGAACCGTCACGACCGGCGGCGTTTCTCGCCGCGCCACGAGTTGCGATTCGGCGAAGCGCGACAGATCGACCTGCCAGCCGAGTTGCTCGAATCCGTTAGCGGTCGAGCGGCTTGAAGCACCCGGCCATGGCCGGCCGCGCAACCAGTCGAACAAGGCCGCCACCGGAATCACTTCGCCGAGAACCTCGCGGCTCATGCTGTCGAGATCGGCAAAGCGGCGCTCGCCCTGCTCGGTGGTGAGTGCAACCTGCCCCGGCGCCCAGCTGGCACGCGCGACGATGCTGCCCAGCGGGGTGCTGAATTCGATCTGGCCGGTTTGCGGATTGCCGCGCAAGTCGTAGGCGAGTGTGCTCGAACGTTCGGCAGAACCGGCGCTGGCCGCAACGCGCAACGACATCCGGCCGCTGAGCACGTCGGTGCCGACCGCGGCGGGCGGGCGGCTCGCACAGGCCGTCAGCAGGCCGGCGAGCAGCAGCAGAGCAGCTTGCCTCCGCCAGGCGCCGCGGATTCTCGGCCAGGAGGTGGCCCGTTCAGGCCTCACAAATCAGCGCGCAGACGAGCCAGCGTTTCGCGCAGAACATCGTTGCCGGCATCCCGGCCCCGCGCTTCGCGCCAGATTCGCCGGGCTTCATCGGTCTGGCCGCTGACCCACAACACCTCGCCCAGATGGGCGGCAATCTCGGTATCAGGGCGCATCATGTAGGCCTTGCGCAGCAGGCGCACCGCCTCGGCCAAATTGCCCATCCGGTACTCGACCCAACCCAGGCTGTCGGTGATGAACGGATCGCCGGGTGCGAGTTCGAGGGCCTTTTCGATCAGCTGTTTGGCCTCGGGCAGGCGGATGTTGCGTTCGGCCAGCGAATAGCCGAGGGCGTTGTGTGCGTGCTGGTGCTTGGGCTTGAGCTCGATCACCTTGCGCAGCAGGCGCTCCATCTCGTCCATCTGATTGAGCTTCTCGGACAGCATCGACATCTCGTACAACATGTCGACATCGTCCTTGTAGCGATCAAGGCCCTTGCTCAACACCTTGCCGGCCTCGCTCCACTGCTTGGAGTCGCGCAGCAGCTGAGCTTCGGCAAATATCTTGGCGCGCGCCCCTTCAGCGTCTTTCTCGGGCAGCTGCTGGATCAGCGAGCGCGCTTCGCCCATCTTGCCCTGCTTGGCCAGCAGTGATGCACGCCGCTGCTGAACCTCGAGTGCACGCTGCGGGTTGTCGACCTTGGCCAGCCAGGTCTCTGCGGCCTTGAACTCGCCGCGTTGCTCGGCGGCCTGGGCGAGCATCAGCCAGGCCTGAATGCGGGCCTGCTCGTTGTCGGCAACCGAGTCGTCTGTGTCGTCGGTGTCGGTTTCCGCCCCGCTTGCAGTGGTGGGCGCCGTTGCAGCCGGCGTACCGGGAGTCGAGCCGAGCGAAAGAAATTTCTCCAGCGACGCGGTCGCTTCCTTGGGCTGATGCACTTCCAGTTGCAGTGCGCCGAGCGTCAGCCAGGCGGTCGCGCGATCGGGATCGGCGCGGGTAACCAGTTCGAGTTGCGCAATCGCATCGACGAATCGTTGAGCGGTGCTCAGCGCACGCGCATACGTGATGCGGATGTTGCTGTTGTCCGGCTGCGCCCGCAGGAAGTCGGTGACGATGGATTCGGCGGCGGGCTGCGTCGGCAGCAGTTGCAGCGCGATCGCGACCGGGATCTGCGACGTCGGATTGAGCGCCTGGGCGCCGCGCGTCAGCTCCAGCGCCTTCTCGGGTTCCTGGGCGATCAACCAGGCGGTAGCCAAGGCCTGCAAGGCCGCGCCCTGCGTCGCGATGTCGCTGTCGTATCCGTTCAGTACCAATTCGAGCAGCGGCGGAGTCGCCTTCTTGTCGCTCGCATTGACAAAGAAGCGGGGCAGCGAGTTGATCAGTGCCGGCCGTTCGACGACGGGTGTCAAGGCAATCAGGGACCTCAAGGGCTTAACCGTCTCGGCGCCTTTACCGAGCGCGATCAACAGCTGGATCACATACCGATGGGCCTGGGCCGATTCGGGGAAGGCATCGCGCCACGCGCGCGCGGCCATCAATGATTGTTCGCCGGCGCGGGCCTGCAAGGCGATGTCGGCCGCCCGCTGAAACAGTTGCTCGCGGCGCTGCTTGCGCGCGGCGTCCAGCAGGATTTCGAATGCCGAGCCCGGCGATCCGCCGCGCAGCTCGATCTCGCCAACCAGCAGCTGATAGAACAACTGCGCGTCAAGTTCGGAATTGTTGACCGCGCTGACCACCGCCGGCTGCGCCGCGGCCTTTGTTGCGGCGCCGGGTGTCTGTGCATGAACGGACGTAGCAGCGAGGGCCAGCGCCAAGCCCGCACCGAGGCCCGCGGTGGCAGTTCGCACCGCCCTCGAACGGGGAAGATTTGCAGGCATCGACGGGCTCCTGTTGCTCGGCTTGATTCTAAACGGGGCGACTTTTCGTCACGGCCTGAGGGTGAAAGGAAATGGGGCAAAAAGCGTGCGGTTCTCCAAGCCCAGGACTGGTGAGAACGTGTGACCACGAAGCTTCTGGATAATTCCCCAATGCCCGAATTGCCGGAAGTCGAAATTACCCGCCAAAGCTTTGCGGACCGCATTGCCGGCGCGCGCATCACCGGGGTACTCCTGGGTAAGCCGCTGCGCTGGCCGCTCGGTTGCGAAAACGACTTTTTGCTTGCCCAGACCATAGGCGAAACCGGGCGCCGCGGCAAATACCTGTGGTTGCCGCTGGATCGTGGTGGTTTGTTGCTGCACCTGGGAATGTCGGGTTCGCTGACCTTCCACGAAGATGCGTCGACGCTGGCGCCGGCCGGCGCGCATGATCATTTCGACCTGCAGACCACCCGTGGCAGCCTGCGCCTGACCGATCCGAGGCGATTCGGCGCGGTGGTCTGGTCATGCGGCCTGCACAGCGGCGCTGCCGCCAAGCTGCTGGGCGGGCTCGGTCTCGAACCCTTCGACCCAGGATTCGATGGCAGCCATCTTCACGCTGCATTGCAACGGCGCCGGGTCGCGGTCAAGCAGGCGCTTCTGGGGGGCGACATCGTGGTTGGCGCCGGCAACATCTACGCCTGCGAGGCCCTTTACGCCGCCGGGATCGACCCGCGTTTGCGCAGCGACCGGCTCAGTCGGCCGCGCTGCGAGCGGCTGGCGGTGGCGATTCGTGAAACGCTGGCGCGTGCACTGTCTCTCGGGGGCTCCACCTTGCGCGACTTCCACGATGCCCACGGGGTGGAGGGGCGATTTCAGCTGCAGGCGGGTGTGTACGGCCGGGCCGGCCAGGCCTGCCAGCGCTGCGGCAGCATGATCCGACGCATCGTGCAGGGTCAGCGCTCGACGTTTTTCTGTCCGACATGCCAGCGCCGCTGATGGCGACACCACCCGGCGAACAGCCGCCGTTTGCCGACTCGCTGCTGCCAGGGGTCGTCGACGGCTTCGCCGATCGCGTGATCGACTGGCAGCTGCGGTCCGGGCGCCACCGCCTGCCGTGGCAGAGCACCCGCGACCCCTACCGGGTCTGGCTGTCCGAAATCATGTTGCAGCAGACCCAGGTTGCCACGGTGACGGCCTACTACCAGCGATTTCTGCTGCGCTTTGCGGATGTCGGCAGTCTGGCGCGTGCGCCCCTGGACGACGTGTTTGGCATGTGGAGCGGCCTGGGCTACTACAGCCGTGCGCGCAACCTGCACCGTTGTGCTGTCGCGGTGGTGGAGCAGCACCGCGGCCAGTTCCCGCAAAGCGCAGCCGAACTGGCGGAATTGCCGGGGATCGGCCGGTCAACCGCAGCCGCGATCGCCGCATTCTGTTTCGGTGAACACGTGGCCATTCTCGATGGCAACGTGAAGCGGGTGCTGAGCCGGGTGACCGGCTTCGATGGCGATCTGGCGCAGGTGCCGCAGCAGCGCCGGCTCTGGGATATGGCACAGCGCCTGTTGCCGGCGCCAAGGTTACACGAGGGCTCGGGCAAGACTGCGATCGCGACCTATACCCAGGGCCTGATGGACCTGGGTGCCGGCATCTGCAGCCTGCGGGCACCGGCGTGCAGCGAATGTCCGGTCGCCAAGCTCTGTTCCGCAGCGCTCAGCGGCGAGCCGACCCGTTATCCGGTGAAGACGCGCAAGACCCGGCGCAGTGCGCGCGCGAACCGTTGGCTCAGCCTGACGTGGCGCGATCGATTGTGGCTGGTGCGCCGGCCCGAGCAGGGAATTTGGGCCGGCCTGTGGAGCCTGTGCGAATTCGAAGCATCGGTCGATCTGCAGGCCCTCGCCGCGGCTTGGCCCGGTACGCACCAAGAGTTGCCGGCGTTCAAGCATGTCCTGACACATCTGGACTGGACGCTGCAGCCGTCGCGCCACCAGTTTCCCGACAGCGTCGACGAGGCACAACTGCTTGCCATCACGGCCGGGTTGCCGTCGGGTCAAGAAGGCAGCTGGTTCACACGCAGCGAGGTCGAGGTGCTCGGCATCCCGACCGCGTTGCGTCGCCTGTTGCCGATGCTTTGAAGGGCGCCGGCTTTCACAGCCGAGCGGTCGATTCAGTCGATCACGCCCTTGCTGCGCAGGAAATCGTCGACCAGCCCGAGCCGGATCAGCGGATCTTCCAGGGCCATCAGCTTCTGCTTGGCGGCCAGCGAGATCGGCAGAATCTCGCACCAGCGGTTGGCGACCCAGCCCGCATCCGAGAACTGCATCGGCTCCAGAAACGGCTTCGTGCCCTGCTCGTTCAGCGTGTCGATCGCGTCAACCAGTGCGGCCACGCAGGCCGCCAGTTCTGGCCCCGGCGGCGCCGGCTCGTCGTCGGCGACAAACTCGACCTGTGCAGTCCACAGACCGTCTGCCTGCCGGGCCACCGAAGCAGTGGCGAAGCGCCGGGTGCCGCGGCAACGAATGTTGAGGATGCCGCTTTGCGGGCTGTCGACATCAATGATCTCTGCCAGTACGCCCACCGGCTCTAGGTTGACCGGCTCGTCGGCGCTTTTCAGTTCGCCGCCCTGGCGCAGCGCGATCACGCCGAAGCCCTCGCCTGAGCGCAGGCAGCGGCTGATGAGATCGAGGTAGCGCGCCTCGAACACCCGCAGCATCAACAAGCCACCGGGAAACAGCACCGAACGCAGCGGAAACAGCGGCAGGTCGGTCAGATCGGCAGCCTCGCTGCCCGGCGGTTCGCGGTCAGCGGCCATCGAGTTCGCGGTGCCGGATCAAGGCCGCGTTGCGCCCCGCGAAGCGCCGCGCCAACTCCTCGACCAGATAGACCGACCGGTGCTGGCCGCCGGTGCAACCGATCGCGACAGTCAGATAACTGCGGTGGTCGGCCTGGAAATTCGGCAACCAGCGGGCGACGAATGTCTCGATCTGATCGAGCATGTCGGCGGCATCGGAGTTCTGCTTCAGGAAGTCGACGACCGGAGCATCCCGACCGGTCAACGGCCGCAGGTCGGGTTCGTAATAGGGATTGGGCAGAACCCTCACGTCGAATACCAGATCGGCATCCAGTGGCACGCCGAGCTTGAACGCGAACGACTCGAAAACCAGCGTCAGGTGCGTCTCGATGATCTTCACCAGATCGCGCAACCAGGACCTGAGCTGGGCCGGGCGCAACTGGCTGGTATCGATGACGGTGGAGACAGCCCGCAGATCGGCGAGCAGTTCGCGTTCGAGATCGATCGCATCGATCAGCGCGCGTTGCCCGGCGCCGGCCTGATTGCCATCCATGCCCTGCGACAGCGGATGCGGGCGCCGCGTTTCCGAAAAGCGCCGGACCAGCGCGTCGGTACTCGCATCGAGGAAGATCGTGCGGACCAGCAGGTTTTCGTCGCGCAGGCGCTCGATCAACGGCAGCAGCTTCGGCAGCGACCCCACCGCGCGCACATCCACGGCGACCGCAATGCGTGGCTGTGACTTCACCTGATCAAGTTCGAGAAACTGCGGCAGCAGATCAGGCGGCAGGTTGTCAACGCAGAAGAAGCGGGCATCTTCGAGCGCATGCAGCGCGACCGATTTGCCCGAACCCGAGATCCCGGTGACGAAGACGATCTGGCGCTTTTCGACTCTGTTTTCGACCCCGCCTGCGGCATTTCCCCCGACATCGGGTGACGGGCTGGCCGCGGTCATGTCCGGCTCCGCCCGGGTCGGCTGAGTGCCGGCTCGTTCGGCTTCGAGCCGACACTGAGCATTTCCTGGGCATGCGCGAGGCTGGTGCTCGACAGCCGCTCGCCGCCGAGCATGCGCGCAATTTCGGCCACCCGGGTTTCGCCGCTGACGCCTACCACCTCGCTGTGGGTTCGGCCATCGCGCACCAGCTTGCTGACCACGAAATGATGGTCCGCGCAGGCGGCCACCTGCGGCAGGTGGGTGACCGCCAGCACCTGGCGGTCGCGCCCCAGCTGCTTCATCAGTCGGCCCACCGATTCGGCCACCGCGCCACCGACACCGGCATCGATCTCGTCGAAGATCAAGGTGCCGGCCACCTGGTCGGCGCGATCGGGTTTTAGCTCGCTGGTCGTCACCGCAACGGCCAGCGCGACGCGCGACAACTCGCCGCCCGATGCCACCTTGGCCATCAGGCGCGGCGTGCTGCCTTCATGGCCGGCCACCAGAAACTCGGCCGCCTCGTTGCCGAATGACTGCGGCTTGTCTTGTGTGACCAGCGCCACTTCGAAACGGCCACCCGCCATGCCGAGCTGCTGCATCGCCTGCGTGATCGCCGCCGCCAGTTTCGGGGCGGCCTTGCTGCGCAGGGCGGTCGCGCGTTTCGCGGCGGCTTCGAAGCCGGCCCGCGCATCCGACAGCGATTGCTGAAGGTGGTCGAGATCGCTCGCCTGATCGAGTGCCTGGCGCTCGTTCTGCCACTGCGCCTGCAAGGCCGGCAATTCTTCTGGCGGCCGATGGTAGCGACGCGCCAGCGTCAGCCAGGCCGACAAGCGCTCGTCGATTGCCTGCAGCCGCTCGGGTTCCGGCTCGGTGTGGTGCAGGTAGCTCGACAACGTGCGGGCGGCGTCCTGCAGCTGGGCCTGCGCGCCACGCAGGGCCTCGAGCACCTCGACGAGGTCCCGGTCGATGCCTGCAGCCGATTCGATCGAATCGATGGCGCGGTTCGTCAACTCGTCGGCAGCCGGCTCGCCGTCGCAGATCGCCAGCAGGGCGCCGCGCGCGGCATCGATCAGGCCCTGCGCGTTCGACAACTTGCGGTGCTCGGCGTCGAGCTCGGCCCACTCGTCGGCACCCGGTGCCAGTTTGTCGATCTCGCCGATCTGCCAGTTCAGGCGGTCGCGCTCACGCTGGTGGTCGGCCTGGCGCAGCTTGGCTTCGTCCAGGGCATCACTCGCCGCCTTCCAGGCCGCGAATGCAGCGGACAGCGGCGCTGCATCGAGACCGGCAAAGTTGTCGAGCAGGGATCGAACGGCTGGCGCGCGGGTTAGGCTCTGCCAGGCGTGTTGACCGTGGATATCGACCAGATGATCGGCGGCCTCGCGCAGCTGCGCCACGGTGGCACTGCTGCCGTTGATCCAGGCGCGGCTCTTTCCCTGTGCATCGATGCTTCGGCGCAGCAGCAGGCGTTCGTCTTCCGGCGCGTCGACCGCAAAACCGGCGTCGTCGAGCCAGGCCTTCAGGCTGGCCGGCGCATCGAATTCGGCCGAGATATCGGCACGTGCCGATCCTTCTCGAACCACGCCCGCATCACCGCGGCTGCCGAGCGCGAGCTGCAGCGCGTCGACCAGAATCGATTTGCCCGCGCCGGTCTCGCCCGTCAGCGCGGAGAACCCGCCACCGAACTCGACCTCGAGCGCGGTGACGATCACGAAGTCACGCAGGGCAAGCCTTCGCAACATCTAGTTCACTCCCGAATTCCAGTGCAGCTTGCGACGCAGGGTGGCGTAATAACTCCATCCCAGCGGATGCAGGAACCGCACCTGATGCGGCGAACGGCGCACGACGACCCGATCGCCACGCAGCAGGCTGGCCAAACTCTGCATGTCGAAATTGACGCTGATCTCGCGCCCGGCGACGATTTCGATGCTGGTCTCGACCGAATCCGGCAGCACGATCGGCCGGTTCGACAAATCGTGCGGCGCAATCGGCACCATCACCCAGCCGGCGATGCCCGGATGCAGGATCGGGCCGCCGGCCGACAAGGCATACGCGGTCGAGCCGGTGGGTGACGCCAGGATCAGGCCGTCGGCGCGGAAATTGGCAACGAAATCGCCGCTGATGTCTATCTTCAGTTCGACCATGCTGGCGGTGCCGCCGCGGCTGACCACCACATCGTTGAACGCGAAGCCTTCGAAAATCGACTGCTCATCGCGCCACACCGAGCCTTCCAGCATCGAGCGCGTTTCCTCGACGTGACTGCCATCGATCATCGGTCCGAGCACCCCGGCGAAATCGCTGATCGAAATATCGGTGATGAAGCCGAGCCGCCCCTGGTTGATGCCGATCAGCGGAACGCCGCTGACCGCGAAGCGCCTGGCGGTTGCCAGCATGGTGCCGTCGCCACCGACGACGACCGCGAGATCACAGCGCTCGCCCATCTGACGCTGGTCGAGGGCCGGATAATCGGTGATGCCGGTGGCCAGCGCCGTATCCTGATCCAGCGAAACATCGAGGCCGCGCTGGTCGAGAAAGTGCGCGATCTCGAGCAGCACGCCGCGGATACCGTGGGCCTGGTATTTCCCGACCAATGCAACATGACGGAACCGGCTCACCATATGCGGCTGATTACACCACAGCGACATTTTCAGGCGCTGCATGCAGCCCACCCCCGGGAAGGGCGAGCCCTACAATGAAATCGCCATGGATGACCGTGCCAAGACCCTGCTGAAGACGCTGGTCGAGCGATATATCGCCGACGGGCAGCCGGTCGGGTCGAGAACGCTGTCGAAGGCGTCCGGTCTGGAACTGTCGCCGGCGACGATCCGCAACGTGATGGCCGACCTCGAAGAGCTGGGCCTGATCACCAGCCCGCACACCAGCGCCGGCCGGATTCCGACCGCGCGCGGCTATCGCCTGTTCGTCGACGCGATGCTGACCGCGCAACCGCGCCAGCTGCAGTCGATCGGCGCTGTCGAACCCAAGCTGCCCCCCGATCAACCGCAGCGTGTGATCGCCAACGCGGCGCAGATGTTGTCCAACCTGTCGAGCTTTGTCGGCGTCGTCACCGCGCCGCGCAAGGCCACCGTCTTCCACCACATCGAATTCATGCGCCTGTCCGAACGACGGGTGCTGGTGATCCTGGTGGCGCCCGACGGCGACGTGCAGAACCGGGTGATATTCACCGCACAGGACTACAGCTCGAGCCAGCTGCTGGAGGCCAGCAACTACCTGACCGCCCACTATGCGGGGCTGACACTCGACCAGGTGCGCGAGCGCCTGAAATCGGAAGTCGACGCGTTGCGCAGCGAAATCAGCACGCTGATGCAGGCGGCGGTGCAGGTCAGCAGCGATGCTGTCGCCGACAGCCAGGATCAGGTCGTCATCAGCGGCGAACGCAACCTGCTGACGGTGCAGGATTTCTCCAGCGACATGGGCAGCCTGCGAAGACTGTTTGACCTTTTCGAGCAGAAAACCCAGCTGATGCGCCTACTCGACGTCAGCAGCAGGGCCGAAGGCATCCGCATCTACATCGGCGGCGAAAGCATGGTGGTGCCTTTCGAGGAGCTGTCGGTGGTATCGGCCCCCTATGAAGTCGACGGCACCATCGTCGGCACCCTCGGCGTTATCGGCCCCACCCGCATGGCCTACGACCGCATGATCCAGATCGTGGACATCACGTCGAGGTTGGTGAGCAATGCGCTGAGTACGAAGTAAGGAAGATTCCGTCTTTTTCGTAGGAGCGGCTTCAGCCGCGATTTCTTCGGACACTAACTCGCGCGGCGTGGGACTTCGATGTCTTGGACCAAGCCCGCTGCACCCGTTGCCAGCGGCACCCCTTCTACAATCCGCCCCGCGTGGGCCGTTAGCTCAGTTGGTTAGAGCAGAGGACTCATAATCCTTTGGTCGTAGGTTCAAGTCCTACACGGCCTACCACTTGCGACTTCACTCTTGTTCTTCGACCCAGGCAAGCGCACGCTACCAAGGTAGGGCGTCAGCCTCGTGCTCTGTGCCAATTGCGGCGCGCGCGGCCGTCAGAACCATGAAGGAAATGGCGTCGCCGATCAACGGATCCCGTCAGGTCATATTCAGGACACGAACGCCTTGTAGTTGGGGTCGTCGCTCCCAAAGTACACATTGCGCAACGAAATGCCAAGCTCATGGCGAATCCGGTTTTCGGTGATCTCGGCACCCTCGTTGCCATGGATCCCGACCGTCGCGTACTCCTCCAGCTTGTTCTCACGGTTCATGTTGCCCTCTGCAGCGTGCAGGCAGTGGATCAACTCATGGGCGAATGTGATGTGCAATGGGGCGACGCGGAATTCGCGCGACGACAGGTAGAACCAACTCCCGCTGCCGCTGCCATTCTTCGCGGCAGCGTCGTTGCATGCGGATGCGGCGGTCTTGGCCTGCATGGCCCAGTTCCTGATGTTCGGATCCCTGATCGTCGCGTTGAGCTTGTTCGACAATGGTGTCTGGATCCATACGGTGCAATCGTCTGGATAGGGTTTGCCGAGGTTAGCGCTGGGTTTGGCGGCCGCAATGCGTTCTAGCAGTTTTTTCATCGTCGGCGACGTCATCGTCGCGCTCATGCAGTCCATGACGTGCATCTCAAGATAGAGGCTTTTCTTGTCATCGATTTCCATGTAGATCCGTTCGGCCACCTTCTTGTGAATCATCGTCTTCCCCTCCTCGATGGCTCATCGTCGATGGCGATCGTGGATTTGTCAATTCCCTGGTCGGTATCGACGGCAATCGATTCGTGAACTTGTACCGACCGCCCGGCATGCGTTGCCAGGGCCCCCATCTTGCCGATCGCCACCTCGAGGACGCCCGCCAGCGGTTGGTCGATGTCGATGCGGCAGACATCGACCTCGTCTTCCCCAGGCAGCTCCAGCGTCTGCAACTGGCTTTGCAGCAGCGAGGCCGGCATGTAGTGGCCTGCACGTGCCCGCATGCGCGGCTCGATGACGGCGGCGTCGCCGTCCAGGAAGATGAACCGCACGCCCGGGCAGGCCGTGCGCAGTCGGTCGCGGTAGCTGCGTTTGAGCGCCGAGCAGGCAACGACGGCGGCGGTTTCTCTGTGCCGCAACGCATTGCCGACACGGTCCAGCCAGGGCCAGCGGTCTTCGTCGGTCAGCGGCGTGCCGGCGCGCATCTTGGCGACGGCTTCGGGCGAGTGCAGGTCGTCGCCGTCGACGACGACACCGCCCAGGTGGTGAGCCAGCGCCTCGCTCAC
Source organism: Ideonella sp. (assembly GCA_031398385.1). Taxonomy (GTDB): domain Bacteria; phylum Pseudomonadota; class Gammaproteobacteria; order Burkholderiales; family Burkholderiaceae_C; genus Ideonella_A. Next base: position 26,006 of record JANNNE010000239.1, read on the forward strand.
CGCGGACTTGCCGCAGCCGCTGACGCCCATCACGACCACGGTCTGCGGCCGCGCCATGCTGTTCACAACCCGGCGGTGATGCCGCCGTCGACGTACAGGATGTGGCCGTTGACGAAGCTCGAGGCGTCCGACGCCAGAAAGATCGCCGCACCGGCCAGCTCCTGCACCTCGCCCCAGCGGCCGGCCGGCGTGCGCTTTGACAGCCAGCCGGTGAAGCTTTCGTCGGCCACCAGCGCCGCGGTCAGCTCGGTCTTGAAATAGCCGGGGCCCAAGCCGTTGACCTGGATGCCGTAGGCGCCGAGGTCGACCGCCATGCCCTTGGTCAGCATCTTGACCGCACCTTTGGTGGCGGTGTACGGCGCGATGCCGGGGCGGGCCAGTTCACTTTGTACCGAGCACACATTGATGATCTTGCCGCGGCGGCGTTCGATCATGCGTTTGGCCACCGCGCGGCCCACCAGAAACACGCTGTCGATGTTGGTGGCCGACAGCTTGTACCAGGCATCGATCGGAAACTCTGCGAACGGGCCGCGGTGCTGCATGCCGGCGTTGTTGACGAGGATGTCGATCGGGCCGATGCGCTGCTCGATGTCGGCCACGCCTTGCTCCACCGCCGCCGCATCGGTCACGTCGAAGCCGGCAACGTCTGCGGCGAGCCCGTCATCTGCCAGGCCGTCGCGCGCGGCGCCGAGGCGTTCTGCGTCGCGTGCGTTCAGCACCACGCGGGCGCCGGCCGACGCCAGTGCACGGGCCAGCGCAAGGCCGATACCCTTGCTCGAGCCGGTGATCAGGGCGATCCGACCCGATAGGTCGAACAGGGCGCTCATGTTCACGGTAGGCGAGGTGCTCATGGTTGACAACCGCTGTTGGCGTGGCGGCATCCTAAG
>JANNNE010000325.1:0-23538 GCA_031398385.1 Ideonella sp.
CATGATCGGCCTGGCGGCGGTGTTCATCGGCGTGGCGGCGGTGGCCGAGCCGTATGCGTTCGGCATCGTTCCCAAGGGCTCGCCGATTCCGACCGGCAACCGGCTCGAGCTGTTTCTCGGCGCGGCAATCGGTGCCATCACCTTCAGCGGTTCAGTGATCGCGTTCGGCAAGCTGAGCGGCAAATACAAGTTCCGGCTGTTCCAGGGCGCACCGGTGCAATTTGCCGGTCAGCACAAACTCAACCTGGTGCTCGGGCTGGCGATGGTCGCACTCGGCCTGGTCTTCACCTTCACCGAAAGCTGGCCGGCCTTCTTCGCGATGCTGGCGTTGGCCTTCGTGATGGGCGTGCTGATCATCATCCCGATCGGCGGCGCCGACATGCCGGTGGTGGTGTCGATGTTGAACAGCTATTCGGGCTGGGCCGCCGCGGGCATCGGCTTCAGCCTGAACAACGCGATGCTGATCGTCGCCGGATCGCTGGTCGGCAGCTCGGGCGCGATCCTGAGCTACATCATGTGCAAGGCGATGAACCGCTCGTTCTTCAACGTGATCCTGGGCGGCTTCGGCGGCGAGGCGGCCACTGCCGGTGGCGTGAAGGCCGAGGCGCGGCCCGTCAAGAGCGGCAGCGCCGACGACGCCGCCTTCGTGCTCGGCAATGCCGAGAAGGTGGTGATCGTTCCGGGTTACGGCCTGGCCGTGGCCCGCGCCCAGCATGCGGTGAAGGAGCTGGCGCACAAGCTGACCGAGAAGGGCATCACCGTCAAATATGCGATCCACCCGGTGGCCGGGCGCATGCCGGGTCACATGAACGTGTTGCTCGCCGAAGCCGAGGTACCCTACGACCAGGTGTTCGAGATGGAGGATATCAACGGCGAGTTCGGCCAGGCCGATGTCGCGATCATCCTTGGTGCCAACGACGTGGTGAACCCCGCCGCCCACACCAAGGGCAGCCCGATCTACGGCATGCCGATCCTCGAGGCCTACAAGGCCAAGACCGTGATCGTCAACAAGCGTTCGATGGCGTCTGGTTACGCTGGCCTGGACAACGAGCTGTTCTACATGGACAAGACCATGATGGTGTTCGGTGATGCGAAGAAGGTCGTCGAGGACATGGTGAAGGCGATCGAATGACGCTGGACCGTCTGCACCTTTTCATCGGAAGCGGCGGCGCCGGATAGGAACTGCCATTTCCTTCAGCGTGCCGGCCGTCGTGCGCGCGGGAGGAGGGTGGCGTCGTCGACCGGCGCATCGGCCTGGGTGCCTGATTGCGATTCGAGCTGCCGGTCCGTCGGTGTCCTTGCTCGCTATCGGTTCCCCCAATGGTTGCTGCCTTGCCTTCGGTCAGAATCGGCGCAGGAGGCAAGACAACAATGGAAAAGTCCTGGTTGAAGCATTACCCGGCAGGGGTTCCGGCAGAAATCGATGTCGGGCAATATGCGTCGTTGACGGCGCTGGTCGAGGAGAGCTTCCAGAAGCACCGTGACCTCACGGCCTACAAGTTCATGGGCAAGGCGTTCAGCTTTCGCCAGATCGACGAAGCGTCGCGCTCGATGGCGGCGTACCTGCAGGGTCAGGGCCTGGTCAAGGGTGATCGGGTCGCGTTGATGATGCCCAACGTGCCGCAGTATCCGGTGGCGATGGCGGCCGTGCTGCGTGCCGGCTTCGTGGTGGTCAATGTCAATCCGCTCTATACGCCGCGCGAACTCGAACATCAGCTGAAGGATTCCGGTGCCAAGCTGATCATCATCCTGGAGAACTTCGCCTCGGTGCTGCAGAAGGTGATCGCGGCGGTGCCGACCAAGAAGGTCGTGTTGTGTTCGATGGGCGACATGCTCGGTTTCCCGAAGGGCATGATCGTCAACTATGTGGTGCGCAAGGTGAAGAAGATGGTTCCGGCATTCGATCTGCCGGACGCCGTGCGCTTCGGCGACGCGATTTCGCGCGGCGCCGGCATGACCTACTCGGCACCCGTGCTGGGCCACGACGACATCGCGGTGCTTCAATATACCGGCGGCACCACCGGCGTCAGCAAGGGTGCGGTGCTGCTGCACCGCAACCTGATCGCCAACGTGCTGCAAAGCGAAGCCTGGTATCAGCCCGCACTGCGCAAGATTCCCGCCGGCGAGCAGATCGTGACGATCTGCGCGCTGCCGATCTATCACATCTTCGGCTTCACCGCGAACATCATGCTCGGCATGCGGATGGGCGGCTGCAACATCCTGATTGCCAATCCGCGCGATCTGCCGGCGGTGTTCAAGGATCTGGCGAAGGAACGGTTTCACAGCTTCCCGGCGGTCAACACCTTGTTCCAGGGGATGGTCAATCATCCCGAATTCGGCAGCGTCGACTGGAGTCACCTGAAGATTTCGGTCGGCGGCGGGATGGCGGTGCTGAGTGCCACCGCCAAGGCCTGGCTGGAAAAGACCGGCTGCCCCATCGTCGAAGGTTACGGATTGTCGGAAACCTCGCCGTCGGCCACCTGCAATCCGGTCGACAGCAGCGCCTACAGCGGCAACATCGGCTTGCCGATGCCCAGCACCGAACTGAAACTGCTCGACGACGACGGCAACGAGGTGCCGCTCGGCACCCCGGGCGAAATCGCGATTCGCGGGCCGCAGGTGATGGCCGGCTATTGGCAGCGCCCGGACGAAACCGCGAAGTCCATGACCGACGATGGCTTCTTCCGCACCGGCGATATCGGCACGGTCGACGAACGCGGCTATTTCAAGATCGTCGATCGCAAGAAGGACATGATCCTGGTCAGCGGTTTCAATGTCTATCCGAACGAGGTCGAGGAGGTGGTGAGCCAGATGCCGGGCGTGCTGGAGTGCGCGGCGGTCGGTGTGCCCGATGCCAAGGCCGGCGAGGCCGTCAAGCTGGTCATCGTCAAGCGTGATGCGGCCCTGACCGAAGCCGAGGTCAAGTCCTACTGCGAAACCAACCTCACCGGTTACAAGCGGCCGAAGATCGTCGAATTCCGTACCGAGCTGCCGAAAACGCCAGTGGGCAAGATCCTGCGCCGCGAGTTGCGGGACAAGGCCGCGGCCTGAGCCTTTCCGGTCCGTGATCGACCCGCCGGGCATCTGCGCGGTGCGGTGCTGCGCCGCCGGATCCGGCGGCGCCGTCACAATCGGCGCTTCGATTCGATCACGCCCATGCCGTCCCGTTTTTTTGTTCCGCTCGAGTTGCGCGCCGATGCTGTTTTTTCGCTGCCACCGGCTGCGGCCCGGCATGTCCAGGTGCTGCGAATGCAGCCGGGCGACGCACTGAATCTGTTCGATGGTTCGGGCGGGGAATGGACGGCACGCATCGTGCGAATCGGACGCAGCGAGGTCGAGGTCGCCACGACTGCCGCCGTGCAAGCGCTGGCGGAACCGGGCTGTGCGGTGACCTTGGCGATCGGCATGCCGACCAACGAGCGCATGGATTGGCTGGTCGAGAAGGCGACCGAACTCGGCGTGACCGCGCTGCAGCCCCTGATCTGCGAACGCTCGGTGCTGCGCGTGCAGGGTGATCGCGCCGCGAAGAAGACGGCCCACTGGCAGGCGATCGCGGTGGCTGCGTGTGAACAAAGCGGCCGGGCGACGGTGCCTGTCGTCGCGGCGGTGCAGACGCTGCCGATGTGGCTGAGCAGCTTGCCAGCGTCCCCACCAGGTATCGATGCGGCCCCGGGCGATGATTGGCGCGGTGTTCTCAGCCTCGATGATGCGCACCCGATCGGCCGCCTGCTGCCGGGTCAGCCGCTGCCGCGGCGAGTCAGCTTTCTCAGCGGGCCGGAGGGCGGTCTGTCTGCCGCGGAAGAACAGGCGGCGCTGGCAACGGGTTTTGTTCCGGTCAGCCTCGGCGGCCGTACCTTGCGGGCCGATACCGCACCGCTGGCGGCGATGAGCTGGGTCGGGCTGACCGACGCAACTGCGCGCTGAAGCCGGATCCGACCATCCGGCACAATCGGCGCTTCAACTTCGGGAGCTGACATGGGACTCTTCGATTCAGTGGCGGGCGCGCTGGGAGGCGATCAGGGTGCGGGTGGTGGCGGCATGGGCAAGGCGGCGCTGATCGGCCTGGTGTTGCAGATGCTCAGCCGCAATGGCTCCGCGGGTGGCGGCTTCGGTGAGCTGATCCAGAAGCTGCAGGCCGGCGGACTGGGTGATGTGGTCGGATCATGGATCTCGACCGGCCCCAATCAGTCGGTTTCGCCGAATCAGATGCAGGACGCGCTCGGCCCCGACCTGATCAGCCAGATTGCGGCGCAGCTCGGCATTTCGCCACAAGCGGCCAGCACCCAGCTGGCCGAGTCATTGCCCGAGGTGGTCGATCAGATGACGCCGAACGGCCAGTTGCCCGACGCGAGCAGCGGCGGATTTGGCGATATCGGATCGATTCTCGGTCGATTCGGCTGAATCGCGCCGCGGCGATCCGGGTCCGAGGCTCGGTGCCTGAGGCCAGTCCCTGACGCCTGACGACTCCTCGACGCTGCGGCCGTCTGACGGCCGGTGGTCAGTTGTTTGCTGTCGCCGGCTTGCGCATCGAGCCGGCCACCAGATCGAAGCGGTAAAGCCGGCATTCGATCGGGCCGTTCCACATTGGCACCCGGCGTGCTTCCTTCAGCCGCATGGCTTTGGGCAAGGCCATGTCCGGGCTCAGGATGTGCGCAGTCCAGCCGGCCGGGTGACCGGTGTAGGCCTGCTTCCAGTGGCTGGCCAGGCGCGCATAGAAATCGTCCGGCAAGGAGCGGTTGTCCCCTTCGGTGGCCGAGGTCGCCCGGCCCGGTGCGGCCTTGCCGCCGACTTCGATGCGTTCGCCATAGGGCGGGTTCAGCATCAGGGTACCGGGCAGCGTCGGCGGCAGCGGGGGTGCCGGCCGCTCCAGCGCGTCGCCGCCGTTGAACACGATCGCTGCCTCGACACCAGCGCGCTGCGCATTGCGCCGTGCGAAGTCGACCATGCGAAACGAGACGTCGCTGGCGTGGATCGGTACCGCTGACGGATGAATCCGCGCCTGCGCGTGGCTTTTCAGTCGCTGCCATTCGGCGCGGCTGTCGGGATCGCTGAACGGCAACAGCCGCTCGAACGCAAACCGCCGTTTCAGGCCCGGTGCGATGCCGCAGGCAATCTGGGCCGCCTCGATCGCAATCGTTCCGGAGCCACAACACGGGTCATGCAAACCGCCTCCCGCGTCGGGCGTGCCGCGCCAGCCGGCGGCAGCCAGCATCGCCGCAGCCAGCGTTTCCTTCAGCGGCGCATCACCCTTGTCTTCGCGCCAGCCGCGTTTGAACAGCGGCTCGCCGGAGGTGTCGACGTAGAGCGATGCACGCTCAGCGCCGAGATGCAGCAGCAGCGGCAGATCGGGGTGGCGGGTGTCGACGCTCGGCCGCTCGCCAGCGGCTTCACGCATCACGTCGCAGACTGCATCCTTGATCCGAAGGGCGACGAAATTCAAGCTGCGCAGGGGACTGCGTGTGGCGGTGGTGTCGACCCGCAAAGTGTGGGCTGGGGTGATCCACTGGGTCCAGTCGACACTTCGGCCGAGTGCGTAGATCTCGTCCTCCGACCGATAAGGACCTTCTGCCACCTCGGCCAGCACCCGCTGTGCCAGCCGGCACTCGAGGTTCAGTTTCATCACCTCAAGTGGCCCGCCGTCGAGTCCGACCCCGCCCCGCACCGGTCGCAAGGCAGCGCCCGGCAGGATGCCTGCAAGCTCATCCGCCAGCCACTGCTCGACGCCGGCCGCACACGGCAGAAACAGTGGCAGCGTCATCTCATGTCGCTCCGAGAGGTGTTCACGAAAGAGAGGAGCTCATTCACATGCTCTTGCGTAAATTGGCCGGTGCGATCTTCAGCGCTTCGCGGTATTTCGCGACGGTGCGTCGAGCCACCTGGATGCCTTGCTCTTCCAGCATGGTCGACAGCTGGCTGTCGGACAACGGTTTGCCCTGATCCTCGGCCGCGACGAACTGCTTGATCAGCGCCCGCACCGCGGTACTCGACGCGTTGCCGCCGACATCGGTATTCAGCGAGGAGCCGAAAAAATACTTGAGCTCGAAGGTGCCGAACGGGGTCGTCATGTATTTGGCGGTCGTGACCCGCGAAATGGTCGACTCGTGCAGGCCCAGTTCGTCGGCGATCTCGCGCAGCACCAACGGTTTCATCGCGATTTCGCCGTGGCTGAAGAAGCCTTTCTGCCGTTCGACGATCGCCTGCGAGACCCGCTGGATCGTATCGAAGCGCTGCAGGATGTTCTTCATGAACCAGCGTGCCTCCTGCAGGCGCGCACTCAGGCCGGCGTGGTTGCCGTTGAGTGTGGTTCCGCGACCACCGCGCTGCTGCTTGATGGCCTGCGCATACAGGTCGTTGATGCGCAGCTTGGGCATCACATCCGGATTGAGCACCGCTTTCCAGCCGCGGCCGGCCTTTTGCACAATCACGTCGGGAATGATGATGTTGGCCTCGGCCCGGCTGAACGGGCGACCCGGTTTCGGTTCCAGCGTAACGATCAGGGCCTGGGCTTCGCGCAGAAGCCCGTCGTCGGCGCCGGTCGCCGCAATCAGGCGTTTCAGGTCGCGCCGGGCCAGCAACTCCAGGTGGTATTTGCAGACGATGACGGCGATGGCCTGGGCCTCGCAGCGTGGGCGTGTGCGCAATTGCAGACACAGGCATTCGGACAGATCGCGAGCGCCGACGCCGATCGGCTCCATGCCCTGCAACCATTTCAGCGCGCAGCTCAGCCGATCGAGAAGTTCGTCGCGAGCGTTGCCTTCCTCCTCGACCAGTCCGGCTGCAATCTCTTCCAGCGAATCGGCCAGGTAGCCGTCGTCGGTCAGCGATTCGATCAGGACATGGACCGCAGCCGCGTCCTCGGGCGACAGGCGCATGCCGAGCAGTTGCTGGCGCAGGTGTTCGGCCAGCGTGATGCCTTCCTGGTCGCGCTCGCGGGGCTCGAAATCGTCGTTGTCGCTGCCGCTGCCGCTTGCGCCCAGGCTTGGTGTCTCGCGGATGCCATCGAAATCGTCTCGTTCGGTGCCGTTTTCCCAGTCTTCTCGTTCGGTGGCGCCGAATTCCGCACTGTCGACCGCCGGCACGTCGTCGCTCGCATCGTGGGTCGTATCGGCGGCGCGTTCGGTTTCCCGCTCGCCGGCCCGCTCCGACGCGCTGAGCCGCTCGGTCAATGGCTCGATCCGATCGCCGCTGTCTTCCTCGGGCTCCAGAAACGGGTTCTGCTCGAGCATCTGCTCGACTTCCTGGTGCAACTCCAGCGTCGACAACTGCAACAGGCGGATCGATTGCTGCAACTGCGGCGTCAGCGCCAGATGTTGCGACAGCCGGACCTGCAAGGACGGTTTCACGCCGCCCCCGTCATGGCAGGCGCACCGACGAACGGTGGGTTCGCGAAGGAGGCGGGGCTAACCGGCCTGCGGCCGTCCCGGTGAAGCGACGCGCCACGTCGGGCGCCGCCGAGTCGATGGATCGCGTCCCCCGGGCGCAGTATCGAAGCGACTGGGCGGCCCAAATCACATCCGGAAATGCTCGCCAAGGTAGACCTTGCGCACATCCGCGTTCTCGATGATGTCGCCGGGCGTTCCCTCGGCCAGCACGCGGCCCTCGTTGATGATGTAGGCGCGGTCGCAGATGCCCAGCGTCTCGCGCACGTTGTGGTCGGTGATCAGCACACCGATGCCGCGGCTGCGCAGAAATCCGATGATCCGCTGGATCTCGATCACCGCGATCGGGTCGACGCCGGCAAACGGCTCGTCCAGCAGAATGAAGCGAGGCTGAGTGGCCAGGGCACGTGCGATTTCGACGCGCCGACGCTCTCCGCCCGACAAAGCCGGCGCCAGCGTGTCGTGCAGCTTTTCCAGCCCCAGGTCATGCAGCAGACCCTCCAGCAAGCCGTCGATCTCGCGTGTCGGCAGCGGCTTGCCGTCGGGACCGTACTGCAGCTCGAGGACGGCGCGAATATTTTCCTCGACCGTCAGCTTGCGAAAGATCGACGCTTCCTGGGGCAGATACGACAAGCCCAGGCGGGAACGCTGGTGGATCGGCATGCGCTCGACGCGCTGGCCCTGGATCGAGATCTCGCCGGCATCGGCGCGCACCAGCCCGACGATCATGTAGAAACTGGTCGTCTTTCCGGCACCGTTCGGCCCGAGCAGACCGACCACTTCGCCGCTGGCCACCGCGAGATGGACGTCCGTGACCACCTGGCGCATGCCATAGGTCTTTTTCAGGCCATTTGCTTCGAGCCTGTGCGTGGCATGGCCGGGCCGTTCGGTCGCGGCAGCCGAAGAAGTCTCGATCGAAGCCGTCAACGCTTGACCCCGGGCTCCGTGGAAGGCGCGGCGGTGGCATCACGCGCGGCTGCGGCCGCCTCGGTTCCGGCGCGTGGCGTCAGGATGGCGCGTACCCGGCCACCTCCCCCCGCATTGCCCGCCGACGACGGGTTGCCGCCCGAGACGTTGAAAACCTCGGTCGTGCTGTTGTAGGTGATCAGATTGCCGGTGATTTCTTCGGCGACGCTGCGTCCCTGCAGGCGCCGAACCTGAGCGTCGTTGACGAAACGCACGATTTCGCCCCGCTCTTCATATTCGAGCCGGTCGGCGCGACCCTCGATGGTTTCATCGACACCGTCGCGCTTCTGGCTGAAGGTGGCGGGCCGGTTGCTGCCGATGGCCACGGCCGTGCGATAACCGTTCGCACCCTCCCGAACCTCGACCCGATCGGCCTTGATCGTCAACGTGCCTTTGGTGATCACGACATTGCCGGTGAACACCACCGTTTGCTTCAGCATGTCGATGCTGCCCTGCGTATCGGCGACTACTTCGAGCGGCTTCGATCGGTCGGCGCGCTCGGCGAGGGCCGGCGAAAGCAGAACCCCTGTGCACAGCATCAGGGCGGCGAACGAGGGTACGAGCGTAGTGGTGCGCATAAAGGGCATGGAACTTGCAGACCATTTTAGCCACAGTTCGGAGCGTCGCGACCGATTTGCTGCAGTGCAACATACTTCGACCGCGCGCGATTTGCCCCTTGACGCGCCCGGCCGGGCGCTGACTCAGGATTTTCGGATGGTCTGGATCAGGTAGTCGGTCACCTGCAGCGCGCGCGGTGCCGAACCGGCCAGGGTTCCAGACGTGAAATAACGGCCGTGGATGCCCATCGCGGGGACGCCGTCGATGCGGTAGGCCTCGGCCAGCTTGCGGGCCTGGTTGGCCTTGGTCTGGACCGAAAACGAGTTGTACATGTCGGTGAACTTGGCCGCGTCGACGCCGTTCTTGCCCATGAAGGCAGCGATGTCCGGCAGTTTGTCGAGCCGCATGCGGTCGTTGTGGATCGCGTAGAAGACCTTGCGGTGCGCGGCTTCGAGCTGACCCAGACCTTCCAGCGCATAGTAGATTTTCTGATGCGCGACGAAAGGCTCGTCGCGGAAGGCGACCGGTACCCGCCGGAAGACGACATCATCGGCCAGCTTCTTGGACCAGGCCTCGATCAACGGCTCGAAGGAATTGCAATGCGGGCAGCCGTACCAGAAGAACTCGACCACCTCGATCTTGCCGGGCGGAACCGGCTGCGGCTGCCCCAATCGGACGTAGTCCTTGCCTTCGACGGGCTTTTCCTGGGCCAGGACGGGCAGCGACAGGCTGGTGCCGGCCAGGCCCAATCCGGCGAAGGTGGTGGAGAAGTCTCGGCGGTTCATCGGTGATTCCTGGTGATTGAAGGGTGGTCGGTTGGCGGGTCAGAGCGCCGGATCGGAAGAAAGTTGCAGTCGGGCGGCAGGAAACCCGGCCGGTCCCGGACCGGGCGTCATTTCTGCACGCGCACCAATACGCCGTCCATCGAGGCGCCAGCCAGACGCGTCTTGGTCTCGTCGGCACGCTCGCGCTTGTCGAACGGTCCGACTCGAACCCGAAAAACGGTTCGTCCAGCCTGCTCACGCTCGGTGATCTTCGACTCGAGTCCGATGATCGCGAGCTTGGCGCGCTGCTGCTCGGCATCTTCCTGGCGACCGTAGGCCCCGGTCTGCACGTAGTAGATGAACGGATCGTCGCGCGATTTGGTAGACAAGGCCGATTCGCTGGGTGACGGCGCCGGTCGATCGGAGAAGATCGCCGCTGCCTGGCGATTGCCCGGATCAGCGGCGGTAGTCGGTGCGGCCGGTGGCTCGTTGGCAGAAGCCGTAGGCGGCATCGGCGTGCGCGACGCGGTGCCGGACGTTGGGGCCGGCGATGCCATGGTCCGGGCCCGCGCTTCCGGCGGCGATGCGGGCTCGACGCTGGCGCGTGCCGGTTCGGTGGCCGGTTCAACGGTCGGGGTGACCGTCGTCACGGCCCGCGCAGGCGATGCAGTCGACGCCGGTGCGGTGGCCGCCGGACGTGCCGGGTTGCTGCCGTGCAACGGTGCGTTCGGATCCCAGTTCTTGTTGCGTTGGGTCTCTTCCGCGTCGCGCTCGATGCTGGCCCGCTGCGGCACCTTGTTGACAAACGGAATCGGTACCTTGGTCACATACAGCGCAACCGCGAGCGCCAAGGCCAGCCCGCTCAGCAGGCCGACGATCAGGCCGAGCCCGAATCCACCCAGTTGTCTCTTCTTCATGCTTGCTCCGTCGCGATGGCTTCGCGATGCATCTGTTCGGGCGCGCTGACGCCGATAACATCCAGCGCGTTGGCGATCACCTGCCGGGTTGCCCGCAGCAAGGTGAGCCGGGCGCGGGTCAGGGCCGGATCGTCGCCCAGCACCCGCTCGGCCGCGTAGTAGCTGTGAAAGGCGCCCGCCAGATCACGCAGGTAGAAGGCCACATCATGAGGCGCCAGGCTGTTGGCGGCGCCTTCCAGCATCTTCGGGTAGTCGGCCAGCTTCAGCATCAGCGCCAGTTCGGTCGGCGCCGTCAGCAGGGCGATCAGCGGCTTGCCTTCGTCATCGGCGGCACCTGCGGCCGCGCTGCGTTGCTGATGCTGCTGCAGGATCGAGCAGATCCGCGCATGGGCATATTGCACGTAGAACACCGGGTTCTCGTCGTTCTGCTTCAGCGCCAGATCGACATCGAAGGTGAATTCGGTGTCGGCCTTGCGGCTGGTCAGGAAGAAGCGCACCGCGTCCTTGCTGGTCCAATCGATCAGATCGCGCAGGGTCACATAGCCGCCGCTGCGCTTGGAGATCTTGACCTCCTCGCCGCCTTTCATCACCGTGACCATCTTGTGCAGAACGTAGTCGGGATAGGCCGGCGGAATGTGCACACCCGACGCCTGCAGCCCGGCGCGAACCCGCGCGATCGTGCCGTGGTGGTCGCTGCCCTGGACGTTGATCGCCTTGTGGAAGCCGCGCTCCCACTTGGCGATGTGATAGGCCACGTCGGGCAGGAAGTAGGTGTAGCTGCCGTCGGACTTGCGCATCACGCGGTCCTTGTCGTCGCCGTAGTCGGTGCTGCGCAGCCACAAGGCACCGCCGTCTTCGAAGGTCTTGCCGGCTTTGACCAGGCGCTCGACGGTCTGCTCGACCCGGCCGCTGGTGTACAGGCTCGATTCGAGAAAATAGTTGTCGAAGCGCACGCCGAAAGCCTGCAGGTCGAGATCCTGTTCATGGCGCAGGTAGGCCACCGCGAACTGGCGGATGCCATCCAGATCGTCGATGTCGCCCGAAGCGGTGAAGCTGCGGTCGTCGGCTGTCACGGTCTGGCGGGCCCGGAAGGCGTCGGCGATGTCGGCGATGTAGTCGCCGTTGTAGGCCGGCTCGGGCCACTGCGCGTCGCCCGGCTTGTGGCCGCGCAGGCGTGCCTGGGTGGACGCGGCCAGCGTGGCGATCTGCACGCCGGCGTCGTTGTAATAGAACTCGCGTGTGACCTTGCGGCCCTGGGTTTCGAACAACTTGCACAAGGCGTCGCCCAGCGCGGCTTGGCGGCCGTGGCCGACATGCAGAGGCCCGGTCGGGTTGGCGGAGACGAACTCAACCAGCACCGGCTCGTCCAGCGCCGGCTGGCGGCCGAATTCAGCGCCCTGGCTCAGGATCTCGGTCACGACGGCCTGCTTGGCCGCGGGCTTCAGGTGCAGGTTGATGAAGCCCGGCCCGGCAATCTCGAGCGACGCGACCCAATCCGTCACCGCCTGCTGGGCTCGCAGGGCCTCGACCAGCGCCTGGGCCACGTCGCGCGGCTTGCGACCTGTCGACTTGGCCAGCATCATCGCCACGGTGATCGCCAGATCGCCGTGGGCGGCCTGTTTGGGCGTCTCGAAAACGGCGAGTAACGGCGTTTGCGGGCTGACCGTTCGAATCGCCGCGCTCAGCGCTCGCAGCAGCGACTGTTTGACTTCAATCATGCGGCAATTCTAAGGATCCGGCGCCGGCTGCCGAATCGGTGGCCCGGATACCGTGTTCATTTCGCTGGCTTCCGAAGCGCGCCCGGTGCAAGAATGCAGCCATCGCCATGACCAGCCTCCCCCCGAACGACCTGGCCCCGGGCGACGCCGATTCGACATCGACGCCGCAGCTGATCGGCAAATACCGTGTTCGTCGCCACCTCGGCGATGGCGCGACCAGTGATGTCTTTCTGTGTCACGACGAGTTCAACGCGCGCGATGTTGCGATCAAGCGGGTGCGCCTGTCCGACTCACTGGACGAAATCCGCGGTCGCTACAGCGAGCGCTTCTTTGCCGCCGAGGCGGCGCTGGTGGGCCGGCTGCACCATCCCAACGTGGTGCAGATCTTCGATGCGGTCGACGATGCTGCCCGGCCCTACCTGGTGATGGAATATGTAGCCGGCGGCACCCTGCGCGATTTCTGCCGCCCGGACAACCTGCTGCCGCTGGAACAGGTGATCGACCTCTCGTTCAAATGCTCGATGGCGCTGAGTTATGTCTATCGCCAGGGCCTGATCCACCGCGATGTCAAGCCGGCCAACCTGCTGACCCTGCTGAATGCCCAAGGCCAGGTGATGGACGTCAAGGTGTCGGATTTCGGCAGCGTGCTGAACATGGGGTCGGACATGACCCAGGTGCACCGGGTCGGATCGCTGGCCTACATGTCGCCCGAGCAGGTCGACGGTGGCGAGCTCGATGCCCGCTCGGACATGTACGCGCTGGCCGCCGTCATCTATCACCTGATCGCCGGGCGACCGCCGTTCGAGGCGGCGTCGCAGGCCACGTTGATGCACCAGATCTACAACCTCGACCCGGCGCCGCTCACCGCGTTGCGGGTGGGTGTGGCGCCCGAGGTCGATGCGGTTGTCCGGCAGGCATTGTCCAAGCAGGCCGCCGACCGCTTCGCCGGCTGGGACGAATTTGCCGCCGCCCTGTCGGGCCTGATCGCCGATCACCATGTGCCGCGCGGCCAATTGCAGGAGGTGCTCGATTCGGAACGCTTCACGATGCTGCGTTCGCTCGAGTTCTTCACCAGCTTCGGCGATGTCGAACTGTGGGAGGTGGTGCGGCGGGCCCGTTGGGAGCGCTTCGGTTTCGGCCATCGTCTGTATCGCAAGGGCGATCTGGGCCAGAGTTTCCACATCCTGGCCAACGGCGGCGTCGATATCTTTCGCGATGCCGAGAAGGTGGCGCACCTGGGCGGTGGCACATCGGTCGGCGAAATGGCCTATCTGGCACCCAGCCCAGACCTGCGCCGCCACAGCGCCGATCTGATCGTGACCGAGTCGACCACGACGATTTCCTTCACGCCTGAGAGCATGGCGCAGTTCAGTCCGGCATGCCGACACCTGTTCGACGAGGCCTTCATCCGAGTGCTGGTGCGGCGACTGCATGCGGCGCACGAAGCCTTGGCGCACCCGCGGCGGATCCTGTGATCTGCATCCAGCTGTCGGCGCCGCTCGAGGTCGGCGCGTTGTAGCTTCACCTGGCCGGTCGGGGCAGGCAAAATCCCCAGGCAATTTCGCCTCGTCTCTCCCTCAAGAACCATTCAGGAGCACCCATGAAATCCTTGATCACCACGCTGGCCCTGGTTGCCGCGACCACCGTTGCAGGCACCGCTTTCGCGTCGACCCACAAAAGTGCGCCCGACATGGCCGCCCCTGCGGCCAGCGCGCCGATGGGCAAGCAGCAAACCAAGATGGCCGAGTGCAATGTCTCGGCGAAGGACATGAAGGGTGACGAGCGCAAGTCGCACATGAAGACCTGCCTGTCGGCCAAGAAGGCCACCACCCAGCAGACCAAGATGAAGACCTGTAATGCCGATGCGAAGGGCAAGAGCGGCGACGAACGCAAGGCGTTCATGAAGGAGTGCCTGAGCGCCTGACCGGCGGAACCCGATCTGCCCGTGCTGCCTTGGGCAGCACGCGGCGCTCAACGCTTCCAATAAGACGGATCGCCGTAGCTGTGTTTCAGGAAGTCGATCCACAGGCGCACCCGCAACGGCAGGTGCTTGCGCTGCGGGAACACCGCGTAGATGCCGTTCGGGGGCGCGGCGAAATCGTCGAGGACGGTGCGCAGTTCGCCGCGGCTGACCTGGGCCTCGACTTCCCAGGTCGATCGCCAGGCGATTCCAAGGCCGGCCAGGCACCATTCGTGCAGCACCTGGCCGTCACTGCAGTCGACCCGGCCGCTCGGCCGCAGGTGCGTCACCTCGCCGTCGATCTGGAAGGCCCAGCCGCGGCTCTGGCTGGCGTCGCCCGACAGGGCCAGGCATTGATGACGTGACAGATCGGCCGGGTGCAGCGGCGTGCCTGCTCGCTCCAGATAGGCCGGGGTGGCGACGAACAGACGCCGGTTGTCGGCCAGCCGCACGCTGACCAGATTGGAATCGGGCAGGTCGCCGACCCGCACCGCGCAGTCGTAGGCCTCGCCGATGATGTCGATCACGCGGTCGCTGAGATTGAGCGACACATTCACTTCGGGATGCTGGGCCAGGAAGCGCGGCACCAGCGGCGCCACATGGCGGCGCCCGAAACCGGCCGGGGCGGTGGCGCGCAAATAGCCGCTGGCCTTGACACCGCCCGCGCTGACGCTGGCTTCGGCGTCGGTCAGATCGGCCAGCAGGCGCTGGCAATCCTCGAGAAAGGCGCTGCCTTCGTGGGTCAGCGACAAGCGGCGGGTGGTGCGCAGCATCAGTTTGACGCCCAGGCGCTGTTCCAGCGCGTCGATGCGGCGGCCGATGACGGCCGGGGCCACGCCTTCGGCGCTCGCCGCGGCCGTCAGGCTGCCACGGGCCGACACCGACACAAAGGATTCGATCTGCTTCAGCTTGTCCATCGATCGGAGGCCTCCTTTGTGATGATTATGCTGTTCAAGTCATGAATCCAAGTCGTTTCTGGTTATTAATGTCGGGGCGTGTTTGCAATAAAGTGGTGTCATGGATACCACCCACACCCGATCGGTGCCGGGATCTGCGCCCGCGGCGGTTCTGTTCGACGCCTACGGCACGCTGTTCGATGTCTACAGCGTCGGCATGCTGGCCGAGCAGCTGTTTCCCGGCGCGGGCGAAAAATTGGCGCTGCTGTGGCGTGACCGTCAGATCGAATACACCCGCCTGGTGTCGATGAGCGGTCATGGCGGCGAACACTATCAGCCGTTCTGGAATCTGACCCGCTCGGCCTTGCAGTTCGCCTGCGAGCGCCTGGGCCTGGAACTTGCCAAGTCCGCCGAAGACCGGTTGATGAACGAATACCGTCACCTGTCGGCGTTTCCGGAAAATCTGGAGGTCTTGCGAGGCCTGAAAGCGCGTGGCATCCGCGCCGGCATCCTGTCCAACGGCGACCCGGACATGTTGTCGATCGCGGTCAAGAGTGCCGGTTTCGCCGAACTGCTTGATCCGGTATTGAGCGTGCACGCCACACGCCGCTACAAGACCGATCCTGCCACCTACGCGCTGGGTACCGAGGCCCTTGGGCGGCCGGCCGCGGATATCCTGTTCGTCTCGAGCAATTGCTGGGACGCCATCGGCGCCACCTGGTTCGGCTACACCACGCTGTGGGTCAACCGAGCCCGCCAACCGCTGGAACGCTTGGGCACCGAGCCGACCCGCATCGGCAGCAGCCTGCGCGATGTCCTGAATTTTTTCCCGGCGGCCTGAAATCCATCGAACGAAATCGAGTTTTCGATCAAGCACATGAGCAAACAAACCCCCCGCACCACCGTCCACGGCCTGCAGGTCGACACCGATCTGCACCATTTCGTGAATCAACTCGTCCTGCCAGGTACCGGCGTGGATCAGGCAGCGTTCTGGCAGGGCTTCGACGCCATCGTGCGTGATCTGGCGCCGAAGAATCTGGCCTTGCTGGCCGAACGCGACCGGCTGCAGACCGAACTGGATGCGTGGCACCGGGCGCACCCGGGCCCGATCAGCGACATGCCCGCCTACCGCGGCTTTCTCGAGCAGATCGGCTATCTGGTGCCGCCGCCGGTCGGGGCCCAGGCCAGCACCACGAATGTCGATGCCGAGCTGGCGGTGCAAGCCGGTCCGCAGCTGGTGGTTCCGATCCTGAATGCGCGTTATTCGCTGAATGCTGCGAACGCGCGCTGGGGTTCTCTGTACGATGCCTTGTACGGCACCGACGTGATCGCGCAGACCGGGGGCGCCGAGCCCGGCAAGGGCTACAACCCGGTTCGTGGTGCCAAGGTGATTGCCTATGCACGCACCGTGCTGGATCGCAGCGTGCCGTTGGTCACCGGTTCGCACCGTGACGCGAGCGCGTATTCGGTCGAGGCGGGCCAGCTGGTCGTCAGGCAGGGCGAGGGCGGCAGCGCCGGGCTCGAAGACCCGTCGCAGTTTGTCGGCTACCTGGGCGATGCGGCGGCTCCGACTTCGATCCTGCTGGTCCACAACGGCATTCACATCGACATCCAGATCGACCGCAGCACCACCATCGGCAAGACCGATGCGGCGGGCATCAGCGACGTGATCCTGGAATCGGCCTTGTCGACCATCCTCGACCTGGAAGATTCAGTCGCCGTCGTCGACGCCGCCGACAAGGTGCTGGCCTACGGCAACTGGCTGGGCATCCAGCGCGGCACGCTGACCGAAGAAGTCGACAAGGGCGGCAAGCGCTTCACGCGCCGCCTTAACCCGGACCGCGTCTACACCGCGCCCGACGGCACGGGCGAGGTGGTGCGGCACGGCCGCTCGCTGATGTTCGTTCGCAACGTCGGCCACCTGATGACCAATCCGGCCATCCTGTACGGCGACTCGACGGAGATCCCGGAAGGCATCATGGACGCCGTGATCACCGTGGCGATCGCGGTGCACGACCTGAAGCGCCTGGGTAATCCGGAGATCCGCAATTCGCGCGCCGGCTCGGTCTACATCGTCAAGCCCAAGATGCACGGGCCGGCCGAAGTGGCGTTTGCCTGCGAGCTGTTCAGCCGCGTCGAGCAGCTGCTCGGCCTGCCCGCCAACACCGTCAAGCTCGGCATCATGGACGAGGAGCGGCGCACCAGCGTCAATCTGAAAGCCTGCATCGCCGAGGCGGCGGCGCGGGTCGCGTTCATCAATACCGGTTTCCTCGACCGCACCGGCGACGAGATGCACACCGCGATGCTGGCCGGCCCGATGATCCGCAAGGGCGACATGAAAAGCAGCGCCTGGATCGGGGCTTACGAGCGCAACAACGTGCTGGTCGGCCTCGGCTGTGGCCTACGCGGGCGCGCACAGATCGGCAAGGGCATGTGGGCCATGCCCGACCTGATGGCCGCGATGCTCGAGCAGAAGATCGCGCATCCGAAGGCCGGTGCCAACACCGCCTGGGTGCCGTCGCCGACCGCCGCCACGCTGCATGCCTTGCATTACCACCAGGTCAATGTCGACCAGGTGCAGCGCGAGCTCGAGAAGATCGACGCCGATTCGCAGCACGACGACTTGCTGGGCAAGCTGCTGCAGATTCCGGTTACCGCGGCCCCGAACTGGAGCGCGGCCGAAAAGCAGCAGGAGCTCGACAACAACGCCCAGGGCATCCTCGGCTATGTGGTGCGCTGGATCGATCAGGGTGTCGGCTGCTCGAAGGTGCCCGACATCCACGATGTCGGCCTGATGGAAGACCGCGCCACCTTGCGCATCTCGAGCCAGCACATCGCCAACTGGCTACGCCATGGGGTGGTCAGCGAGGCGCAGGTGCGCGAGACCTTCGAACGCATGGCGGCGGTGGTCGACAATCAGAATGCAGGCGATGCGGCCTATCAACCGATGGCCGGGCATTTCGATAGCTCGCGCGCCTATCAGGCCGCCTGCGACCTGGTGTTCAAGGGGCTGGAGCAGCCGAGCGGCTATACCGAGCCGCTGCTGCATGCCTGGCGTCTGCAGGTGAAGGCCGCCGCCTGACGGGTCTGGCGGGTTTCGCAAGGGCGGCGCTCCCTGGCGCCGTCGTCATCGACAGATCATGCCCACGCCGGAACCTGCCATTGCCGTCCAGCCCGCGATCGACGCAGCGGGATTGAATCGTCCCGCGGCGCAGCTGCCGTCCCGTTGCGAGGTGCTGGTCGTCGGTGCCGGACCAGCTGGCAGCGCCGCGGCGCAATGGCTGGCGCGGGCCGGCATCGACGTGGTCCTGATCGACCGCAGCGCGTTCCCGCGCGACAAGGTCTGCGGCGATGGACTGATTCCGGATGCCCACCGTGCCCTGGAGCGGCTCGGCGTGCTGGAGCCGGTATTGTGCGCCGCGCGTATCGCGACCCATGTCGCCGCGATCGGGCCGCGTGGCGGACGCATCGAGGTGCCGGGTACCCTGGCCGTTCTGCCGCGCAGCCAGCTCGATCTGATCGTCTGCCAGGCGGCGGTAGCGGCCGGGGCACGGATGTTCGCGCCGGTCCGTTATGTCGCGCCATTGGTGGCTCCGGCCGACGGCGATGACTCGAATCAGCCCGCACGGGTGATCGGTGCAAGGGTGCAGTCCGCCGGCATCGAGCGCGAAATCCGCGCCGACTGGACGATTCTGGCCAGCGGCGCGGTGCCGCAGGCGCTGCAGGCCGCCGGTCTGTGCGAGCGGCAGACGCCGTCGGCGGTGGCGCTGCGCGGCTATCTGCACAACCCGTCGATGGCCGGCCGCATCACCGCGCTGGAGGTGGCCTGGCATCCGCGTCTGCGCACCGGTTACGGCTGGATCTTCCCGTGCGGCGAGGGTCTGTTCAATGTGGGCGTCGGCGTCGAGCACAGTCACCGCGAGCGCGCTTCCACCGGCCGTTCGATGAGCGAGATCGATCTGCGCGGCATGTTGCGCCTGTTCGGTCAGATCTACCCGATCGCCGGTGAATTGATGAGCGGTGGCCGCTGGGTAGGCGCCTTGAAAGGTGCGCCGCTGCGCTGTTCGCTGACCGGTGCGGCTCTGTCCCGGCCCGGCCTGCTGGTGGCCGGCGAAGCGGCCGGCAGCACCTTCGCATTCACCGGCGAAGGCATCGGCAAGGCGCTCGAGACCGGCATCCTGGCGGCGCAGGCGCTGATCGATGGCCGGCAGCACATTGACGACGCGGCGCAGGACGACGCGTCGCTGCGCGCTGGCTACGAGCAGCGGGTTCGTGCCTTGCAGCCGCTGTTCGAGGTTTACAACCGCGCCAATGTCGTCAACCACCATCCCTGGCTGGTCGATCTGCTGATCTGGAGCGCACGCCGCAGCCCGGCCCGGCTGCAGAAGATGGCCGGCGTGCTCGACGAGACCTATATGCCGACCAACCTGCTGCGCCCGGGCAGTCTGATGCGCCTGCTGTTCGAACGCGGCTGACGGCGACGCGCCGATTTGTGCCAGAGTCGCACCATGTGCCAGCTGCTCGGACTCAATGCCAATACGCCGACCGATCTGGTCTTCAGCCTGACCGGCTTCTCGACCCGTGCCGAGGAGCACAAGGATGGTTTCGGGATCGCGTTTTTCGAGCAACGCGGCGTGCGGCTGTTCGTCGATCCGGTCAGTGCGATCGGCTCGCCGGTGGCCGACATGGTGCGCAACTACCCGATCCGTTCCGACAACATCATCAGCCACATCCGCAAAGCTACCCAGGGCACGGTGTCGCTCGAGAATACCCACCCCTTCATCCGCGAGCTGTGGGGGCGCTACTGGGTATTTGCGCACAACGGCAATCTGGTCGACTACGCCCCGCGGCTGCATGCTTCATTCCGCCCGGTCGGCGATACCGACAGCGAGCTGGCTTTCTGCTGGCTGATGCAGGAGCTGGCCAAGGCGCACGCCAGCGTGCCGACGATCGACGAGCTGACGATGACGCTGCGCGAGCTGGTGCCGCAGGCCGCCGCGCATGGCACCTTCAACTTTCTGCTCAGCAATGGCCAGGCCTTGTGGGCGCATGCGAATACCCAGCTCCACTACCTGGTTCGGCGCCAGCCGTTCGGTCCGGCTCACCTTCAGGACGAAGACCTGAGCGTCGATTTTTCGTCGCATACCACGCCTGCCGATCGGGTTGCGGTGATCGCCACTGAACCGCTCACCAGCAATGAAACCTGGACCCGTTTCGAACCGGGTGAGTTGAAAGTGTTTGTTTCAGGTTGTCCGATGGAAGGGCGCTGATGCGAGACTGCGGCTCATATGCTTCAGCCCGTGATCCAGGGAATGACCAATCCGCTGTTCGATGACAGTGCGATCGGGCTCCCCGACATGACGACAAATTCGAGGCCGCAGCAGTTCAAGGCCTTGGTGGCAGACGACGATGCGATTGCGAAGCGCCGCCTGGTCCGCTCGCTCAGCAGCCTCTGGCCCGGCTTGATGATCATCGAAGCCGACGATGGCATCGATGCCTGGGACCGCTTCCTCGAATTCGAACCCGATCTGTGCTTTCTCGACGTGCGCATGCCGGGCCTGACCGGCATCGAAGTGGCGCGCCGCATTGCGGATCGGTCGCAGGTGATCTTTCTGTCGGCACCGAACGATCGAGCCTTGGCTGAGCTGAAGGCCGGTTCGGTGCTGCACCTGGTCAAGCCGCTAGCGACCGCTCGCATGTCCGAAGTCGTGAGCCAAGCTCGAGCCATGTTGTCGCCGCGCCAAGGTCCGGCGTTGCCTTCCTTGCAACAGCTGCTCGACCGCCTGGCCGGTCAGCTGCGCCGACCGGCGCCACTGGAGGCGATCGAGACCGGTGACGGCCCGCGCGCCGAGTGGCTGTTGGTCGAGGATGTCGTGTATTTCGCGGCCGAGATCCATGGCACCCGTGTGGTTTCCAGGTATGGCGAGGCCTTGGTTCGGACCCCGTTGAAGGCACTCGTCGCGCAGCTCGATACCCGCCGGTTTACCCAGATCAACCGCTTCGCCGTCGTCAACCAGCAACATATCCAGGGCACTCGTCGACTTGACCCCGAAACCATGGAGTTGTCGCTGCGCGAACGGTCGAAGACGCTGCCGGTCTCGCGGCATTTCCAGGCGTTGTTCGAAAACGGCGTCGCCGGGTTCGTAAAAGCCTGAGCCGGCGCCGCCGATGCGGCGCCGCGAAGCACTTGCGGCGCTGCCGAATTCAGGCGCGACAATCGGACGGTCCGCGTTGACGTCCCAAACCCATGAAGTCCGAATTCGTCCGTCCCGCCAATGCATCCACCGGCTTGCCTGCGCCTGATTTTTCCCGCTTCTACCGACACGATGAGCTGACCGGCCTGCTGCAGGCCTACGCGGACGCACGTCCCGATCTGGTCGCCTTGCGATCGATCGGCAAGAGCCATGAGGGGCGCGACATCTGGGTCGTCACCGTGACCCAGGCCGCCACCGGGCCGGATGACGACAAGCCCGCCTTCTGGGCCGATGGCAACATCCACGCCGCCGAGCTGACCGCCAGTACCACGGTGCTCTATTTCCTGGACCACCTGCTGCGCCACTACGGCAGCGATGGCGACGAGGGTCGCCGGGTCGGCCACCTGCTCGATACGCGGGCGATCTATCTGTGTCCGCGACTTAATCCGGACGGCGCCGAACTGGCATTGGCCGACCGACCGCGTCACATCCGCTCGTCGACCCGGCCGTACCCGTTCGACGAGCAGCCGGTCGACGGCTTGACGGTCGAAGACATGGACGGCGACGGGCGGATCCTGATGATGCGCATCCCCGATCCGCACGGCAGCCACAAGAAATGCAGCGCCGACCCGCGCCTGATGGTGGCGCGCGAGCCGGGCGAATTCGGCGGCGACTATTTCCGCATGATTCCCGAGGGCAGCTTGCAGCGCCACGATGGGGTGACGATCCGGGTCAATCCGGACGCCGAAGGCCTCGATCTGAACCGCAACTTTCCGGCCGGCTGGCGGCACGAGGCCGAGCAGCACGGCGCCGGCCCGTATCCGGCCAGCGAGCCGGAGGTTCGCGCGATGGTCGATTTCATCGTCGCCCATCCGAACATCGGCGCCGCCATCAGCTACCACACGCACAGTGGCGTGATCCTGCGACCGATGGGTACGCAGAGCGACGACGACATGATTCCGGAGGATCTGTGGTCGTTCAAGCGTTTCAGCGAGATCGGCACCAAGCTGACCGGCTACCCGACCGTCAGCATCTGGCACGAGTTCCGGTATCACCCGAAGGAAATCATCACCGGCACCCAGGACTGGATCTACGAGCACCTGGGAGCCTTGTTCTGGGTCGTCGAGCTTTGGGCGCCGAACCGCGAGGCGGGCATCAGCGACTATCCCTGGATCCACTGGTACCGCGAACACCCGGTCGAAGATGACCTGAAGCTGCTGAAGTGGAGCGACGAATTCTGCGGCGGCGCCGCGCACGTCGACTGGACGCCATTCGACCATCCGCAGCTCGGGCCGGTCGAGATCGGCGGCTGGGACCGCATGAATTTCTGGCGCAATCCGCCGCCGGCGCTGCGTGAGCGCGAAGCGGCGCGCTTCCCGGGCTGGATGACGCAGATCGCGCTGAGCCTGCCCAGGCTCGAGCTGGTCCGAACCGAACTTGAACAGCTCGGCGACGACCACTGGCGAATCCGCATGATCGTCGGCAACAGCGGATATCTGCCGGCCTATGTCAGCAAGCGGGCGCTGCAGCGCAAGGTCGTGCGGGGCCTGGTGTTCGAGATCGACTGGCCGCCGACGACGCCCGAGGTCGAACTGCTTCAGGGGCGCAAGCGCAGCGAAGGCCCGCAGCTGGAAGGGCACGGCGGCAAGCACAGCCTGCAGGCCTTCTTGCCGACCCGCGAAGTGACTGCCGATCGCGCCGTCTGCGAATGGCTGGTGCGCGCGCAGGCCGGAACCCCGATCACGCTGCGGGCACGCGCCGATCGGGCCGGTGCGGTATCGGCCACGGTCGTGTTGCAGGCTGCGCCGGCAACGCACTGAATCGACTGCCCACCGGTTCTCGACCCGAGCTTCGATGGAAATCCTTGTCAATGGTGCAGCGCGCGAGGTTCCGGCCGATCTCGCCCGCTCCGACATGCCGCTGCTGTGGTGGCTGCGCGACCTGCTCGGCCTGACCGGCACCAAATACGGCTGCGGCATCGGTGCCTGTGGTGCCTGCACCGTTCATCTCGACGGCAATGCGGTGCGCTCATGTGTCACGCCGATGTCGGCGGTCGGCACGCGCACCGTGCTGACGATCGAGGCGCTCGGCAGCCAGAGCGCACCCCATCCGCTGCAAAAGGCCTGGGTGCTGCACCAGGTGTCGCAATGCGGCTATTGCCAGAGCGGCATGCTGATGGCCGCGGC
>JANNNE010000038.1:0-1836 GCA_031398385.1 Ideonella sp.
ATGAAGGGTGTGCCGATCAGCCAGATCCAGCGGCTGCGCGACGCCGGTGTCGACATCCCGAAACTGGCGCGCGACGGCGTGACGATCTTCTTCACACAGGTATTCCGCGACGGCTTCTTCCATGCCGACATGCATCCGGGCAACATCCAGGTCAGCCTGGCGCCGGATACCTTCGGTCGTTATATCGCGCTCGACTTCGGCATCGTCGGCACGCTGACCGAGTTCGACAAGGACTACCTCGCGCAGAATTTCATCGCTTTTTTCCGGCGCGACTACAAGCGGGTGGCCGAGCTGCACATCGAAAGCGGCTGGGTGCCTCCGGAAACCCGGGTCGAGGCGCTCGAAGGTGCGATCCGCGCCGTCTGCGAACCGCAGTTCGATCGGCCGCTGAAGGATATTTCGCTCGGCCAGGTGCTGCTGCGGCTGTTCCAGACCTCCAGACGCTTCAATGTCGAGATCCAGCCGCAACTGGTGCTGCTGCAGAAGACGCTGCTGAATATCGAGGGGCTGGGCCGGCAACTCGATCCCGATCTGGACCTGTGGGTGACGGCCCGACCGTTTCTCGAGCGCTGGATGGAAGACCAGGTCGGCTGGGCCGGGCTGATCAACCGCCTGAAGAACGAAGCGCCGCGGTATGTGCAGCTGTTGCCCGAGCTGCCGCGCCTGCTGCACCAGCGCCTGCAGCCGCGTCCCGCCGTCGAGGCCCGGCTGCTGGCGGCGTTGCTCGAAGATCGCCGCCGCAGTCGCCGCATGTGGCAGCAGATCGGCGCCTTGCTGCTCGGCTTCATGAGTGGCGCCGCTGTGGTGTTCGTCTGGTTCAGGTGACAGTCGGCATGGGCGATTGCGCTTTTTCCGGGCGATTCGAAGCGCCGGGGCCTTGGTGACCATCTCGGAATAGAATCATAGGCTTTGAATTTCTGTCAGGCGCGCTGAACCGCGCCCGCCCACCCGAGAAAGTTTCCGATGCCGATCTACGCCTACCGCTGCGAGACCTGCGGTCACGCGAAAGACGTGCTGCAGAAAATCTCCGATCCGGTGCTCAGCACCTGTCCGGCCTGCGGTGCCCAGACCTTTGTCAAACAGGTGACTGCCGCCGGCTTTCAGCTGAAGGGCTCGGGCTGGTACGTCACCGATTTCCGGGGTGGCGAAGCGGGCAAGAAGAAGGCAGAGGGCGGTGACGCCGAGCCGGCTGCGCCCGGCAAGCCCGAACAGGCCGACCAGGCTGACAAGAAGGCCGACAAGGCGTCCATCGATGACGCGAAGCCGAAGGAGGCCGCCGGCAAGGCAGCGGTCGACAAGCCGGCTCCCGCCGCTGCGCCTGCACCGGCCAGCAGCAGCGCGCCGGCGGCTTCGCCCACCGCCGCACCGCCGCCAGCCAAGGCCTGAGCGCTGGCAGGCCATTGGGTAAGCCGTGAAGAAGTATCTGATTGCCGGATTGCTGGTCTGGCTGCCGCTGGCAGTCACGATCTGGGTCCTGCATGCGGCGCTCGGCCTGCTCGACGACGTTTTCGGCTTCGTGCTGAGTACCTCGCAGGCGATGTTGCCGGCGTCGGCCCGCCCGCCGCTGGAGTCGCTGCGCTCGATCCCCGGTCTGGGGGTGCTGGTGATGTTGGCCGGCCTGTTGTTGACTGGCGTGTTCGCAACCAATTTCATTGGCCAGTGGTCATTGCGCAAGGGTGCCTGGGCGCTGCGTCGGATTCCGATCGTCAAGTCGATCTACAGTTCGGTCAAGCAGGTGTCGGATACCTTGTTCTCGAGCAGCGGCAATGCCTTTCGCGAAGCGGTGCTGGTGCAGTATCCGCGCGAGGGCTCGTGGACGATTGCCTTCGTCACCGG
>JANNNE010000109.1:0-4723 GCA_031398385.1 Ideonella sp.
GAGCGCGGCAAATGCTTGCTCCAGATCGCCGATGCCGAGGGGCCGCTTTGGGGAGGTGGTCAGCGTCGCTGGAGCTCACGTAGCCTTTGTTGACGGCCAGCTGCGAGGGAGACATCAGCTACTCCACGATCGTCATTCGAAGGGTCGCGGAGGTCTTGATGAGAATCGGCGCGCGAGTATGCCGAATAGAGCATCCGGCATCCAAATGCTGGCCCATCCGCCCATCCTGCAATCAGTCTCTTCGGCCTTATTGCTGCGGCATTTTCACAAAGGTCGGACAGCCCGAGCTTCGGGGTCTGGCGGTCAGACCCCCGACATCAGCGCCTGGAGATCCCGGCACCGCGCTCTGCTGCGCCGCGATTTCGGGTCGTGCCGCCGCTTCTGCCGAGTTCGACTACGTTGATCGCGGCGTCGGAGTTCTCACCCTATTTCCCGATGCAGAACCGCCCGAAAATTTCCCCCAGCAGGTCATCCGCCGTGAACTTCCCGGTGATCTCCGACAAGGCGTTTTGTGCCGAGCGCAGTTCCTCGGCCAGCAGATCGAGGGCTGCATCGGCCAGCGCGGCCTGGGCCTGGGCTTCGGTCAGGTGTTCACGCGTGCGCCGCAACGCATGAACGTGGCGACTGCGGGCGCTGAACAGGCCTTCGGGGCGCGAATGCCAGCCGGCGAGTTCGAGCAGGTTCTGGCGCAGCGCGTCGAGCCCCTGACCGGTGGCGGCCGACACGCTCAGGCGCCGGTCGTCGGATCGTGCGATCGCCGCGGGCAGCGCAGGCAGCGCGATCTCAGTGGGCACCAGATCGGCCTTGTTGAACACATGCAGCACGCGGTCGCGGCCGGCGTGGTGGGCCAGCAATCGTTCGGCGATCTTCAGGTTGCCGGCTTCGTAGGCCGGCTCGGCAATGCGGGTCAGGTCGTGCAGAAAGATCACCGCGTCGGCGGCCTCGATCTCGGCCCAGCTGCGGGCGATGCCGATCCGCTCGACTTCGTCGCCGGTGTCGCCGAGTTCGCGCAGCCCGGCGGTATCGATCACGTGCAGCGGCACGCCGTCGATCTGGATGGTCTCGGTGACCTTGTCGCGGGTGGTTCCGGCAATCGGCGTGACGATCGCCAGCTCGGCGCCGGCCAGCGCATTCAGCAGCGAGCTCTTGCCGACATTCGGCTGCCCGGCCAGCACGACCTTGATGCCTTCGCGCAGCAAGGCACCCTGGCGGGCAGTGGCCAACACCGCGTCCACCTGTTCGGCTACACGGTCGAGCCGACCACGCGCATTCGCCTTCTCCAGAAAGTCGATCTCCTCTTCGGGAAAATCGAGCGTGGCCTCGACCAGCATCCGCAGCGCGATCAGCTCGTCACGCAGCCGGTTGATCTCGGTCGAGAAGCCGCCACTCAACGAGCGGCTGGCCGAGCGGGCCGCGGCTTCGGTACTGGCGTCGATCAGATCGGCCACCGCCTCGGCCTGCGCCAGATCGAGCTTGCCGTTCAGGAACGCGCGTTCGGTGAACTCGCCCGGCGTGGCCAGACGCAGATTGATCGCCTGGCCGGCCTGCAGGCAACGCGCCAGCAGCAGCTGCAGCAGCACCGGGCCGCCATGCGCCTGCAGCTCGAGCACGTCTTCGCCGGTGTAGCTGTTGGGCGCCGGGAAATACAGCGCCAGGCCCTGGTCGAGGATCTCGCCGTCACTGCCGATGAAGGGCAGCAGCGTGGCATGGCGCGGCGCCAGGCTGCGGCCGCACAGCGCCTGCATCACGCCATCGATGTAGCGCCCGGACACCCGCACGATTCCGACCGCACCGCGCCCGGGGGCGGTGGCCACCGCAACGATGGCATCAGCATGGCGGGCGAGCATGGCGGGGCGGCGAGAGCCGGCAACCGGGCGTTGAAATCGGCCGGTCGCCGCGCTGGCGCTATCGCTTCAGGAACGACGGCAGCACGATCTTGCGCTTCGGCGGCAACACGCCCATCTGCCGGTTGATCACGTATTGCTGCGCGATCGACAACACGTTGTTGGTCAACCAGTACAACACCAGGCCGGCCGGGAAAATGAAGAACATGACCGAGAACATCAGCGGCATGATCCACATCATGCGGGCCTGCATCGGATCGGGTGGCGTCGGGTTCAGCCAGGTCTGCAACAGGCTGGTCAGTGTCATCAGGACCGGCAGGATGAAGAACGGGTCTTTCGCCGACAAGTCGGTGATCCACAGGATCCACGGCGCGTTGCGCATTTCCACGCTCGACAGGAGCACCCAGTACAGCGCGATGAAGAACGGCATCTGCACGACGATCGGCAGGCAGCCGCCGAGCGGGTTGACCTTCTCTTCGCGGTAGATGCGCATCATCTCCTGCTGCATCTGCTGCGGCTTGTCCTTCAGCCGCTCGCGCATCTCCATCACCTTCGGGTTGATGGCCTTCATCTTGGCCATCGACTTGTAGGCCTTGGCGTTGAGCCAGAAGAAAGCAGCCTTCAACACGAACACCAGGCCGACGATCGCCCAGCCCCAGTTGCCGAACAGGTTGTGCAACTGGGTCAGCAGCCAGAACAGCGGTTTCGACAAGATCGTGAACCAGCCGTAGTCCTTCACCAGCTCGAGCCCCGGGGCGATGGCGCTGATCTTGTCTTCTTCCTGCGGGCCGACCAGCAGCCGCGCATCGATGGCCTGGGTGGCGCCCGGCGCCAAGCTGCCCAGCGGCACGATCATGCCGATCGAATATTGATTGGTGTCGACCTTGCGGGTGTAGAACTCGCGCGGCCGCTTCTCGTCGTCGGTGGTGGCGCCGAGCATCCAGGCCGACGCGAAATAGTGCTGCACCATCGCAACCCAGCCGTTGTCGGCCTTGGTCGGGTGATCGATCCGATCGCCAGCCTGGCGTTTCTCGATCGCACTGAAATCGACCTTGTGGAATTTCTCGGCGTCGGTGTAGAGCGCCGGGCCGGTAAAGGTGAAATAGAAGCTCGATTCGCCGGCCGGCGCATTGCCGTCGCGCACCAGTTGCAGATACAGCTGCGGATCGATCGGCGCCTGCGAGGTATTGATCACCTCGTGCCGAACGGCCACCAGGTAGCTGCCGCGGTTGAAGCGGTAGGTTTTCACCAGCTTGGCGCCGCCGATCTCGGGCGACTCGAACTTGAGCTCGAGCAGGTTGCTGCCGTCGGTCAGGTCGCGCTTGCCCGGCAACACGGTCATCTGCGTCAGGTGATTCGGCAGCGGCGCACCGCCTTGCGCGGCGATCAGGCCGGTCTGCGCCTTGTACAACCGCTGCGCCGATTGATCGAACAGCAGCACATTGCTGCTCTTGTCGTTGTGGTCGCCGTATTTCAGCAGCTCCAGGCGCACGATGTCGGCACCCTTGGTGTCGAAGGTGGCCTTCACCAGATCGGTAGTGATGGTGATCTGCTCACCGACCGGCGTTCCGGTGGTTGCGGCGGTCCCGGGCAGGGCCGAGGTGGCCGCCGGACCGACGGCGCCCGGAACCGCGGCAGGCGTCGGCAACGAGGCGTTGGGTGCCGATGCCGGCGGCGTCGCGCCGCCGGTCGGCTGGACCACAGCGGCCGGTCCCGGGCTGAACAGCGAGGGCTGGCCGTTGTGCTTGTTCCACGCGTCCCAGATCAATACCAGGGACATCGAGAACACCACCCACAGCAGGGTGCGACGGATATCGGTCATGGAGAAGGCTTTTCAGTTTTCGAAGAAGGCGACAACAGGTCGGTGAACAGGCGCAGCGGGCGCTCGGCCACCGGGTCGTAGCCGGGGGTGCACCACGGATGGCAACGCAGCAGCCGGCCGGTTGTCAATGTGCTGCCGATGACAGCGCCATGCTGTTGCAGTGCGTCGATCGCATAACGCGAGCAGGTCGGCTCGAAGCGGCAGCTGTTGCCAAGCCAGGGACTCAGCAGCAGGCGGTAGAAACGCACCAGCGCGATCAACACGCGGCGCGGAAGCAGCAGCAGGGCGGTCAACCAGACGGGTTTCGAATCAGGCATGACAACGCTCGACGGCGCGATCCACCAGCTGGCTCAGCTCGTCGTGCATGGCCCGGCGCAGCGCCTCGGAACTGGCACTGGGAAATTGCTTGCGATCGATCGCCGCGCGCAGCCGAACCACCCACAAGCCCGGCCGCAGACCAGGCTGCCGATCAGACTGGGCCGACTCAGCCGGCGCATCTGGCGGGATGGCAGCCCCGACCGCGGCCCGGATCTGGCGTTTCAGCAGGTTGCGGGTGACGCTTCGCCGGGCATGCCGTTTCGGCACCACCAGGCCCAACCACCAGCCGTCGACGGCCTTTTCCGGGGCCGCACAAACCAAGTCATCCACAAGCTGTGGACAACTCTGTTCGTCATCTGTTGATAACTTTGCCTGCGGCGAGTCTGGACGGGCCGCGCGGCTGGGTGCCTGCTGCAGGTGATGAACGGCAAAGTGGCTGCTGCGTGCCCAGGGTGCTGTACCCAGGACCCGCTGGAAATCAGCCGGTCGGATGATGCGGCCCATCACGCCGGGGGCTGGCGCAAGCCCGCTGTTGCCGATCAGACAGCCAGGCGCTTGCGGCCCTTGGCGCGGCGCGCCTTGATCACGGCGCGGCCGCCGCGGGTCTTCATGCGCACCAGAAAGCCATGGGTGCGGGCGCGGCGGGTCTTGGAAGCTTGATAGGTGCGTTTCATGGCTGGATCCTGAGGTGACTATGGTGCCTGTCGTGCCGCTGTTGCGGCACTGGTTTTCCCCGCGC
>JANNNE010000126.1:0-7075 GCA_031398385.1 Ideonella sp.
CATGCCGTTCGACGTGACGCGTTGTTATGACGAGGTGACGCAATACCCGGATCCGCGCATCTGGACCGCCGAGCGCGACATCGAGATGTGGAAGGCACTGGAGACCTGAACCGCCGCCGCAGCCGGTCAATCGAGCCCACATCCCGCCACGCCACTGAGGAGACCCCGTGTCCCAGCCCTTGCCTGCAGCCGAGGCTGCCGAGGCCAGCATCGCCGGCCCCGTCGATTTCCAGAAACTGGTCTTTCCGTACCGGCGCTGCGCCGACCAGGACACCGCGCAGCCGGTTCGGCATCCGGTGGTGGTGGTTGGTGCCGGCCCGGTCGGGCTGAGCCTGGCGATCGACCTGGCGCAGCAGGGCGTTGCCGTCGTGCTGCTCGACAACGACGATCGGCTGTCGACCGGATCGCGCGCGATCTGTTTCGCCAAGCGCACGCTGGAGATATTCGATCGCCTGGGTTGCGGCGACGTGATGGTCGACAAGGGCGTGTCGTGGAATGTCGGCAAGGTCTACTTCCGCGACGACCTGATCTTCGCCTTCGATCTGCTGCCCGAACAAGGCCACGAACGCCCCGCCTTCATAAACCTGCAGCAGTATTACGTCGAGGGTCATCTCGCGCAGCGCGCCGCCGAATTGCCGCTGATCGACCTGCGCTGGAAAAACGACGTGACCGGCGCGACGCTGCACGAGACCCACGTCCGGTTGCAGATCGAGACGCCGGACGGGCGCTACGAACTCGATGCGGATCATGTCGTCGCCTGCGACGGCTCACGTTCGGCGCTGCGCCGCCTGCTGGGCCTGGAGAGCCACGGCCGCAGCTTCAAGGACCGCTTCCTGATCGCCGACGTGAAGATGAAGGCGGGCTTCCCGGCCGAGCGCTGGTTCTGGTTCGACCCCCCCTTCCACCGCAACCAGAGCGTGTTGCTGCACCGGCAGCCCGACGATGTCTGGCGAATCGATTTCCAACTCGGCTGGGACGCCGATCCGGACGAGGCGAAAAAGCCCGAGAACATCGTGCCGCGGGTGCGTGCACTGCTCGGCGACGAGGTGCAGTTCGAGCTCGAATGGGCCAGCGTCTATACCTTCTCGTGCCTGCGGATGGATGCGTTCTGCCAGGGGCGTGTGTTGTTTGCCGGCGACTCGGCGCACGGCGTGTCGCCGTTCGGCGCACGCGGCGCCAATTCGGGCGTGCAGGATGTCGACAACCTGGCGTGGAAGCTGGCCCATGTGTTGCGCGGCAAGGCTTCACCGCGCCTGCTGGCGAGTTATGGATGCGAGCGTGAATTCGCGGCCGACGAAAACATCCAGGCCTCGACCCGTGCGACCGATTTCATCACGCCGAAAAGCGAGATCAGCCGCTTGTTCCGCGACGCCACGCTCGATTTGGCGCGCAACCACCCGTTTGCCCGCACGCTGGTCAACAGCGGCCGACTGTCGGTGCCGGCGACGCTGAGCGAATCGCCGCTGAACACGCCCGATATCGACACGTTCAGCGGCCGCATGGTCCCCGGTGCGGTGGCCGCCGACGGACCGCTGGACGTTGCAGACAGCGATCCGCAGGCACCCTGGCTGCTGCGACGCCTGCCGCGCAACGGCAAATTCTGCGCCCTGCTGTTCGATGGCGGCGATCTGACCGCGATCCGGCGAGACATGCTGGCCGGCGCCGAAGGTCTGACCGAACTCGATATCGTGGTCGTGCCGGAACAAGGTGCGCTCGCGCAGCGTTACGACGCCCGCCCCGGGACGGTTTATCTGCTGCGCCCGGATCACCACGTCTGCGCGCGCTGGCGCCAGCCACAAGCGCGGCAGGTGGCCGCTGCGCTGCGCCGAGCGCTGGCGCTGGAAGGAGTGCAAGCATGACGCTGAACAATACGCCCAACCTCGATTCGCCGGACGAGTTCTATCAGGCACTGATCGATTCCCACGCCGATCTGAGCACCGCGCAGAGTCACGCCATGAACGCGCGGCTGGTGCTGCTGCTGGCCAATCACATCGGCAGTCTGCCGGTGCTGCGCGAAGCCCTCGCCGCCGCACGTGGCAGCGCCGGTGCGACGCCCTGAAGCGCGTTCGACGCCGCTGATCGAGATCAACGCAACCCTCTTGATACCGCCATGACGACCCACCCGCCCTCATCCTCTTCGAGCCCACAGTTGAGCGGGTTCGGCAATCACTTCGCAACCGAAGCCGTGCCGGGCGCACTGCCGCTCGGGCGCAACAGCCCGCAACGGGCGCCGCACGACTTGTACGCCGAACTGGTGTCGGGCAGCGCCTTCACCGCGCCGCGCGCCGACAACCGCCGCTCGTGGCTGTACCGTCGGCAGCCGTCGGTAGTCACCGGCAACTATCAGCCGTACGAGCAGCCGGGCTGGACCAGCGGTGCCCATGGCGACGGCAGCGGTACACCGCTGATCCCGCCCGACCCCTTGCGCTGGAGCCCGTTCCCGCTTCCCGATCAGCCGGTCGATTTCGTCGACGGCCTGCACACGCTGGCAGCCAACGGCGATGTCGAGGCGCAGATCGGGATCGCGGCGCTGGTCTACACCGCGAACCGCTCGATGGAGCGGCGCGCGCTGATCAATGCCGATGGCGAAATGCTGCTGGTGCCGCAGCAGGGCCGTCTGCTCATCACCACCGAACAAGGTGTGCTCGAGGTCGCACCCGGCGAGATCGCACTGCTGCCGCGCGGGCTGGCGTTCAAGATCGGCCTGCCCGACGGCCCGTCGCGAGGTTATGTCTGTGAAAACTACGGTGCGGCGTTTCGCCTGCCCGAACTGGGGCCGATCGGCTCCAACGGCCTGGCGAATGCACGCGACTTTCTCGCCCCGGCGGCCAGTTTCGAGCCATCCGGCGGCAGCGACTACGAACTGATCAAGAAATTCGGCGGCCGGCTGTGGCGCAATCAGCAACACGGCACACCGTTCAACGTGGTGGCTTGGCACGGCAATCTGGCGCCGCTCAAATACGACACCGCCGATTTCATGGTGATCGGCTCGATCAGTTTCGATCACCCCGATCCGTCGATCTTCACGGTGCTGACCTCGCCATCCGATACCCCGGGCACCGCCAATTGCGATTTCGTGATCTTCCCGCCGCGCTGGCTGGTGGCTGAAGATACCTTCCGCCCGCCCTGGTATCACCGCAACCTGATGAGCGAGTTCATGGGCCTGGTGCATGGCCAATACGATGCCAAGCCGGAGGGCTTCAAACCCGGTGGTGCCTCGTTGCACAACTGCATGGTGCCGCACGGCCCGGATGCCGACGCATTCAGCAAGGCCTCCCATGCCGACCTGACTCCGCACAAGCTCGACGACACCTTGGCCTTCATGTTCGAAAGCCGCTACCGCTTCGTGCCGACCCGATTTGCGATGCAGGGCGGCGCGCTCGACCCGGCCTATGCACAATGTTGGGCCGACCTGCAGGATCAATTCAAGCCATGACCCTCGACGCCACCCACCACCCCGAACTGCGCAGCTGGGTCGAGTCGGCCAATGATTCGGCTACCGACTTCCCGATCCAGAATCTGCCGTTCGGCCGTTTCCGTCGTGTCGGCAGCGGCGACCAGTGGACGATCGGCGTGGCGATCGGCGATCAGATCCTGGACCTGCGCCAAGCCGCCGCGAGCCGTGGCTGGACCGAGGCGATCGCGGCCTTGCTGCAGCCGCTGGCCGACGGCCAGCTGAATCCGCTGATGGCCCAGTCGGCCGCAGCGCGCACCGCGCTGCGCCTGGCGTTGTCGAAAGCCCTGGCCGAAGGCAGTGCGCAGCAGGCCGATCTGCAGACTTGCCTGGTCGCAATGACCGATGCCGAACTCGCGCTGCCCTGCACGATCGGCGACTACACCGACTTCTACACCGGCATCCACCACGCCACCACCGTCGGCAAGTTGTTCCGTCCCGACAACCCCTTGATGCCGAACTACAAGTGGGTGCCGATCGGCTACCACGGCCGGGCCTCGTCGATCGGCGTCAGCGGCCAGTCATTTGCCAGACCCAAAGGACAGACCGCCAGCGACACGGGCAAGCCCGATTTCGGACCCAGCAAGCGGCTCGACTACGAGCTCGAACTCGGCTATTTCGTCGGCCGCAGCAATGCGCTGGGCGAGGCGGTTCCGATCGCTGAGGCGGAGGATCACCTGTTCGGCGTGACCTTGCTGAACGACTGGTCGGCGCGCGATCTGCAGGCCTGGGAATACCAGCCGCTCGGGCCGTTTCTCGCCAAGAATTTCGCCACTACGATCTCGCCGTGGATCGTCACGCTGGAAGCGCTGGCGCCGTTTCGCGCGGCGTTCGAGCGGCCTGCCGAAGATCCTCAGCCGCTGCCCTATCTCGACAGCCCGGCGAACCGTTCCGCCGGCGCGATCGACATCGAACTCGAGGTCTGGTTGAAGACATCGAAGATGCGCGACGCCGGCCAGGATGCCGTGTTGCTGAGCCGATCGGCCAGCGCGCAGGCCTCGTACTGGACCGCTGCCCAACTGCTGGCGCACCACACGGTCAATGGCTGCAACCTGCAGGCCGGCGATCTGATGGGCTCCGGTACGCTGTCCGGCCCGCAAGCCGACCAGGCCGGATCGCTGTTGGAGCTCACGGCCGGCGGGAAACAGACGATCACGCTTCCCAATGGCGAAACGCGCCGTTTCCTGGAAGACGGCGACACGCTGATCCTGCGCGGTCATTGCGAGCGCGCCGGCGCGCGCCGCATCGGCTTCGGGGATTGTTCGGGAACGGTACTGCCGGCGCGTTGAGCGATGCTGCCGGCGCGTTCAACAGTGCCGCCGGCGCATTGCAAGGTCGCCGCCCTCAGGCGCACCCGGCGTCATCCAGCAGCGCTCAGACGCTGCCGCGTTTCTTGTCGCGCAGCATGAACGAGTAAAGGCTCTCGACCTTCTCACGCGCCCACGGCGTCTTGCGAAGAAATTTCAGGCTCGATGCGACGCTCGGGTCGCTGGTGAAGCAACGCACCGGAATGCGTTCGCCCAGTCCGTCCCAGCCGTAGGCATCGACCAGCGCCACCACAATCGCCTCGAGCGTCAGGCCATGCAGGGGATTGCGCGGCTGCGCGGGCTGATCCGTCATCGCCTGCAAGCAACCCGCCTCAGTGATCGGCCGCCGCTTTGCGCGGCGCGGCGGCCGGGCGCTGCTGCTCCTGCCGCCGTCGACCTGCGGCGCGCGGTCGACGCTCGTCATCTCGACGATCATCGCCACGCCCGGCACTTCGCGGCTCGCGCTCGGGACGCGCGGGAGCGTCTGAAGGCTGCCGCACCGCCTGCTCCCGATCCTGTCGCGCCAGCGCAAGCGTGGCCTCCAGATCGGCCGGTGCAATCGACTTGAGGGCACAGAAGTTGGCCAAGGTCAGCGTCGTCGATTCGAACGCCCGCAACAGGCCGGCGCGGTCGCGTCGGGCATCGGCCTGCGCTGCATGTTCACGCATCGCCTGTTGTTGTGCATCACGTTGCGCGGCTCGTTGCGCATCACGCTCGGCGGTTCGGCGCGCGGCGTGCAGGTTGCGGCGACGTTCGAGTTCGGCTGCCGCGGCCTGGCGGTGCTCATCGGCAATCTCGCCGGCCGGGCCGCCATCCAGGTCGACCCGCGATTCAGCGCTGGCCAGCGCGCGCAGATAGGCGGTCGACGTGGTGTGACGGTGCAGGAAGTTCGACAGCGACTTGCGCGTGAACAAGCCGGGCGCGCGCTGCTGAATGTCGGCCTGGATGCGCAACTTCAAGGGCCTCGCGGCCGCTGCACTGAATACGGCAGGAAACAGCTCCGCCAGTTTGGCCGCACAGGCATTCGCCGACAGTTCGGCCACCTGAGGCTGCTTCGGTTGCGCGGGCTCGGACTCCGGCTGGTTTGTTTGCTCGGGCTCGGGCTCCATCCTTTCCGCCGCCTCGGGTTCACGCAGCAACCCGGATTCAGGCTGGGCAACCGTCTCTGCAGGCGCACCGGGATCGGGCTGGGCAACTGCCTCTGAAGAAGCAACCGGATCGGGCTGCTGTTCGGGATTCGGAAGGGTTTCGGGCACGGCAGGACGCAAGCAGCAGATCGGAACAAGCCGACATTGTCGCCGCAATGTGCCTGTCCGTTGGCACGTGCGCCTGGCTCGCAGGCCAACTAGACCGGCAACATCCTCAGCTTGATGCTGCGCCCCTTCACCTTGCCGGCGGACAAGCGTGTCAGCACCTGCTCGGCGATGCCCGACCGCACCGCCAGATAGGTCGAAAAATCGTTGACGTTGATCTTGCCGATATCGGCCGCGACGAAGCCGAGGTCCTTGGTCAACGCGCCCAGGATATCGCCGGCGCGGATCTTCTCCTTGCGCCCGCCCAGGATCTGCAGGGTCGTCATCGGCGGGCGCAGCGGCGCGGGATCGGTATCGACCAGCGCATCCAGCTTCATCCACTGGGTGCTGAATCCGTGCGCAACTTCCAGTTGCCCGACCCGACCCATCTCGTCGAGCCCGACCAGGCTGAAGGCCCAGCCGTCGGCGCCGGCACGACCGGTGCGGCCGATCCGGTGCAGATGGGTCGCCGCGTCCGGGGCGATCTCGACATTGATCACCGCCTCGAGTTGCTCGATGTCGAGCCCGCGCGCCGCGATGTCGGTGGCCACCAGCACGCTGCAGCTTCGGTTGGCGAAGCGCACGATCACCTGGTCCCGCTCGCGCTGATCGAGATCGCCGTGCAGTTCGAGGGCCGAGAAGCCTTGTGCTCGCAGCACCTGCACCAGGTCGCGGCAGGTCTGCTTGGTGTTGCAGAACGCCAGCGTGCTGGCCGGGCGAAAGTGGTTCAGCAGCGTCGACACCGCGTGCAGGCGCTGCGCCTCGCCGACCTCGAAGAACTGCTGCCGGATCTGGCCGGCCGCATGCACCGTGTCGAGCTTGATCTCGACCGGTTCGCGCATCAGCGAAGCAGCCAGCTTGCTGACGCCGGGCGGATAGGTGGCCGAGAACAACAAGGTCTGGCGCTGCTTCGGGCACAGCTTCGCAATCCCGGCGATGTCATCGAAGAAACCCATGTCGAGCATGCGATCGGCTTCGTCGAGCACCAGGGTCTGCAGTGCCGCGAGCTGCAGGCTGTCGCG
>JANNNE010000149.1:0-14671 GCA_031398385.1 Ideonella sp.
AGCCGTTTGCCGACTTCGCCGCCGGTTTTCAGCAGGCGGGAGATTTCTTCAAGGTGGGCGCGCAGGCGGGCCAGTTCTTCGGCCACGTCGATCCGGATCGCATAGGCAGCGGCCTCGTTGAGCGCACGTTCCTGCAAGGCCGCCTGCGAAATGGTCTGGGCGGCACCGGTCGATTCGAGGGCCTCGGTCCAGCGTTCGAGAAACTTCTGCTGTTGCCGCTTGACGACCTCGGGGACCAGCGGTTCGGCCTGGTCGGCCAGTTCGCGCAGGCGGGCAACCCGCTCCAGCAGGACCGCGGTCAGTTTCTCGCCTTCGCGTTGGCGGGCCCGGCGCAAGCCCTTGATGGCCTGTTTCGCCGCACTGAGTGCGGCGTCGTCCAGGCGCTCGGTCGGCGCCGCGCCCTTGCACCAGTGCAGCACCTCGTTGACGCTCAACATCGGCGCTTTTGGCAGCCACGAGTGGACGGCGTCCTGCAGCCGGGCCAGCTTGCCGAGCTGCGACGCCTGCGGCTGCGGCCAGGCTTGTTCCGATTCGCTGCGGGTCGACATCCTCAACTCGATCTTGCCGCGTCGCACCGCGGCAGTGATCAGTTCGCGCAGTGCCGGCTCCAGCCCGCGCATCTCCTCGGGGAGGCGGAACGACAGGTCCAGAAAGCGGCCGTTGACGGAGCGAATCTCGACGCTGACCGATGATCCGGTCGGGTCGGCTGCGGGGTCCCTGGAAGGCTCGTCGGCATCGGCTGCCGCTGCGGCCGAACCGGCGCCACTGCTGGCGCTGGCGTAGCCGGTCATGCTGTAGACTGGCATGAAGTCTCGCGCAATCAAAAACTGATTATGTCAAAGCCCAAACCTGCCTCGTTGCCGGCTGGCACGGTGGTAGGTGGGTATCACATCGTCAAGCGGCTTGCGTCCGGCGGCTTTGGCGTGGTCTATCTGGCCGAAGATGCCGAGGGCCGGCTGGTGGCGCTGAAGGAATATATCCCGGCCTCACTGGCGGAACGATCACCCGGTGAGCTGGTGCCGCGGGTCCAGCCTGACAAGCAGCCCCTGTATCGCCTGGGCCTGAAAAGCTTCTTCGAGGAAGGCCGTTCGCTGGCGCAGATCTCGCATCCCAGCGTGGTCAGTGTGCTCAACTTCTTTCGCGAGAACGAAACCGTCTACATGGTGATGAACTACCTGCAGGGCGATACCTTGCAGGATTTCATCGTCACCGCGCGTGATCTGAAACGCGACAAGGTATTCCGCGAATCGACGATCCGATCCCTGTTCGACGAGATGCTGCGCGGGCTGCGCATCGTGCACCAGCACAAGATGCTGCACCTGGATATCAAGCCGGCCAATGTCTTCATCACCAACGACAACAAGGCGGTGCTGCTCGACTTCGGCGCTGCGCGCGAAGTGCTCAGCAAGCAGGGCGATTTCATCCGGCCGATGTATACGCCGGGCTTCGCCGCCCCCGAGATGTATCGGCGTGACGGCTCGCTCGGCCCTTGGACCGACATCTACGCGATCGGCGCCTGCCTGTATGCCTGCATGCAGGGTTACCCGCCGTACGACG
The DNA here is from genome assembly GCA_031398385.1 of Ideonella sp. GTDB lineage: Bacteria > Pseudomonadota > Gammaproteobacteria > Burkholderiales > Burkholderiaceae_C > Ideonella_A. Next base: position 1,558 of record JANNNE010000149.1, read on the forward strand.
CGCCGCAGCGCATCGAGAAAGACCGGCTGGCGCTGAGCCTGTCGCGGCTGCGCAATGTCTATTCCGACAACCTGATCGAAGTGACCGAGTGGTGCATGTCGCTCGACCCGCTGGCGCGCCCGCAGAGCGTGTTCGCGCTGCAGAAGGAACTGGCTCGGGAGACTGAGCGTCGCTACACCAAGCTGAGCTTCAGCGAGCGCCTGAAGCTGGGTGTCGAGACGCTGACGACCGGTGCCAAGAGCTGAGCGTCGATGCGATTCAGCGTCTTCCAGATCAGCCGCAAGGGCGGCCGTGAGAAAAACGAAGACCGCGTCGGCTACAGCTATACGCGGCACAGCGGGCTGTTCGCGGTGGCCGATGGCATGGGCGGACATCCCGAGGGTGAGGTCGCCGCGCAACTCGGCCTGCAGACCATCGCCGGGCGTTTCCAGCGCGAGGCGAAACCACGCATCGATGACCCGCAGGCCTTTCTGAACGAGGCGATCGTCGCCGGCCACTACCAGCTGCAGAGTTATGGCGAACGCAAGTCGATGCGCGACACGCCGCGCACCACGATGGTGGCCTGCGTGCTGCAGGATCGCGACGCCTACTGGGCCCACTGCGGTGATTCACGCCTGTACCTGATCCGTGGCGGCCGGCTGTTCGTGCGCACGCGCGACCATTCGATGGCCGAGCTCGAACAGGCCAAGCCGCCGGCCGAACGCTCGGAACGCTTCAACCGCAATGTGCTGTTCACCTGCCTCGGCAGCCCGGGGTTGCCGGTGATCGATTTTGCCGGGCCGGTCGCGCTGCAGCCCCGCGATCGGCTGCTGTTGTGTTCCGATGGTCTGTGGGGCGCGGTCGGTGACGTGCGGCTGGTGCAGGAGATGAGCGACGATGCGATCGATCGCGCGCTGCCGCGGCTGGTCGAGCTGGCGTTGCGCAACGGAGGCGCGCGCAGCGACAATGTCACCGCCCTGGCCGTCGAGTGGGAATCCACCGACGAACGCGAGGGTGATACCGTTCGCGGCGATTCCGATTTCGACCACGAGGCAACGATCCCCGCGTTGCCGCGGCACGATCTGCGTCCGCGTCGATCCTGAAGAAAGGTTGTTCCATGAGTTTTCTGCGCACGCAAGACCGTGCCCTCGATGCATTGCGTCCGGTGACGCTGCAACGCCACTACACCCGCCATGCCGAAGGCTCGGTGCTGGTGTCGTTTGGTGATACCAAGGTGCTCTGCACGGCATCGGTCGAAGAGCGCGTGCCGCCGCACAAGCGCGGCAGCGGCGAAGGCTGGGTCACCGCCGAATACGGCATGTTGCCGCGCGCCACCCATACCCGCAGCGACCGCGAGGCCGCGCGCGGCAAGCAGAGCGGGCGCACGCAGGAAATCCAGCGCCTGATTGGTCGCTCGCTGCGCTGCGTGTTCGATCTGGGCAAGCTTGGCGAGCGCACCATCTCGCTCGATTGCGATGTGTTGCAGGCCGATGGTGGCACCCGCACTGCCGCTATCACCGGCGCCTATGTGGCCGCACACGATGCGGTGAGCTGGCTGATCGCGCAGGGCAAGCTGAGCGAATCGCCGATCCGCGGCGCGGTGGCCGCAGTGTCGGTCGGGCTGGTCGACGGTTCGGCGCTGCTCGATCTGGAATATGTCGAGGATGCGGCCTGCGATACCGACATGAATGTCGTGATGACCGGCAGTGGCGGGTTCGTCGAGGTGCAGGGTACGGCCGAAGGGGCTGCCTTCGGCCGCGCACAGATGAACGAATTGCTGGCACTGGCCGATCTCGGTGTCCGGCAGCTGATCGAAGCCCAGAAACGCGCGCTCGCCGAGTGAGCGTGCGCGTACGACGATCGAATCGGGGTCAACGTTGAAACTTGTCCTTGCGTCCAACAACGCGCACAAGCTGGTCGAATTGAACAGCCTGTTGGCCGAGTTGTCGGTCGAGTTGGTCAGCCAGGGCAGTCTGGGCATCGGAGAGGCTGAAGAACCGTATCTCAGCTTCTTCGAGAACGCGCTGGCCAAGGCGCGCCATGCGGCGACGCATTCCGGCCTGCCGGCACTGGCCGACGATTCGGGCCTGTGTGTCGACGCCCTCGGGGGCGCGCCCGGGGTGTTGTCGGCGCGTTATGCCGGCCTGTTCGGTCAGGCGGGCGGGGATGCTGCCAACAACCGGGTGCTGCTCGAGAAGATGGCCGGCCAGCAGCGGCGCTCGGCGCGGTTCGTCGGTGTGCTGGTTGCGGTGCGCACGGCCGACGACCCCGAACCGCTGGTGGCGATGGGTCGCTGGCAGGGCGACTTGCTGGACGCGCCACGCGGCTCTCACGGCTTTGGCTACGACCCCTTGCTTCATATCGCCGAGTTCGGCTGCAGCGTGGCGGAGTTGACCGCCGAGATCAAGAACCGCCACAGTCATCGGGCCCGCGCGGCGGCCCAGATGCGCGAGCTGATGCGCGAGGTCTGGTTTGGCTGAGCAGGCGCTGCCGTGGCCACGCCAGGCCGACGGCAAATCGGGGCAGGGCGACGCGCCGACCACACCGGTCGATCCGGCTTCCCGCTTGCTCCACTACATGCGCCCGGGAACGCTGAACCTGAGCGCGCTGCCGCCGCTGGCGCTGTATGTGCATCTGCCGTGGTGCCTGAAGAAGTGCCCCTACTGCGATTTCAATTCGCACGAGTGGGGCCCGCGCAGCGGCGGGCAGAGTGCCTTGCCGCAGCAGCGTTATCTGGATGCGCTGCGCGCCGACCTCGAGGCATCGTTGCCGCTGATCTGGGGGCGGCGGGTGCACAGCATCTTCATCGGTGGTGGCACACCCAGCCTGTTCGAGCCGGCGTCGATCGACCAGTTGCTCGGCGACATCCGTGCCCGGCTGACCCTCGAGCCCGATTGCGAGATCACCCTCGAGGCCAATCCCGGCACCTTCGAGCGCGATCGGTTCCGCGATTTCCGGGCCGCCGGGGTCAACCGGCTGTCGATCGGTGTGCAGAGTTTTAATGACGCCAAGCTGCGCGCGCTGGGCCGGGTCCATGACGCATCGCAGGCGCGTGCGGCGGTCGAGGAGGCCGCCGCCTGTTTCGATACTTTCAACCTCGACCTGATGTATGCCTTGCCCGGGCAGACGCTGGCCGAGTGTGAGGCGGATCTTCAGCAGGCACTGGCCTTCGCGCCGCCGCACCTGTCCATCTACCACCTGACGCTCGAGCCCAATACACTGTTTGCCAAGCACCCGCCGTCCGGTGCGCTGTCCCTGCCCGACGACGATCTGGCCTTCGAGATGCTGGACCTGATCAGCGAGCGCACCGCCGCTGCCGGGCTCGAGCGCTACGAGGTATCGGCGTTCGCCCGCAACGGTCATCGATGTGTCCACAACCTCAACTATTGGCAGTTCGGCGATTACCTCGGGATTGGCGCCGGTGCGCATGGCAAGCTCAGTTTTGCGCACCGTGTGATCCGGCAGGTGCGTTTTCGCGATCCGCTCGGCTACATGGATGCGGCACTGGCGGGCAGCGCCGTGGCGCAGGAAGAGGAAGTTGCGCGCAACCAGTTGCCGTTCGAATACATGCTGAATGCCTTGCGGCTGAAGCGGGGCTTTGCACTGGCCGATTTCAGCGCGCGCACCGGCCTGCCGCTCAGCGCAGTGAGTGCGGCGCTGGACGCAGCCGAGCAGCGAGGACTGCTGGCTCGAGACTTCGAACGCGCTTGGCCGACCGAGCGCGGATTCGATTGGCTCAGTGACCTGCAGGCCCTGTTCCTGCCAGCGGACTGAGCGATGACCATCCCGTGTGTTGCCGCGCAATCCCAGGCCCGGGAAAGCGAAATGGCCCACCGATACCCGTCATTTCCGGTCCTGACGCCTGGTAGCGCGCTGCTAGACTGCGCGCCAAGACTGGCCCTGGCCCGCATTCAATAAGCAGATGATTTCCTACTCGTCGTTATCGGCAGCTGCGCAGGCGGAAACATCCGTGGAGGATGGCGTGGCGCCGCCAAAAAACGGGCTCGACCTGCAATCGGCGCTGCAGTTGCTGATTCAGTCCGGCCACGATCTGCCGTCCGATCTCGAGGTCGGCTCGACCGAGTGGATGCAGTCGGTCATCGACGGCTTGTGCCAGTTGTCCAGTCGCGACGCGCTGACCGGCCTGTCGAACCGTCGCCAGTTCGAACTGGCGCTGGCCCGCGAAGTCGACCGGGTTGCCCGGGCCGGCGAGCCGGCGTTGCTGCTGTTGGGTGACATCGATCATTTCAAGCGTGTCAATGACGAACATGGGCACAACGCCGGCGACATGGTCATCCGCTCGGTTGCCCAGGCCTTGCAGGACTGCATCCGCCCGATGGATACGGTGGCCAGACTCGGCGGCGAGGAATTTGCAGTGGTGCTGCCCAATTGCCCGCCGGCATTCGGCTTTACGGTTGCGGAGCGGATCCGCAACAAGGTCAAGAACAGCTCGGTTGCGGTTGCGCCGGGAGTCGATGTGCAGGTGACGATCAGCCTCGGTGGAGCCTTCGCGCCGCAGTGGGTTCGCTCGTCGGCCTTGTTGTGGATCGAGCGTGCCGATCAGCAGCTCTACCGTGCCAAGGCTGATGGGCGCGATCGCACCTGCCTCGAGCAGGCGGCGGTTATACAGGTCAGTGCGGAGGAAAAGAGTCTGTTGTTCGCCGTTTCCCAGTTTCAGGATCTTGAAGAATGAGTGCCGCCATCAAAACCACTCGCCCTGACAAGGCCCGGCCGGAAGCCAGCCGGGCCCGTATCTCGGCGGTCACCAGCGGCAAGGGCGGTGTCGGCAAGACTTTTCTGTCGGCCAACCTGGCTGCGGCGTTGGCGCAGAGGGGCGAGCGCGTGCTGGTGCTCGATGCCGACCTCGGCATGGCGAATCTCGATGTCGTGCTCAACCTGTTCCCGAAAGTGACGCTGCACGATGTGTTCACCGGCAAGTGCTCGCTGGAGGACGCCTTGCTGCCTGCGCCCGGCGGCTTTGACGCTTTGCTCGCAGGCTCCGGGCTGGTTGAATATTCGCGCCTGACCTCCGAGATTCGCGACAAGTTGCTGGAGGTGTTGCGCACTGTCTCGCCGCGCTACGACCGCATCCTGCTCGACACCGGCGCCGGCATCTCCGACGTGGTGTTGTACACGGCGTCGCTGGCCGACGACATCATCATCGTCGCGACGCCCGAGCCGACGTCGCTGACCGATGCCTATGCCACCATCAAGGTGCTGGCCGCTCAGCAGCGTCGCCGGATCATCAAGCTGATCGTCAATCAGGTCACCCGGCCGGGCGAAGGCCGGGTCATCCGGGGCCAGTTGCAGCAGGTGGTCGATCGCTACGTGACTCCGATGTTGCAGCAGGAAGTTGATGGCGCGCTCGAAAGCGTCAAGCTGGAGCTGCTGGGCGAGGTGCCGCTCGATTCGAATGTCCGCGAGGCGATCCAGAAGCGCCGTCTGTTGGTGGAATCGATGCCCGGCTGTCCGAGTGCGCGTGCGGTGCTGCAGGTGGCCGAGAAAATGACTTGACGGCGCCTGCCGCGATTGTCCGTGTCCACTGAACCGGCCGAGTCCGCTTCGGCTCACCCCTCCGATCCCGAGCCGGCCGCTTCGACGCCGTTCGAGATGATCGGCGGCGAAGCGGGTGTGCGGGCGCTGGTCGACCGCTTCTACGATTTGATGGACCTGCAGCCCGACAAGCAGGTTCTGCGCAGCCTGCATCCGACATCGCTCGACGGCTCGCGCGACAAACTGTTCTGGTTCCTGTGTGGCTGGCTGGGTGGTCCCGATCATTATCAGCAGCGCTTCGGACATCCGCGCCTGCGCGCGCGCCACCTGCCGTTTTCGATCGGCATCGCCGAGCGCGACCAGTGGATGGTCTGCATGGTGCAGGCGATGGCCGAAGTCGAGATCGAAGCGGCGCTCGCCGACCGGTTGGCCGATTCGCTGTTCCAGACCGCCGACTTCATGCGCAACCGCGGCGGTTGACGCGGCGGCTCGGTCGTTGCCGGTGTTCTGTGGGAGCGCCTTCAGGCGCGATCGGTGGGTGCCACGAGCCCATCGCGCCTGAAGGCGCTCCCACATGAAATCCGAACGTCAATCCGATCGCGCCAGCCCGCTGGCCCGCAGGCGGACCAGGCCGGGGCTGAGCAACACCACCAGCGCGCCGTGTCCTCCCTCGGCGGCGCGGGCCTGCACGAAGGCGATCACCTCCTGTCGTTGCACCAGCCAGGTCTTGACCTTGGACTTCAGCACCGGCTCGCGGCCCGGCGAGCCGTTGCCCTTGCCATGCACCACCCGCACGCAACGCAGGCGTTCACGAACCGCCCGGCGCATGAATGCGGCAAGGGCCTCGCGGGCTTCCTCCCGGCGCAGGCCGTGCAGGTCGAGTTCGGCCTGGATCGCCCACACGCCGCGGCGCAACTTGCGCAGCACCTCGACGCCGATGTCGCTGCGCCGGTACGACAGGGCATCGTCGGTATCGAGCAGGGTCTCGACGTCGAATTCATCGGAGATCGCCTCCTGCAGGACCGCCGCTTCGTCGAGTTCGCGTTGACGGGGAATGGCCTGCGGGGGTTCGCGCCACACCAGCGGCGCGGGAAGGCGGCGCAGCGGCTGCACGCTGCCGACGCTTCGGCTGAACAGGTTGCGTTCATGCTCGAGTCGTTCGGCGTGTTCGCGTTCCTCGGCTTCGCGTGCCAGGCGCTGCTGGCGCGCGTCAGCCAGAGCCTGCCTGAAACGCGCCAATTCCTCGATTGGATCCGGCCTGGGGGCGCGCTTGCGGCGCAAGACCTGGAGCTGCCGGGTCACAGCAGGCCCCGCTCGGCGAACGACACCACCTGGCTGTGCGAGACCACCAGGTGATCGAGCACACGGACATCGACCATCGCCAGCGCCGATTTGAGGGTCTGCGTCAGATATTCGTCGGCCCGCGACGGCTCGGCCACGCCCGACGGATGGTTGTGCAGCAGGATCACCGCCGCGGCATTCAGCTCGAGGCAGCGCTTCAGCACTTCCCGCGGATAGACGCTGGTCTGCGTCAGCGTGCCGCGGAACATTTCTTCCCACTGGATCAGCCGGTGCTGGGCATCGAGAAACATCAGCGCGAAGACCTCGTGGCCGAGGTGTGCCAGGCGCATTCGTGCATGGTCCTTGACCTGGGTCGGCGACTCGAACACCGGCCGCTCGCCGAGGCGCCGGGCCAATGAACGCCGCGCCAGCTCGAGCACCGCACCCAGCTCGGCGCGTTTGGCCGGCCCCAGGCCCTTGACGAGGCCCAGCTGGGCCGGACTGGCCTGCAGCAGCCCGTCCAGGCCGCCGAAGCTCTGCAGAATCTGTTCGGCCAGCTGCAGCACATTCAGGCCCTTCATGCCGGTGCGCAACAACAGTGCGATCAACTCGACATCGGCCAGCGCGGCCGGGCCGAAGTTGAGCAATTTCTCGCGCGGACGTGCATCGGGGGGAAGGTCTTTCAACACGGCGCGGGTGTGCCCGAGAGCATTGGAGGCTGGATGCAACATTGAACGGCTTCCTGGCAGGTTCTGCATCCCTCGTTCGGTGGTTCGTGCGCGCTTGGCCGATGTCCGGCGAGGCCTTGTCGGCCCAAAGCCCGCGCGCTTTGCGGTCCGCCCTAAAATTGCAGCAGTCTATCGAAGCGAACAATCCCCTTGAACATTGTCCAGGCCAGCTCTTTCCTGACGCTGCATTACCGGCTCACCGGCCCCGACGGCGCCGATGTGATCAATACCTTTGCCGACAAGCCCGCCACGCTGTCGCTGGGCACCGGCGAACTCGCCCCTGCGATGGAGGCGCGTCTGCTTGGCCTGCCCGAGGGCAGTCACCAGCGCTTCGAGCTGGCCGCGGGCGAGGCCTTCGGCGAGCGCAATCCGGATCTGCTGCAACGGGTCAGGCGTTCCTTGCTGGCCGAGCTGGGTGATCCCGATGCCCGGTATGGTGTCGGCGACGTGGTGCAATTTCCGACCCCCGATGGCCAGGGTGCCTATGCCGGCGTCGTGCGTGAGACCGCCGACGACTGGCTGTTGTTCGATTTCAACCATCCGCTGGCCGGCCGGCCGGTCAGCTTCGAAGTCCAACTGATCGGGGTGTTGTGATGGCGGCGTCCGTTCAAGAAGTGGTACTGGCTGAACCGCGGGGCTTCTGTGCCGGGGTCGATCGCGCGATCGAGATCGTCGAGCGCGCACTGGCCAAATTCGGGGCGCCGATCTACGTGCGCCACGAGATCGTGCACAACACCTATGTCGTCAATGACCTGAAGGACAAGGGCGCGATCTTCATCGAGGATCTGGCCGATGTGCCGCCGGGTGCGACGCTGGTATTCAGCGCGCACGGCGTCAGCCAGGCGGTGCGCCGCGAGGCCAAGGCACGCGGTTTCTCGATCTTCGACGCCACCTGCCCGCTGGTCACCAAGGTGCATGTCGAGGTGGCCAAGTTGCACCGCGAAGGCTACGAATTCATCATGATCGGCCACAAGGGGCACCCCGAGGTGGAAGGGACGATGGGGCAGTTGAACGAAGGCATCCACCTGGTCGAGGATGTCGAGGATGTTCAGCGCGTGGCGGTTTCGCAGATCGACAAACTGGCCGTCGTGACCCAGACCACTCTTTCGGTCGACGATGCGGCGGAGATCCTGGCGGCCGTCAAGCGTCGCTTCCCGACGGTACGCGAGCAGAAGCAGCAGGACATCTGCTACGCCACCCAGAACCGGCAGGATGCCGTTAAGCTGCTGGCGCCGCAGGTCGACATCTTGATCGTCGTCGGCAGCCCGACCAGTTCGAACAGCAACCGCCTGCGCGAACTGGCGCAGCGCCTGGGCACCGAGGCCTACATGGTCGACAGCCCCGAAGACCTGCAGCCGCACTGGTTCGAGGGTAAGAATCAGGTCGGACTGACGGCGGGTGCCTCGGCGCCCGAAATCCTGGTCGATCAGGTGATCGTGCGGCTGCGCGCGCTCGGCGCGATCACGGTGCGCCGTATGCCGGGTGTGGTCGAGACGGTTCATTTTCCGCTGCCCAAAGGGCTGAAGATCGGCTGAAGCGAACCGGCGTGGAGGGGTCGTGGAGGCCCACCACGCAACTGCGCCAACACGCCAACGCGCCCAGCCGCGCTGACCCACACCCAGCCGCGTTCAGCCGCGGGAGGGTCTTTGTGTGAACGCAATTGCAAATGCGAACGGTTCGCGGTTATGATTTATGCCGTGACTGCTTCGAACCTCCCTTGCCCTGACTCCCGCGACGCCCATCCGAAGCGCGTCCTTTTGTCGAGAATGGCACTTTCCGCCATCCATGGCTGCGTGGCCGTGGATGCCAATGCCATCTCAGGAGCGATTCATGAAGGCTGATCCGCAGGTCGTCGTCCACCTCAATGCCCAACTCAAGAACGAGTTGACCGCCATCAACCAGTACTTCGTGCATTACCGAATGCTCAAGCATTGGGGTTTCGACAAGCTGGCCAAGAAGGAATACGACGAATCGATCGGCGAGATGAAACACGCCGACGCCTTGATGGAACGCATTTTCATGCTCGACGGCCTGCCCAATCTGCAGGCCCTGGGCAAATTGCTGATCGGCGAGAACGTGCCCGAGATTCTCGATTGCGACCTGCAGTCCGAGACCGGCGCGCAGGCCACCATCAAGGACGGCATCGCCTACTGCGAGTCGGTGCGCGACTATGTGTCGCGCGACCTGCTGCAGGACATCCTCGAAGATACCGAGGAACACATCGATTTTCTGGAAACGCAGATCGACCTGGTCGGCAAGGTCGGTCTGGAGAACTATCTGCAATCGCAGATGGGTGACCCGAGCTGAGCCGGGCCAACACGTCCGATACGAGGTAGCCCGTCGATGATTGTCTGCATGTGTGCCCGGGTTTCAGACCGGCAGATCCGCGAAGCCGCCGCCAACGGCGCGCACAGCCTCGAGTGCCTGCAGTTCGATCTGGGGGTGGCAACGCGCTGCGGGAGTTGCGCCGATTGCGCCGTCAAGGTGCTCGGCGAAGCCTGTGCGCAGGCCGCACCGGCGGCCAATCAGCAGGTGATCCACTGGCAGCGCGAGGCCCGCGCCGCCTGAGCCGACGAATCGGGTTCGTTGCGAACGATCAATGACCTGGAGAGACTGCCTGGCTGGCCACGCCGCCTGAGCGACGAATCTGGTTCGTTTGCGTAGGAGCGGCTTCAGCCGCGCTTTCGTTTGGGTCGGCAAGCCATCGCGGCTGAAGCCGCTCCTACAATTCCAGCTTCCGATTCTTGAGGTCGCCACGCGGCCGCCCCGCCATGCTCGACATTGCCCAGTTGCGCAAAGACCTGCCCAGCGTGATCGCTGCGCTGGAGCGGCGCAAATCGCCGCAGCCGTTTCTCGACGTCGAACGCTTCCAGACGCTGGAGTCGGAGCGCAAGCGGGTGCAAAGTGCCACCGAAGATCTGCAGGCACGGCGCAACGCCTTGTCGAAACAGATCGGCGGGCGCAAGGCCAGGGGCGAGGATGCGGCCGAGCTGCTGGCAGAGGTGAGCGGCATCGGCGAGCAGATGAAAGCATCGGCCGATTCACTGGATGTGATCCAGACCGAGTTGTCGACCATGCTGATGGGCCTGCCGAATCTGCCGCACGCCAGTGTGCCGGACGGCGCGGACGAGACGGCCAATGTCGAGATCAAGCGCTGGGGTACGCCGCGCGATTTCGATTTTGCGGTCAAGGACCATGTCGACATCGGCGCTCCGCTCGGGCTCGATTTCGATACCGGCGCCAAGCTGTCGGGCTCGCGTTTCAGTTTTCTGCGCGGACCGATGGCGCGGCTGCACCGCGCGCTGGCCCAGTTCATGTTGAACACGCAGACCGACCAGCACGGCTACACCGAGTGCTACACGCCGTACATCGTCAACCGCGAGGTGCTCGAAGGCACCGGTCAGTTGCCCAAGTTCAAGGAAGACATGTTCTGGGTGCTGCGCGGCGGCGATGAAGACCAGGCCGAGCAGTACCTGATATCGACCTCGGAGATTTCACTGACCAACTCGGTGCGCGAGCAGGTCTTGGCCGAGGCCGAGCTGCCGATCAGGCTGACCGCGCACAGCCCGTGTTTCCGCTCGGAGGCCGGCAGCGCCGGACGCGATACCCGCGGCATGATCCGCCAGCAGCAGTTCGACAAGGTCGAGATGGTGCAGATCGCGCATCCGGATCGGTCGTTCGATGCGCTCGAAGAGATGCTCGGCCATGCCGAGGCGGTCCTGCAGGCGCTGCAACTGCCCTATCGCGTGGTGCTGCTGTGCGCCGGCGACATGGGTTTTGGTTCGACCAAGACCTACGACCTGGAGGTGTGGCTGCCGGCGCAGCAGACCTATCGCGAGATCAGCTCGGTGTCGAACTGCGAGGCCTTCCAGGCACGGCGCATGCCGACGCGCTTCAAGAATGCGCAGGGCAAGAACGAGCTGGTGCACACGCTCAACGGGTCGGGCCTGGCGGTCGGCCGCGCGCTGGTGGCGGTGCTCGAGAATTGCCAGAATGCCGACGGGACCGTCAACGTTCCGAAGGTGCTGCTGCCCTACATGGGTGGCATCGAGGTTCTGAAAGCCTGACCACGGAGGCTGGACGTCATGGCCGATATCAAACAGCTTGCCGAACAGTTGCTGACGGCTCGCCGGCAGGCGGTGCTGATACCGCTGCCGTCATCGAAAGCGCTTTTTTCACTGCAGGATGCCTTCGCCGTCGGCGAGGAAATCCGCCGCCAGCGGGTCGCTGCCGGCGAGCGGCCCGTCGGCTACAAGATCGGCTTCACCAACCGCAGCATCTGGCCGCGCTATGGCGTCTACGCGCCAATCTGGGCGCCGGTGTGGGACAGCACGGTTCGTGTGCTCGATGGCCTTGCGGCCGAACTGTCGATGCAGGGGCTGGTTCAGCCGCGCTTTGAACCCGAAGTGGTGTTCGCATTCCGCCATGCGCCGAAACCGGGCCTCTCGGCCGAAGAACTGATCGACTGCCTGGACTGGGTGGCGCACGGCGTCGAGATCGTTCACACCCACTTCGATGGCTGGCGATTCACCGCCGCCGATTCGGTGGCCGACTTTGCGCTGCACGGCGCGCTGCTGGTCGGCCCCCGCTGTGATCCCTCGGAGTTCGGCGCCGATCTGTCCGGCCAGTTGGCCGCGCTGACCATCGAGCTGTCGTGCGACGGCCGGGCAGTCGACCGCGGGCAGGGCAGCAATGTGCTCGACTCGCCGCTGCTGGCGCTTCATCTGTGGCTGCAGGCAATGACGGTTCAGTCGCCCGACTGGACGGTCAGCGCGGGCGACATGGTCACCACCGGCACCATCACCGACGCTTGGCCGATCGCTGCGGGACAACGTTGGACCACCCGCCTGTCGGACGCGCGGCTGAGCGGTCTGAGCCTGACCGTGACCGACTGATGCGCCGCCACACCCGAAGGGCCTGCCCATTGGGCTAGAATCTTGGGCTGCGTTGGCGACCACCACGCAACAGCACACCAGGAGAGGTGGCAGAGTGGTCGAATGTACCTGACTCGAAATCAGGCGAACCGCAAGGTTCCGCGGGTTCGAATCCCGCCCTCTCCGCCAGACAGCAAGCAAATACGGGCCTTCGCGGCCCGTTTTTTTTCTCTACCCAACACACCACCCGACGAACGTGTCGCTCGTCGCGGCGAGCGGTCCAAGGTCATGTTCACGGCCTGGTGCTGTCCATTGCGGGTCCTTGTGTGGCTCTTTGCCGACGCTCCGTCTTTGGCTTCAGCCCCCACGACTCGCAGACTCCAGCTTTTGCAGCCACTCGGCAGCCGATACAACTTGAATCCGACGCCACCGCCGACTTCGACTTCGTGGCCGGCGTAGTTGCTCCGGCGCTCGCACTGTTCAGGGACGCTGGTCTTCGCAAGTGTGGTGCAGGCTGGGCCCGCGCGCTGCGCAATTCGTGAAGTGCAGGCTCGGCGGGTCGCACGGCCAAGGCGATTGCAAACGTGAACCGCTTCACGAACTCTCGAGCCCGCGTCCCTGACGACCGTACCTTTGTACGTGTCGGCTTGCTGGGTGGCTGACCAGAATTCGACGGCATAGACCCCCTCGACTCCTGAAAGATCTCTGCCATGAAAACCTTGCCTGCCAAGCCTGTCCATCCGCGTAACGGCTCCAGCC
>JANNNE010000152.1:0-2098 GCA_031398385.1 Ideonella sp.
TGCCACGATCTGGGCGCGCACCTCGTTCGGCGACGCTTGCGGGCGCAGGACTTGTTGCTCGACTGCGCAGCCCGCGAGCAGCGTGATGGCGGCGAACAGGGTGGTGATACCACCGGGACGGCTGAAAGGCAGCATGGCGCCAAGCTTAGCGTGCTGGCGTGGTCCGACTCGGAAACGGCTGGCGCGCGCACCGCTCGCAAGCGTTGGCGGACCCGATGGACAATGACCCCGACTGAGCGAGGACCGATCCATGACCGACCCTACGACACCATCCGATCGTCCGCCACGGCCCAGCCCGGATCAGATGCGGCGCCACCTGCAGCGCTCGAACGAGGTGGCGCGGCGTGCATTGGCGCTCGGCCATCATCCGTTCGGTGCGGTGTTGGTCGGCCCCGATCATGAAACCGTGCTGCTCGAACAGTGCAACATCGATACGGTCAATCATGCCGAGGCCACGCTGGCGCGCATCGCGGCGACCAATTTCACGCCGGATTTTCTCTGGCACTGCACCCTGTACACCGCGGTCGAGCCCTGTTGTATGTGCGCCGGCACCGCCTACTGGGCCAATATCGGGCGCATCGTCTTCGCGATGACCGAGGCACAGTTGCTCGCCGAAACCGGCAGCCATGCCGAAAATCCGACCCTCAGCGTGTCGTCGCGTTACGTGTTCGATCACTGCCAGAAGCCGGTCGACCTGATCGGTCCGTTACCTGAACTGGCTGCCGAAACGATCTCGATGCAGCATGATTTCTGGGCGTCTCGTTGAACCCGCGGAAAGCCTTCGCTCGGCCGACGACCGGCTGATCGGCGCTTCCGTGCGGGCGATTCGCTGAGCCAGACCGTCCGTTGCTGCGGGCGCGAGACGACCTACAGCACCTCGTTGAACAGGTAGAACCCGTTGTCCTTCAACTTGTGCCACCAGCCCCGCCTGGTCCAGGCCTCGAGCTTGATTTCCTCGCAGCCCGGGACAAATTTCTCGAACACAGCATCCAGTTTTTCCGCCGTTGCCCGGTCCAGGATGCCGATCGTGATCTCGTCGTTGGTCTCGAACGACCGGTCGTCGAAATTGCTCGAGCCGATCGCACTCCAGACGCCATCGACTGTCATTACCTTCTGGTGCAGCAGGGTATGCTGATATTCGAACAGCCGGACCCCGCAGCGCAGCAATTTTTCGAAGTTTCGATGGCCGGCGTGTTGAACGAGCGGAAAGTCGCTGCCACCGGTGGAGGGCATCATCACCCGTACGTCGACGCCGCGTTTGACGGCTTCACCGAACGCGTCGATCGCCTCCGGTTCCGGAATGAAATAGGGGTTCTGGATCCAGATTCGCTTGCGCGCGAGACAGATCGCGGTGTGATGCAGGATCTTCACGGCCGGGGCTGATCCTTCCGGCTTCAGCCAGGCGGCGTGCATCGTGATGTCACCGGCTGGTTCGAGTTTCGGGAAAACGTCGTCGCCGACGAAGAGTTCGCCGGTTTCGCCAGCCCAGTTTTCGCTGAACACCGATTGCAGCGTGGTGACAATCGGCCCTTGCAGGTGCACGCTCAGGTCACTGAAGTGTTCCTTGTCCTGCGCATCGCCGAGCCAGTTGTCGACGATGCAATGGCCGCCGACAAAGGCTTCGCGCCCGTCTATGACCACCAGCTTGCGGTGATCGCGGTCGTTCAGGATGCCCAGGTTGCGCCAGCTATGGGGATGGAACATGACCACCCGGCAACCCGCCTGACGCATCCGCTCCAGAAAGGCCTCGTCCAGTTTCTTGCAGCCCTCTGCGTCGAGCAGCACGCGCACCTGCTTGCCGGCGCGTGCACGCTCGCACAGTGCGTCGGACATCCGCTGGCTCAGAACGCCCGGCTTCCACAGGAAAGTCTCGAAATGAACCGAACACTGCGCGGCGGCAATGCGCCCGAGCAGGAAGTCGAAAAATGCGCCGTTGGCGTGAATCTCGACCGAGTTACCGGCCACCGGCGTACTCAGGGTGAGCCCGGCCAGCGACGGAATCAGCGCATCGATCGGCGACTCGGATTCGATCTTCAGTTTCGGGTCGCGATGGCGCCGGATAGACCAGATGACGATCACCAGCAGCACGATGATCACG
>JANNNE010000188.1:0-2078 GCA_031398385.1 Ideonella sp.
GATCCGATCGAGCTCGACCCACTCGCACCACATGCGTCGCAACCATGAGCGCTTGGCCTGCGGGTAGACGATCTCTTCGATTCCGGCAATGTTCAGCAAGCCCAGCCGATGCACGACGACACAAACCCGCCAGTTGGAAAAATCGCGCGCAGCAACGCCGACGACCTCGCGCAGGATCGTCAGCGGTCCGCCTTCGGTGAAATTGACGGCCGAAATGACTAGGCAGGGCCGACCACTGGTATCCAAATCTTCTTCTCGAAATCAAATCTACGCACCACCCGGGCCGGGACACCGACCGCGATGCAATTGGCGGGGATATCGGTGCGAACCACCGCACCAGCGCCAATGATCGATCCGCTGCCAATCGTCACCCCGGAAAGAATCGAGACATTTTCGCCGATCCAGACCCGGTCGCCGATGTCGACCGGCCTGCCTGTCACGATCCGCTGCGCCGGTGGCTGCTGTGGCGAACTGGCGGATTCGGGGTCGGTCCCGTACAGGCCGTGGTCATGGTCGCTGATGAAAACGCGGCTGGCGATCAATACGTGGTTGCCGATCCGAACCCGTTCGATCGCGCCGATGTGAACATAGTCGTTGATCTGCACGTCGTCGCCAAATTCAATGCATCCCGGTCCTCCGAGGGCATCCAGACGTGCCAGATAGCCGGATACGAAGCGGCGGCCGAAGCGAATATTGGCCTTGCCACGCAAGAAGATCGGAAAGCGGATCAGTCGGCTGGGACGAAAGAACAGTCGCGTCGTCAACAGGCATCCGGCGAGCCAGATCGACTGCAGAAAACCGTAACGCGAGCGGACTGGACCGGGTGACTCGTGCATCAACCGGGTTGTGCCATTTGCACGGAAGGTGCTCGGATGACGCGCCGCCGACGTTTGCGGCGCTTTTTACCGCCGTGAGTCAACGAAGCCAGCGAAAGGATCGCCAGACAGGTGGGTGCCGCGAAGTAGGGAATGGCGCGAACCATCAGCAACGTGAAGGTCAATGCTGCCAGGATCATGTGTACATGCCTCGCAGGACTGCGCGGCAAGTCCCGGATGCGCAGCACGACCCGTCCCAACAGCCACAAGAACGGCAGTGCCAGGATGCCGACTTCGGCCACCAGCTTGTTCATCAGGATCCCGCCATCGCGCAAGTTCAGGCTTTCAAAATCTGCAGTGACGCTGACCAGGATGTCGCGGGTCGGGCTTTGCGAATAGATGGCTTCGTTGATCCCCATGTTGCCCAGGCCGACGC
The DNA here is from genome assembly GCA_031398385.1 of Ideonella sp. Lineage (GTDB taxonomy): Bacteria > Pseudomonadota > Gammaproteobacteria > Burkholderiales > Burkholderiaceae_C > Ideonella_A. The sequence goes on from JANNNE010000188.1 coordinate 1,252, forward strand.
CCAGGCCCCTGCTCGCGTCGATCGACAACCCGGCCAATTCGACTCCCTGGACAATCACCAGCGGCGACAAGCTGAAGTTCTCGTCGCCCGCACGGGCTACGAAACCGAAGACCCGGTTGTTGATGTAGGTCGGGAGTTGGACATCGTTGATCACGATCAGGTCGGGCACGTTGTAAACGAGTATCAGGGTGGCCGCGACGACCGCGGAAGCCTTGAACAGCGTCGCCAGCGTCTGACGCATCGACCTGGAGTCGAGGATTGCCTTCAGACCGATGAAGGCCGCAACCACGGCGAACATCGAGAACGTGAACTGTGTAGCGATCAGGAACAGCAGGCAGCTGTAAAGGACCGGCCGGAACGACTGACGTGAAAATGCAATCAGCCAGAGTGGCAATACGTAAAGCGCCAAGTGGCTCGGTTCAAGGAACAGACCAGCCGGTCGATTGGCTTCGACACCGCGCAGGCTCGAGAACAGATCGAAGCCGAGCACTGAAACGATCACGAAGAATGTGGCGAACAGGACGCCGAACAGCGCGGCTGGCGGCGTGATCAGCCGTGACAGTGGCGGCAAACGAGCGCCGGTCCACCAGAGGGCGAACAGCAACGCGATCGTCATCACGAACAGCGCGGACAGTCCGGTACCCGACAGCACCGCACCGATGGTTCCGACCCCGAGCAATCCCGTGAATGTCAGCGCGATGGCGCGACTGGGCGGCGCCGCACGCCGCGTTGCCGGATGCATCATGCAGAACGCGATGATGAAGACGGCAAACAAGCCGCTGGCCACCGGCATCAGCAACGAGGTCACCTCGTCGGTGATGTAGAGC